>USCH01000003.1 GCA_900553175.1 uncultured Alistipes sp. | reverse complement strand
CGCTAACCGGTTTTATGTTTCGTATCTTTGACTGCGCCGAAGATACTTCGCCTCGGCAAAATGCAGGCAGGCTTGCTTTTGCCCTCGCTTATTCGTATCTTTGGCTGCGCCGAAGATACTCCGTCTCGGCATAATCAAGCTATCGCTTGCTTTTGCCCTCGCTTATTCGTATCTTTGGCTTCGCCTTAGATACTTCGCCTCGGCAAAATGCAAATAAATTTGCTTTTGCACTCGGCTTATTCGTATCTTTGACATCGGTTATGAAACGATTATCGCACCTGTTTTCGGCGCTGCTGCTCCTGACGGCCGGCGCATGCGCCACACAAGAAAGCGCTCAAGAGGAGGCCGAAGCGCCCCGGAACCTCGTCTACGGCATCGACGCCGACGCTTACCGCCTCGAAACGGGCGAAGTGGCCGCCGGCGAAACCATGGGCCGCATCCTCGCCCGCTACGGCATCTCGGCCCAGAGAGTCGACCGCCTCGACCGCACGGCCCGCGAGATTTTCCCGCTGAAAAACATCCGGGCCGGACACCGCTATACGGCTTTCATCCACGAGGATTCGCTCAACACGCCCCACCTCGATTTCCTGGCCTACGAAACGGGGCTGACCGACTACGTGGTCTTCGGATTCCACGAAGGCGACTCGGTTTCGGTCCGCCGCGACACGAAACCCACCCTCCTGCGCCGCACCAAACGCAGCGCCGTGATCTCCTCGTCGCTCTGGGGCGCCATCATGGAGCAGGACCTGCCCTACGCCCTGGCCGCCGAGATGGAGGACATCTACCAGTGGACCGTCGACTTTTTCGGCATCCAGAAGGGCGACAGCTTCACGGTGATCTACGACGAGCGCTTCATCGACGACACCGTGCGGGCCGGCATCGGCCGCATCTGGGGCGCCAAATTCACCCAGGGCGGCAAGGAGTATTACGCCGTTCCGTTCCGTCAGAACGGCAAAATCCAATACTGGGAGGCCGACGGCGCCAGCCTGCGCAAACAGATGCTCAAGGCGCCGCTCAAATACTCGCGCATCAGTTCGCGCTTCACCTATGCGCGCAAACACCCCATCTACAAGGTCTACCGGCCCCACACGGGCGTCGACTACGCCGCCCCGAAAGGCACGCCCGTGCATGCCGTTGCCGACGGTACGGTGACGTTCAAGGGCTGGGCCGGCGGTGGCGGCAACACGCTCAAGATCAAACACGCGGGCAACCTCATGACGGGCTACATGCACCTGAGCGGCTATGCCAAAGGCATAGCCAAAGGCAAACGCGTCTCGCAGGGCCAGCTCATCGGCTACGTCGGTTCGACCGGAGCCTCGACGGGCCCCCACCTCGACTACCGCGTCTGGCGCAACGGCACGCCCATCGACCCGCTGAAAATTCCCCAGGAACCGGCCGAACCGATCGCCAAGGAGAACCGCGCGGCGTTCGAATACGTCCGCGACCGCATCATCGCCGAACTCAACGGCGAGGTGAAGGACGAGGAGCGCATCACGCAGCTCGACTCGCTCGAAATACCGTCCGCCGCACAACCCGCCGGCTCCCGAACGGAATAGACGATGGGACGCACGGGAGTGATTGTCGTGGCAGGAGGCCGCGGAGCGCGCATGGGCGGCTCCATCCCCAAACAGTTCCGCCTGCTGGAGGGCGAACCGGTTCTGGCCCGCACGATCCGCAACTTCGCACGGGCGCTGCCCGATGCGCAGATCGTCGCGGTGCTGCCCGCCGAACACCTGCCGTTCTGGCGCAACCTCTGCAAACGTTTCGACGTCGCGCCTCATACGACAGCGGAGGGCGGCGCCGAACGGTTCCATTCGGTCCGCAACGGGCTGGCGGCACTCGGCGGCGACGTCGAGCTGATCGCCGTGCAGGACGGAGTGCGCCCGCTGACCTCCGACGAACTCATCCGGCGCACGGTCCGTGCGGCCGCCGAACACGGTGCGGCCGTTCCGGTCGTCGAGGCGGTGGACTCCTACCGGCAAACCGACGGCGAGGAGTCGCACATCGTTGACCGCAGTCGGCTGCGCATCGTTCAGACGCCCCAGGTCTTCCGGGCCGACGTGCTGCGCCGGGCCTACGAAGCGGAGTGCTGCGCCGACTTCACCGACGACGCCTCGGTCGTGGAGCGCAGCGGACACGCCATCTTCCTCTGCCGGGGCGAGCGGCAGAACCTCAAGATCACCACTCCGGAAGACTTCGTCGTGGCACGGGCCTTGCTCGAAGCATCCCGGATGCGCGGGGAGGAGGAGGCCGACACCGAAAACGACACCGGGGCCGGCACCTGCGCCGCCAGCGCATCCGACCCGACGGTTTTCCCGAACGAACGACGATGAAGAGCACCTACAAATACCGTTTCGACCGACGCACGCTCTACTGGACGCTGGCCTATCTGATCGTCTTCGCGCTGCTGGGCGGCGCTCTGTACCACCTCTACGAGGGCGGTTACCTCTCGGCCTGGTTCACCTCGTTCGTGGTGGCGCTGGTGGCCCTGATGGCGCTTTCGATCCCCCGCAGGATCGTGGTCACCGACGACAAGGTCGAGATCCGCTGCCTGCTCGACATCACCGAAATCGGCCGCAACGAGATCGCCGCGGTGCGCAAGGTCGACAACGCCCGGCTCAAATGGGTCGTCCCGATTTTCGGAGGCTGCGGATTTTTCGGCTACTACGGCCATTTCATCGATCTGCGCCGGTTCGAACGCGTCAGGCTCTACGCCTCGGAATGGAACCATTTCGTGGAGATCGTCGACATTTACGAAGAACGGCTCTACGTCTCGTGTCCCGATGCCGACCGTCTGGTGCGGGAACTCACCCCACCCGGCGGCAACCGGTCCACGGACGACGAGCGGCAATAACGCACCAAAACACGTGAAAAGATGAAAAAGTATCGTTGCACGGTCTGCGACTGGATCTACGATCCGGCCACAGGCGATCCCGACGGAGGCATCGCCCCCGGCACCCCGTTCGAAGAGATTCCCGCCGAGTGGGTCTGTCCGGTCTGCGGCGTGGGCAAAGACCAGTTCGAAGAGGTGGCGGAGTGACTTCCCGCCGATCCCGGCCGAGGGACTGTCCGGCATTCCGGACAGCCCCTCGTTTGTCGCACCCGCACCGAAAAAACGCGTTCCGGGCCCGTTTTTTCCGTTTTTTCGGGGGGGGGGAAAAACCGGAGCCGAAACGGACGATCTTTCCGAAAAAACGCTATTTTTGTCGTCGATAACTCTAATTCCCAACTATCATGAAAAAAATCCTTCTCCTGCTGACTCTCGGAGCCCTGATTTCGGGGAGGGGAAATTTCGTGACGGCGCAAACTCTCGAGCCCGAGTTCGAAGGTGAGGTCGTCAGCGTGTTCCCCGACGGTTCGGCCCGCAAACTCGAAAAGCACAACGTGCGCATCAAGACCGGAGCGGGCGTCTACATCGCCGGATTCGCGGCGAGCAAGCAAAAGACCAAGGTGGTCATCGACGGCAATGCGGCTGCCGTACGCATGGACGGCTCCCGGCCCGTCGAGCTGATCGTGCGCGCCAAGGACAACAAGGCCGACCCCATGTCGATCGTGAGGGTCTTCCGCATGAAGGCATCCGGCAAGAGCCGTTCGGCGGTGATCTCGGCCGTCGGAAGTTTCAGCGTAAGCTCCAACACGATGGAGTATCTGCCTTTCACCGCCTCGAAATACGGCGAAAGCAGTTACCGGCTGACTTTCGACAAACGCCCGACGGGCGAATACGGCGTGATCGTCTCGAACCCCAACAACGTCGACGAAAAACAGGTGATCGTCTCGACGTTCGCCATCGACAACGGCTCCGACGAGAAACTCTGACCGGAGGATTTCCGGACCGACAAGACGCGGGCGCACCTTTCTGTAAGGTGCGCCCGCGCCGCTTCGGAAGGCATCGCCGACCGTCAGTTCTTCAACGGCAGGAACGACCAGTTTTTCGAATAGTCCATCATCTGGGCGGCGTAGTCGGCCGGATAGACGATCTTCACGTCGACCACCTTGCCGTCGCGCTCGACGAGCTCGTAATCGGGATTGACGAATCCGCCGTAGGGCTCGATGCCGAGGGCATAGTAGCGCTCACGCACCTCGGCATGCAGCTCGGGATCGACCTCCACGGCATACCGCTCGACAAGGGCCTTGCCCGCCTCGTAGTCGCCTTCGGACTTGATGCGCTGGATTTCGCGGAGCATCTCGCCGAAGAGTTCGCGCAGCTTCGCGAAGTCGTTGACCACCACGTAGCGTTTGCCGTCGCGCTCGACCCACTCGATCACCTTGTCGGCCTTGCCGCGCTCGTAGCACCACTCGCAGATCAGCTTGCGGTTGCGCATGTGCGACTCCTCGACGTTCTTGCCCGGTTCGATGCGTGCGAGCTGGGTCATCATGCCGTTGAGAACGTATTTGGCGTAGCCGGCCCACGCCACGTCGAGCGAGGGGATCAGACCCAGTTCGACCAGCTTCGGATCGCCCAGGTAGTAGAGGCCGAAGAGGTCGGCGCGCGTCTCTTCGAGCGTCGAACCGTAGCTGCGCAGCTCGCCGCCCCCGACGCCCGGAGCCAGCTGGCCCGAGCCGTGGCCCAGACACTCGTGCAGGTCGGTGTGGAGGTCGTCGGCCAGCTTGCCGTAGCGATCCATGCGGTCGCGGTCCTCGGCCCGCAGGACAAACTCCTCGTTGAATCCGTTGCCGTGAGCGGCCATGTCGTAGGCATAGGTGATGTTGTCGATCGTGACGGACTTCGAGCCGTACTCCTTGCGGATCCAGTCGGCATTCGGGAGGTTGATGCCGATGGGCGTGGCCGGGTAGCAGTCGCCGCCGAGCATGGCTACGGTGATGACCTTGGCCGAGACGCCCCTGACGCTCTTTTTCTTGTACTCCGGAGCCACGGGCGAGTGGTCCTCGAACCACTGGGCGTTCTGCGAAATGAGCTGCGTGCGGCGGCAGGCCGTGCTGTCCATGAAGTTGACGTTGGCTTCCCACGACGCCTTGCGGCCCAGCGGATCGCCGTAATCCTCGATGAAGCCGTTGACGAAATCGACGTTCGAGA
Organism: uncultured Alistipes sp.; assembly: GCA_900553175.1. Lineage (GTDB taxonomy): Bacteria > Bacteroidota > Bacteroidia > Bacteroidales > Rikenellaceae > Alistipes. The sequence continues at coordinate 76,714 of USCH01000003.1, read as the reverse complement.
GCGTGTCCCGCACCCAGCGGATGTTGTAGTCGTCGAACCGCTTCAGATCGCCCGTGCGGTAGTAGTCGATGAGCGCGGCGAGGGTCGACTTCTGCGGTTCGGCCGCCACGGCTTCGGCCTTTTCGAGCCAATAGACGATCTTTTCGATGGCCGGCGAGTACATGCCGCCCACTCGCCACACGCGTTCGCGCAGCTCGCCCGTCTGCTCGTCCTTGACCAGCTGGGAGTTGAGTCCGTAGGAGACCGGCTCGGGATCGCCCGCACGGGCGGCGGCCATCGAAGCGTAGAACTGCTCGGCCTCGGCCTGCGCGACGCCCTTGTAGTAGTTGCTCGACGAGGTGAGCAGCAGATCGTCGCCCGCCCGCTGGTTGAGCCGCGTGGGATAGGCCGCGGGGTCGAAGATCGCCACGCAGACCTCGCCGCGCAAGGCGTTGAGCTCGCCGCCGAAGCGCTCCTCGGGGATGGTTTCGATGACCGAGAGCAGGTACTCCTCCGTGAACTCGGGCACGAACTTGTCGTTGGAGTAGTGGTGGTGGATGCCGTTGGCGAACCACACCTTCTTGAGGTACTTTTCGAGCGCCTGCCACTCGGGCGTCGTGCGGTCGCCCGCATAGTTTTCGTAGACGGTCTCCAGCGTGCGGCGCACGGGAAGGTTCATCGCACAGTTCTGGTCGAAAAGTATGTCGCGGCCGCATTTGGCGGCCTGGGCCAGATAATAGATCAGCTCTTTCTGTTCGAGGGGCAGAGCCTCGAATCCGGGCACCTCGTAGCGGATCACCTTGATGTCGTCGAAACGGTCGACGATCCACGGAGCCTCGCCGTGCGACGCTCCGCCGCACGAAGCGAACAAGCAAGCGGTAAAGGACATAACTGCGATTTTTTTCATGTCGTTCGGGTATTGTTTCGTGCGAAGATAGCAAAAATTCGGCAAATCGCACGGCCGAGCGTTTTTTTGCGGAAAATGCTTCATTTTGTCTTCCGGAATTTCTACCTTTGCCGCGCTACCCGATTCAAATCGAAAAGAAATGAACGTATTTACAAGCGTCGGCGAGCTCCGTGCCGCCCTCGGCGGCAAAGCCCCGGAGGGCGTCGGATTCGTTCCCACGATGGGTGCGCTGCACGCGGGCCATCGTTCGCTGGTGGAGCGTGCACGCCGCGAAAACGAAACGGTCGTGGTGAGCGTCTTCGTCAATCCCACGCAGTTCAACGACCCCAACGACCTGCACCGCTATCCCCGCACCCCCGAAGCCGATGCACGGCTGCTGGAAGCGGCGGGCGCGGATTTCGTGCTCATGCCCTCGGTGGAGGAGATCTATCCCGAGCCCGACACGAGGCAGTTCGATTTCGGAACGGTCGACAAGGTGATGGAGGGGGCGACGCGTCCGGGCCACTTCAACGGCGTGGCGCAGGTCGTCAGCCGGCTGTTCGGCATCGTGCGTCCCGCCCGCGCCTACTTCGGCGAGAAGGATTTCCAGCAGATCGCCGTCATCCGCGCCATGGTCGGGCAGCTGAATCTGCCGGTCGAAATCGTCGAATGCCCGATCGTCCGCGACACGGACGGACTGGCCCTCTCGTCGCGCAACCAGTTGCTCGACGCCGCACACCGGGCCGCCGCGCCCCGCATCTACGCCACGCTGCGGGCCGCCGCGGAGAAATCGCACTCGCTTTCGCCTGCCGAACTGAAAGCCTGGGTCACGGCCGAAATCGACCGCGAGCCGCTGCTGAAAACGATCTACTACCAGTCGGTCGACGCGCTGACGATGCAGGAGGTCGCCGCATGGAGCGATGCGCCCCGCATCCAGGGCTGCATCGCCGTCGAAGCCGGTCCGATCCGTCTGATCGACAACATCCGTATCCGATAATGAAATTCCAGATCGAAGTCATCAAATCGAAAATCCACCGCGTGACGGTCACCCAGGCCGACCTGAACTACGTGGGGAGCATCACCATCGACGAAGCGCTCCTGGAGGCGGCCAACATCATCGAAGGCGAGAAGGTCCAGATCATGGACATCAACAACGGAGAGCGTTTCGAGACCTACGTCATCAAGGGTCCGCGCGAAAGCGGCTGCATCTGTCTGAACGGCGCCGCGGCCCGCAAGGTCCAGGTCGGCGACGTGGTCATCATCGCCTCCTACGCCCTCATGGATTTCGAGGATGCCAAAGAGTTCCGCCCCTGGATCGTCTTCCCCGACACGGCCACCAACCGTCTGGTGAAATAACCGGCGAGGTCCGATGGACGTGCTGTTCTCCGTTCTGGCCCTCCTGCTCTCCCTCGCAGGCATCGCGGGCTGCATCGTCCCCGCCGTTCCGGGCGTCGTGCTCAGCTATGCCGGCCTGCTCTGCATTCGTCTGACCGCATCCGCCGAAATTTCGGCGCAGGCGCTGTGGCTGTGGCTTTTCATCACGCTGGCCGTCAGCGCGGCCGACTATTTCCTGCCGGCCTGGATGACGCGCCGCTTCGGCGGCTCGCGCGCCGGAGCCATCGGCGCCACGATCGGCGTTTTCGCCGGATTTCTCCTTTTCCCGCCGTTCGGCATCGTGCTGGGCCCGTTTTTCGGCGCCGTGCTGGGCGAGCTGCTCAACGACCGCACCGATCCTGGCAAGGCGCTGCTCGTCGGATTCGGCTCGTTCCTTTCGTTCGTCGCGGGCACGGGTCTGAAACTGGCCGCCGCAATCGGCATGTTCGTCCACACCGCAGCCGCCATCTGGCCCGTATTCCGCCAATGGGCCGCCGGGCTGTTCTGACCCCTTTTCCGCCCCGCACGGAGCGGCAGCCGAAAAGCAATGCGGCTCCGCCCGGAAAAAAGCGCTTACCGCCCTTCCCTGTTACGATTTCACCCCCGCCGGAGAGTCCCGGCAGGGGTGAATGTCCTTGCACGGCAGGCTGCGGCCGACCGGTTTCCGGCAGCCGGAGCCGCCCGGATCAATAGCGGTAGTGGTCGGCCTTGTAGGGTCCCTCCTGCGGAACGCCGATGTAGTCCGCCTGCTTTTTCGTAAGCCGCGTGAGCTCGACGCCGAGACTGGCCAGATGCAGGCGCGCCACCTCCTCGTCGAGGTGTTTGGGCAGCCGGTAGACGCCCACCTCCAGCTTCTTCCGCCACAGCTCCATCTGCGCCAGACACTGGTTGGTGAAAGAGTTCGACATGACGAACGACGGATGGCCCGTGGCGCACCCGAGGTTGACCAGACGCCCCTCGGCCAGGATGAAGATCGAGTGGCCGTCGGCGAAGGTGTATTTGTCGACCTGCGGTTTGATGTTGGTCTTCGCGGCGCCCGACTTTTCGAGCCGCGCCATCTGGATCTCGTTGTCGAAATGGCCGATGTTGCAGACGATGGCCTGGTCGCGCATGCGCTCCATGTGCTCCAGCGTGATGATGTCGCAGTTGCCCGTGCAGGTGACGAAGATGTTGCCCTCGGCCAGCGCGCTTTCGACGGTTTTCACCTCGAAGCCCTCCATGGCCGCCTGCAAGGCGCAGATGGGATCGATCTCCGTCACGATGACCCGAGCGCCGTACGAACGCATCGACCGCGCGCAGCCCTTGCCCACGTCGCCGTAGCCGCACACGACGACCACCTTGCCGGCGATCATCACGTCGGTGGCGCGCTTGATGCCGTCGGCCAGCGACTCGCGGCAGCCGTAGAGGTTGTCGAACTTCGACTTGGTGCACGAGTCGTTGACGTTGATGGCCGGCACGAGCAGCTCGCCCGCCTCCATCATCTGGTAGAGTCGGTGCACGCCCGTGGTGGTCTCCTCGCTCACGCCGCGCCACTCGGCCACGGTGCGGTGCCATTTGCCGGGCTCCTCGACGAGGAGCTGCCGGAGCGTGTCGAGAATCACCTCCTCCTCGTAGGACGAGGGCTCGACGTCGAGCGTCGAAGCGTCGTTCTCGGCCCCATATCCCTTGTGGATCAACAGCGTGGCATCACCTCCGTCGTCGACGATGAGCTGCGGCCCCCTGCCGCCGGGAAACGACAGCGCCATGGCGGTGCACCACCAGTATTCGGGCAGCGTCTCGCCTTTCCAGGCGAAGACCGGCACCCCGGCGGCGGCGATGGCGGCGGCGGCATGGTCCTGCGTCGAGAAGATGTTGCACGAACACCAGCGCACCTCGGCACCCAGCTCGACGAGCGTCTCGATCAGAACGGCCGTCTGGATGGTCATGTGCAGCGAACCCATGATGCGCACGCCTTTCAGCGGTTTCTGCGGTCCGTATTCGCGCCGCACGGCCATCAGGCCCGGCATTTCGTGTTCGGAGATTTCGATCTCCTTGCGTCCCCACTCGGAGAGCGACATATCGGCCACCTTGTAGGGCAAATTAGCGTCTAAAAACATGATTCTATGCGTTTTATGATATAATCCCGATCCTGTTCGATCTGTCGGCGCAGGTCGTCGAGCGAGGCGAAGCGCCGTTCGTCGCGCACCTTTTCGAGCAACTCGACCCGCAGGCGCCGCCCGTAAAGCGATCCGGAGAACCCGAAGACATGCGTTTCGAGGCGCCGCACCCTGCCGCCGACCGACGGATTGCTGCCCAGATTGGACATGGCGCCGTAGCGCACGCCGTCGATCTCGGCCCGCGCGACGTAGACCCCGTCGCCGAGCGGCAGCTCCTCCGCCACGGCGATATTGGCCGTGGGAAATCCCAGCTCCCGGCCCAGACGGCGGCCGTGCTCCACGATGCCTTCGATCACGACCCCTTCCATCATATCTTTTCGGTGAGCCGGCGCACCAGGGCGAACTGGGAGAAAAACTCCTTGGCGAAGACGCGCAGCACGGTATAGGAGGGAATGGCCAGCAGCATGCCCACGATGCCGGCCAGCGACCCGGCCACGAGAATCACCAGAAATATCTCGAGCGGATGCGCCTTGACGCGCTCCGAATAGAGGGCCGGCTGCAGGATGAAATCATCCATCCCCTTGAGCGCCAGCAGCGATCCGGCCACGACGAGGGCCGTGTGTCCTGCACTCATCCCCGCAATCGGCGTGACGACGCCCACCAGCACCGAAATCGCACCTCCGATGAGCGGTCCGGCATAGGGCACCACGTTCATCACGCCCATCACCAGACCGATGAACGCCGCGTCGGCCGCACGCATGCCGAAAGCCATCATCGTCAGCAGGATGGCGATCATGAGCACGAGGCTCTCCGAAAGAATCCCCGTGAAGTAACGGCCCAGAAGCAGCGTCACGGAGTCGAGCGCGCGGGTGATGTTGCCGCGGAAGCGCTCGGGAAAGAGCGCCGTAACCATCGTATAGAACAGATCGTCCTCCTTGAGAAAGAAGAAGGTGATGAACGAAATGCTGAACACGGCGACCACCGACGAAAGGACCACGCCGACGAGCGACGAGAAGAAAGCGTTGAGCGATGCCGGATCGACCACCCGGCGCAGCATCGCAGCCAGTTCGTCGGAGAGCGAGAAAGTGCTCTCGGGCAGGGCGAAAAGCTCCTGCAAATTGCGCTGCATGCGGGCGATGGGTTCGCCGATGCCGTTGATCGCCGAAGCGAAATCGACGTCGCCCAGCTGGTTGATCTTGTTGAAGACCAGCGGCAGCAGCAGCGAACAGAGCGTGGCGGCGACGGCCCAGATGACCGCCAGCGTCACCAGTGCGGCCGCCGACCGGGGCACACGCCGTTTTCCGACGCGCAGCGCCGCGAGCCGTTTGACCAGGGGGCGTCCCATGACGGCCAGAACGGCCGAAACGAGGATATAGACGACGATCGAGGAGAAGTACCAGACGAGAAACAGCACGGCGGCGGCAGCGGCCGCACCGATGATGAACTTCCAAACGGTTCGGGGCGTCGCATCCATCGCATCAGGCTTTTCGGGGCAGTCGGGCGATCGGCGTCTGCGATCCGACGGTCGGGTCGCCGATCTCGACCAGCAATTCGCTGTCGCGCGGAACGAGCACGTCGACGCGCGAACCGAACTTGATGAATCCGCAGACGCTGTTCTGCTCGACGCGGTGCCCCACCTTCATGTAGGAGATGATCCGCCGGGCGATCAGACCGGCCACCTGACGGAAAAGCACCCTCTGTCCCGAAGCCATGCGCACCACGGTCGTGGTCCGTTCGTTCTCGGTCGACGACTTGGGGTGCCAGGCCACCAGAAAACGGCCCGGGTGGTATTTGTAATACTCCACCTCGCCGCCCACAGGCACCCAGTTCATGTGGACGTTGGTGATCGACATGAAGATCGAAATCTGCAACATCTCCTCGTGCAGGTATTCGTCGTCGCGCACCACCTCGGTCACCACCACACGGCCGTCGCACGGCGCAAAGACCAGAGCGTCGTCGTGGATGCGCACCCGGCGCGGCTCGCGGAAAAAGGCCACGATGAAAAACCAGAACAGAAGCAGGAACACAGCTCCGCACCACATGAGCATGACGCTCGAATGGCTCACCAGAAGCCGGTAGAAAAGCCACCAGATCAACAGGCAAACCGCGCCTGTCACGCCGATGATTCTGTAACCTTCCTTATTGATTTTCATAGATGTTGGGGTTTGGCAGTTAAAGCATCGCGAAAAGACCGTATACCAGTACGAAAGGCGCCGACAGCAGCATGGCGTCGAAACGGTCCAGCACGCCGCCGTGACCGGGGATGATCCGGCCCGAGTCCTTGACCCCGGCGGCCCGCTTGAACATGGATTCGACCAGATCGCCCAGCACGCCCGTCACCGAGGCGACGAGCGCGAATCCGACCCAGAGCCACACGTCGGCCTGCAAGAGACGGGCCGCGCAGACGCCGACGGCCGCGGCTCCCGCCACGCCGCCGAAGAATCCCTCCCACGACTTCTTGGGCGAAAGCCGTTCGCAGAGCCGATGACGGCCCAGCGTCATGCCGAAGAGGTAGGCGAAGACGTCGTTGGCCCAGATGATGAAGAAATAGGCCCACATCACGCCCGGATTCCACTCCCCGCCGCCGCAGACCACGGGGATGCAGCACATGGCCGCAAGCGGCACCGCGACGTAGAAGATGCCCGCGAGGGTCGCGCCGATCGCAGCGCCGGGATGCGGCTGCGGGCGGAAAAGCTCCCGGACGAACATCGCGGGAACGAAGAGCAGCAGCCAGACGCCGCCGAGCAGAAACGGCAGCGGGAGCTCCTCCGACAGGTCGACCCGGCCCGTGGCCAGACTCCAGCAGAGCAGCAGGAGAACCGCCCCCGTCACCGCTCCCCAGAAGCCCAAAGGGCGGTCGCCCTGCTTGCGGAGCAGCGCATAGAACTCGGTCATGCCCCCCGCGAGCAGCAGCAGCAGCATCGCACCGAAGGTCCAGTGCGACCAGACGGTGGCCCACAGCATCACGGCCACCAGCACCGCACCGCTCAGGGTGCGCAGGGTCAGATTCATCAGTTTTTCGTTCATCGGTTCGGGGTTAGGTGAAGTCTGTCGGGAGACGGATGCGCCGGACAGCTACTCGGCGGGGGCGGATTCGCCCGTCCCTGCGTCGGTCTGCGCTCCGTCAGCGGACGGTTCGGACGGTTCGGGCGCGGCATTGCGGTTCTTTTCCGCCTCGCGGCGCTCGCGCTCGAGGTCCTTCTTGCGTTTGCCGAAAATGCGTTCCACATCCTCGGTGAAGACCACTTCGCGTTGGAGCAGCAGCTCGGCCAACTCCCGGAGGCCGTCGGCATGTTCACGCAGGACCTTCTCGGCCAGGGCATAGGCCCGGTCGATCACCTGCCGCGCCTCGGCGTCGATCCGCTGCGCGGTATGCTCGGAATAGGGTTTGGTGAGCGCCATGTCGCTCTGCCCCGTCGAATCGTAGAACGACAGATTGCCCACCTCGTCGCTCATGCCGTAGTAGGCCACCATGGCGTAGGCCTGCTTGGTGACCCGCTCCAGATCGTTGAGCGCTCCGGTCGAAATCTCGCCGAAGGTGAGCTGCTCCGACACGCGGCCGCCCAGCGTGGCGGCCAGCTCCTCCATCATCTGCTCGCGCGTGGTGATCTGCCGCTCCTCGGGCAGGTACCAGGCGGCACCCAGCGCCTTGCCGCGCGGGATGATCGTCACCTTGATGAGCGGACTGGCGTTTTCGAGAATCCAGCTCACGGTGGCATGGCCCGCCTCGTGGTAGGCGATCACGCGCTTCTCCTCGGCGGTGATGATCTTGTTGCGGCGCTCCAGACCGCCGACGATGCGGTCGATGGCCGCCAGGAAATCCTCCTTGCCGATGCATTTCTTGTTGTGACGGGCGGCGATCAGAGCCGCCTCGTTGCAGACGTTGGCGATGTCGGCCCCCGAAAACCCCGGCGTCTGGCGCGCCAGGAACGAACGGTCGAGGGCGGGGTCGAGCTTGAGCGTGCGCAGATGCACCTCGAAAATCTCCTCGCGCTCCTTGACGTCGGGCAGGCCGACCTCGATCTGACGGTCGAAACGTCCGGCACGCATCAGGGCCTTGTCCAGAATGTCGGCCCGGTTGGTCGCGGCCAGCACGATCACGCCGGCATTGGTCTGGAAGCCGTCCATCTCGGTGAGCAGCTGGTTGAGCGTGTTCTCGCGCTCGTCGTTGCCGGAGAAGCCGGCATTCTTGCCGCGGGCGCGTCCGATGGCGTCGATCTCGTCGATGAAGACGATGCACGGGGCCTTCTGTTTGGCCTGTTCGAAGAGGTCGCGGACGCGCGAGGCCCCCACGCCGACGAACATTTCGACGAAATCCGATCCCGAAATCGAGAGGAAAGGCACGTTCGCCTCGCCCGCCACGGCCTTGGCCAGCAGCGTCTTGCCCGTTCCCGGAGGGCCCACCAGCAGAGCTCCCTTAGGTATCTTGGCGCCCAGCTCCCTGTATTTGTCGGCCTTCTTGAGGAAGTCGACGATCTCCATGATCTCGACCTTGGCCTCCTCCAGTCCGGCCACATCCTTGAACGTCACGCGCTTGGAGTTGTCCTTGTCGAAGACCTGCGCCCGCGCCTTGCCCACGTTCATGATTCCGCCTCCGGCAGCGCCGCCCCCGGCCCGCGTCATCGAACGCATGATGAAGAACCACACGGCGATGATGAGCACCCACGGAATGAGGTTGACCAGCAGAGAGTTCCATCCGTTCTCCCTGTTTTCGTAGTCGACCGGAATCTCCCGGCCCAGAACCGCCTCGGCCTCGCCCATATCCTCGCGGAACGACTCGACGGAGGGGATGGTGAAGAGGAACTGGGGCCCCGCCTCGGGGAGCCGGCGGTATTGACGGTCCGGACTCTTGCGGTAGCGGGCCGTCGCCTCGTCGGTGAGGAAGACCTGCGCTTCGTCGCGGTTGACGATCCGCACTTTCTCGACCTCGCCGCGCTCCACCATCGGTTTGACATCCGTCCAGCTGCTTTTCTGCGGCGCTTCGCTCTCCTGGCCGAAAAGCCAGTAGCCGAGGATGAACGCACCGATCAGGCCGTAGATCCAGAGAAACGAAAAGCGCGGCAGCCGGAAGCCGCCGTTGTTGTTTCCATTCGGTTTATTCTGTGCCATAAGTATTTACGCTTCGTATTCGTAACGGGTCATCGGGGCGTCGGCCCACAACTCCTCGAGTTTGTAGAATTCACGCAGCTCGGTCGTGAAGATATGCACCACCACGTCCACATAGTCCATGGCGATCCACAACGCCGTCTGCTGGCCCTCGATGCGCCAGACCTTCTCGCCCAGCGTCTCGCGCACCTTCTCCTCGATGCCGTCGGCAATGGCCGCCACCTGCGTCGTGGAGTCGGCATTGCAGACCACGAACGTCGAGCAGATGGCTCCGTCGAAGCCCGAGAGGTCCAACGATACAATATCCTTACCTTTCTTATCTTCAATCGCACCGACGATCGTTTCGATCAGTTTATCCATAGAAATTTCAAATAGGTGTCCATAACCTTGCAAAGATAGGAAGAAGATTCAAGAATAAAAAATCCGGGAGGCAAGAATCGGGAAATACGGAACAGATCGGGCGAAACGGCGGAAACACGTCGCGCGCAGCCGCTCCCGTCGGGAGGTGCGCTCTTCGACGGACCGGGACGGCTCCGCCCCGGTCATCGCGGCAGCGGCCGGGTTGCGGCAGCTCCGGTTTTCCCGCCTTGCCCGGCGGAAATGCCGGACCGGGTACAAAAAATCCCGGTCCGAAGACCGGGATTCGTTCCGAAGCCGTGACGGACGCTTATTTCGAGAGCTCGGCCAGCGCGGCGGCGGCATTCTCGGCGGCAGCGCCTGCGGTCACCAGCTTGAAGGCGGCGATGGCCTGGGGCTTCATCTCGCGGGCGTTGTAAGCGGCGCCCAGCAGATAGTACATCAGCGACTTGTCGGCCTCGTCGGTCTGTGCGGCCGCAGCGGCTTCGCCCAGTTCGATCACCTTCGCATAGTCCTTCTTGTTGGCATAGGCCTGCAAGCGGACATTCTGGAAGAGCGCGCTCTCGGGATTCTTCTCCAGCTGGGCGTCGGCCATGGCGATGATGCCGTCGTAATCGCCGGCACCCTGCATCTCGGCCACCTTGTTGTTGGTGTAGAGCGCCATCATCTCTTTGGCCTTGGCGGCATCCTCCGCATATTTGGGGTGGGTCTTGGCGGCGATGGCCTCGTAAATCTCCATGCCCTTTGCGTATTCGCCCATCTCGCAATAGCTCATCGCCAGGTTGAGCGCCATCGACGTATTGTCGGGATCGGCGGCATAGCCCTTGGCGAAGATCTCGGCGGCCGTCGCATAATCCTTGCCGTTGAAGGCGTCGCCGCCCTGCACCTGGTAGATCTTGGCCACCCAGCCGTTCGACTTGGCCACCTGGGTCATGTCGCCGTAGAGCTCGGCCAGCTCGGCCGACTTGGTGAAGTTCTCGAGCGCAGCCTCGTAGTTCTTGGTGCGCATGGCGCCGCCTCCCAGCATGAAGTAGCACTTGGGGAGCGTCGATTTGGCCGTGGCCACCATCGACGCGGCATCCTCGTTGTCGATGCCCAGATCGATCACCTGCTCGAACTTGGAGGCCGCAGTCGTGAAATCCTTGGCACCGTAAGCCGCTGCCGCTTCGTTGTAGATCGCCGTGATGTCCTGCGCCGAGAGCGTGAACGCCGCCAGCAGCGCAACAACCGAAACAAAGAGTTTTTTCATTTTTCTATCCGTTTTTGAAGTTTTCTTCTCCACCTGTCCGCCGTGCGGCGGAACTTCGGAGACAAAAGTAGCAAATAATTTCCTTTTTTTCAAACCCGCCGCCGCTCTAATCGCGCAACGAGGCGAAAAACGCACGCATCAGCGCCTCGCACTCCTCGCGCAGCACCCCGGCGCACACTTCGGTCCTGGGGTGGAAGACCGATCCGGCATAGCGCCGATACCCTCTCTTGGGATCGTCGGCGCCCCACACGACCCGTCCGAGCTGCGCCCAGCCGATCGCCCCGGCGCACATGATGCAGGGTTCGACCGTCACGTAAAGCGTGCTCTCGGCCAGGTACTTGCCGCCCAGGGTCGAGGTCGCCGCCGTCAGGGCCTGCATCTCGGCATGGGCCGTAGGGTCCGAGAGCGCCTCCACGAGGTTGTGGCCCCGGCCCACGATCCGTCCGCCCGAGACGACGACCGCGCCGACGGGCACCTCTTTGTCGTCGAACGCCCGATGCGCCTCGATTAGTGCCTGGCGCATGAATTTTTCATCCGTTTCCCGCTGCGTCTCCATGACTGTCATCGAATATCCGCACCACTCTTCGATCCGCTCCCCGCCGCGCGGCAGACGCTCCGGCAGGCGCAAAAAAAGCTGTCCGGCACGCGTCCGGACAGCCTTTCGACGGATTTTTCCGACAGGATCATTCCGAAACGATCGCCTCGCTCGGGCAGACGCCGGCGCAGGTGCCGCAGTCGATGCACTTGTCGGGGTCGATTACGTAAATATCGCCAGCCGAGATCGCCTCGACGGGGCACTCGCCGATGCAGGTACCGCATGCGACGCACGAGTCGGTAATTTTGTAAGCCATGATTGAAAAAAGTTTGTTGTTAATGGTGTGTTGTGTTCGGCAAATATAAAAACTTATTTGATAATATCAAAACCCGTATAGGGGATCAACACGTCGGGAATGCGGATTCCCTCCGCCGTCTGGTTGTTCTCCAGCAGCGCGGCCACGATGCGCGGCAGGGCCAGCGACGAGCCGTTGAGCGTGTGGGCCAGCTGCGTCTTCTTGTCGTCGTCGCGGTAGCGGAGCTTCAGGCGGTTGGCCTGGAACGACTCGAAATTCGACACCGACGAGACTTCCAGCCAGCGCTTCTGCGCCTCGGAGTAGACCTCGAAATCGTAGGTCAGCGCCGAGGTGAACGACATGTCGCCGCCGCAGAGCCGCAGGATGCGGTACGGAAGTCCCAGCGACTGCACGATCCCCTCGACATGGGCCACCATGCCGTCGAGCGCCTCGTAGGAGACCTCGGGCAGCGAGAGCTGCACGATCTCCACCTTGTCGAACTGGTGCAGGCGGTTCAGACCGCGGACATCCTTGCCGTACGATCCCGCTTCGCGGCGGAAGCAGGGGGTGTAGGCGGTCATCTTCACCGGGAAGTCGCCCTTGTCGAGAATCACGTCGCGGAAGATGTTCGTCACGGGGACCTCGGCCGTGGGCACCAGATAGAAGTTGTCCACCGTGGCGTGGTACATCTGCCCCTCCTTGTCGGGCAGCTGGCCCGTGCCGAAGCCCGACGCCTCGTTGACCATCACGGGAGGCTCCACCTCCAGGTAGCCCGCACGCGTGTTGCAGTCCAGAAAATAGTTGATCAGCGCACGTTGCAGCCGGGCGCCCCTGCCCTTGTAGACCGGGAATCCCGCACCCGTCAGCTTCACGCCCAGGTCGAAGTCGATGATGTCGTACTTGCGGGCCAGCTCCCAGTGGGGCAGCGGGTTTTCGGGCAGCTGCGTGTAGTTCTCGACCAGCTTCACCACCAGATTGTCCTCGGCCGTCCGGCCCTCCGGCACGATCTCGGCCGGGAAGTTGGGCAGCGTCACCAATGCGGTCTGCAACGCGTCCTGCACCTCTTTGGCCTCGTTCTGCAGCCGGGCGGACTTCTCCTTCAGATCGCTCACGAAATGTTTGCGCTCCTCGGCCCGGTCGCGGAGCCCCTGCCCCATGAGCGCGCCGATCTCCTTGGCAGCCTTGTTCTGGGCGGCCAGCGTCTCGTCGAGTTCGGCCTGAACGGCCTTGCGGCGGTCGTCCAGCTCCAGAATCCGGTCGATCGTCGCAGCGGCATCGACACCCTTTTTGGCGAGCTTGCGCACGGCAGCCGCCTTGTCATCACGAATTTGCTTGATTGTCAGCATGACTATTCGGTATTTTTCGTATTGTCCCGGTTACGGAACGCAAAATTACAAAACAATTCATAAAAATAGCTTATTTTTGCTGAAAATTACGCCGTCTTGAAATCCGTCGAACTGCTGGCTCCCGCCAAAGATTACGCCGCGGCCGTCGCGGCCGTCGACTACGGTGCCGATGCGCTCTACATGGGCGGAGCGCGCTTCGGGGCCCGCCGGGCCGCGGGCAACAGCGCCGAAGAGATCGCACGCGCCGCGGAGTACGCCCACCGCTTCGGCGTACGGGTGCACGCCACGCTCAACACCCTCCTGCGGGACGACGAGCTGGCCGACGCCGAGCGGCAGGCCCGCGAGCTGATCGCGGCCGGAGTCGACGCCCTCATCGTGCAGGACATGGCGCTCAGGCGGATGGACCTGCCCGTCGAGCTGCACGCCTCGACGCAGGTTTCGGTGCGCACGCCCGAGACGGCGCGGTTTCTCGCAGAGGCCGGCTTCGCGCGCGTGATTCTCGAACGGGCCCTGTCGCTGGACGAAATACGGGCCATCTGCGCCGCGACCGACGCCGAAGTGGAGTGCTTCGTCCACGGAGCCGTCTGCGTCGGCTTCAGCGGCCGCTGCTTCCTCTCGCGCTCGCTCTCCGAGCGCAGCGGCAACCGCGGCGCATGCAGCCAGCCCTGCCGCCTGACGTGGGACCTGACCGACGGCCGGGGCCGCACCTACCTCAAATCGAAGCACCTGCTCTCGGTGCGCGACCTGAATCTCGCGGACCGCATCGGCGATCTGCTGGACGCCGGCGTCACCTCGCTGAAAATCGAGGGCCGGCTCAAGGATGTCAACTACATCCGCAACGTGGTGGCCGCCTACCGCAGGGCCGTGGACGAGGCGCTGGCCCGGCGGCCCGGACTGCGGCGTTCGTCGGCGGGCGAAAGCGCGCCCGACTTCGTGCCCGACCCGTCGAAGAGCTTCACGCGCGGCGAATCGCAGTTCTTCCTCGACGGCAAACGGCCGGGCGTCGCCTCGTTCGACACCCCGAAATCCGTCGGCGAACGCATCGGGCGCGTGGCGCAGGCCGGGAGGAGGAGCTTCAGGCTGGAGCATCCGGCCGATCTGGCGCCCGGCGACGGCATCTGCTTCCTCCGCGACGGCGAACTGGCCGGAACGCATGTCAACGCGCTGGAGGGCCCGTCCGTCTTTCCGAACCGCATGGAGGGAATCGCCCCGGGCACCGAAATATTCCGCAACTACGACCGCCGGTTCAACCGGCTGATCGAGGCCAGCCGCACCCGCCGGGTCATCCCCGCCGCGGCACGGATCGAAATCTCGGACGCACAGGTCCGGATGACCTGCACCGACTGCGAGGGCGTCCGCGCCACGGTCTGCCGCCGGATCGCGACCGAACCGGCCCGGAATCCCGAAGCCAACGCCGCATCGCTCCGCGCGCAGGCGGCCCGCAGCGGCGACACGATCTTCGCGGTCGGCGAGGTGGAGATCACCGGCGCCGAACGGTTCGTTCCATCTTCGGTGGCGGCCGAAATGAGACGCGAGGTGCTGGAGCGGCTGGCCGAGGCGCGCAGCCGGCTGCCGCGTCCGAGCCGCATCCTGCCCGAAAACCCGTCGGCACGCTACCCGTCGACGGTCCTGACGGCCGAGGAGAACGTCACCAACCGTCTCGCCGAAGCCTTCTACCGCGACCACGGCGTGCGCCGCATCGAACCGCCGCTCGAACTCTCCGATTCGTTCCGGGGCCGGTGCGTCATGCGGTCGGCCTACTGCATCCGCCGAGAAATCGGCGAATGTCTGCGCGAACATCCCCGTCTGAAAGGCGATCTCTACCTGGAGCGCGGCACGCGGCGTTACCGGCTGGAGTTCGACTGCGCACGCTGCGAAATGAACCTGATCGACGAATCCATCCCGAACCCGATAACCGACCGGCCATGAAACGAACCCTGCATCTGCTCGCCGCGCTGCTCCTGACATCCGCCGCAGCAGCGGCTCCGACGATCCCGGAGTGGCAGGACCCTACAGTCAATGCGATCAACCGGCTGCCCATGAGGGCGACATTCGCCGCAGGCGAACGCCTGTCGCTCGACGGCATCTGGAAATTCCGCTGGGTCCGCAATGCCTGGGAGCGTCCCGAAGACTTCGGACGCCCCGACTGCGACGACCGCGCCTGGGGTACGATCCCCGTGCCCGGCATGTGGGAGATGAACGGATACGGCGACCCCGTATACGTCAACACGGGCTACGCCTGGCGGGGGAGCTTCCGAAGCGAGCCGCCCCGCGTGCCCGAAGCCGAAAACCACGTCGGCAGCTACCGCCGCACCTTCGAGCTGCCCGCCTCGTGGAGCGGGAAGGATATTTTCCTGCACATCGGATCGGCCACGTCGAACGTCTGCGTCTGGATCAACGGACGCTTCGTCGGCTACAGCGAAGACAGCAAGCTCGCCGCCTCGTTCGAGGTGACGGAGTTCGTCCGTCCGGGCCGGAACCTCATCGCCCTGCAAATTTTCCGCTGGTGCGACGGCACCTACCTCGAAGATCAGGATTTCTGGCGCATGTCGGGCATCGCGCGCGGCGTGGAGCTGACGGCCCGCGACCGGGCGCATCTGTGCGACCTGCACGTCACCCCCGCGCTCGACGACGACCATGCCGTCGGCCGATTGCAGGTGGAGATGACCGCGACGCCCCGGGTGAAAGAGCTCCGCCTCGAACTGCGCGACGCAGCCGGACAGACCGTGGCCCGGGCCGCGGCGGCCCCCGTCTCCGGGCAGACCGGATGCTCGCTCGAAGTGGAAAACCCGGCTCTGTGGAGCGCCGAGGAGCCGAATCTGTACACGCTGTCGGTCGAAGTGGTCGACCGGCGGGACCGGACGGCCGAAACGGCGGAAACAGCGGTCGGATTCCGCACGGTGGAGATCCGCGGGGGCCGTCTGCTCGTCAACGGGGCGCCCGTGCTCATCAAGGGGGTCAACCGCCACGAAATGGACCCGCTCGGAGGCTATGTTCTGAGCCGCGAGCGCATGATGGAGGACATCCGCATCATGAAAGAGCTGAACATCAACGCCGTGCGCACGTGCCACTACCCCGACGACCCCTTCTGGTACGACCTCTGCGACCGCTACGGAATCTACGTCTTCGACGAAGCCGACGTCGAATCGCACGGCATGGGCTACGGCGAGCGGACGCTGGCCCGCGACCCGGCCTACGCCCGGGCGCATCTGGAGCGCAACAGCCGCATGGTCGCCCGAGACCGCAACCACCCGTCGGTCATCGTCTGGTCGATGGGCAACGAGGCGGGCATGGGGCCCAACTTCGAGGCCTGCTACGAGTGGATCAAGGCCCACGATCCGTCGCGTCCGGTGCATTACGAACGGGCGTTCGGCTATCGCCGCGCGAGCGACGGCAAGGAGTTCACCGACATCGCCTGCCCGATGTACCACGACTACGCATGGTGCCGCCGCTATTGCGAGTCCGAGCCCGACAAGCCCCTCATCCAATGCGAATACGCCCACGCGATGGGCAATTCGCTGGGCGGCTTCGACACTTACTGGGAGCTCATACGGCGCTACCCCTGCTACCAGGGCGGATTCATCTGGGACTTCGCCGACCAGGGCCTCGCCCGCTACGAGAGCGACGGCCGCGCGTCGTTCCTCTACGGCGGCGACTTCAACGGCAGCGACCCCTCCGACAACTCGTTCAACTGCAACGGCATCGTCGCCGCCGACCGCACCTGGCACCCGCACGCCCGCGAGGTGCAGCGTCAGTACCAGAACATCTGGACCTCGCTCGCCGACCCGGCACGGGGGCTGGTGGAGGTCTTCAACGAAAACTTCTTCTCGACGCTCGACGCCTACGAACTGGAGTGGCAGCTGTTGCAGGACGGCCTCGTGACCCGGCGCGGCCGGGTCGAGACATGCGACATCGGCCCCCGACAACGCCGCACGGTCGCACTCGGCTTCTCGGAGGCCGATTTCGGCAACGAGGGGCGGGAGGTGCTCCTCAACGTGGCCTACAACCTCCGCCAGCCCGCCGGGCTGCTGCCCGCCGGGCTGCTGCCCGCCGGATTCACCGCGGCGCGCCAGCAGCTGACGATCCGCACCGCCGGCCGCACCGCCGGCTTCGGTCCTGCGTCGAAAGGCTCCGTCGCCGTCGTCCGCCGCGAACGCGCCGTCTGCGCGGAGGGCGACGGCTGGCACATCCTCTTCGGCCGCGACGGCTGGGTGAAAGGCTACTGCGTACGCGGACAGGAACTGCTCCTCGAGGGGTCGTCGCTGCGTCCGCAATTCTGGCGCGCCCCGACCGAGAACGATCTCGGCAACGGAACCGCACGCCGCTCGGCGGTCTGGAAAAAACCGCTCATGAAACTCCTGTCGTTCGACGCCTCGGCCGAGACGGAGGGCATGGCCCTCGTCGAAGCCCGGTACGAATTGCCGGAGGTCGGAGCTCAGCTGACGATGACCTACCGCATCGACGGAGCGGGTGCGATGACCGTCACCGAACGCATCGCGCCCGGCGATGGCGCTCCGGCCCCCGACCTGCTGCGCTTCGGCATGCGGTTCGAAATGCCGGCCCGCTACGACCGGATCGTCTGCTACGGCCGCGGACCGCACGAAAACTACTGCGACCGGCTGACGTCGGCCGATCTGGGCATCTGGCAGCAGCGGGTGGCCGACCAGTACCACGACCGGTACGTGCGGCCGCAGGAATCGGGCACCCGATCCGACCTGCGCTGGTGGCGCGTCGAGGATTCGGCGGGCGCCGGAATCTCCATCGCAGCCGACGCTCCCTTCTCGGCCTCGGCCCTGCCCTATCTGACCGAAGACCTGGACGTGACGGAGCTGCCGCCCCAGCAGCACTCCGGAACGCTCGTGCCGCGTCATGCGACGTGCGTCAACATCGAAGCCCGCCAGGCAGGTCTGGGCTGCATCGACAGCTGGGGGGCGCTGCCCGAGGAGGAGCACCGGCTGCCCTACGGCGAATACACCTTCCGGTTCGTGCTGCGGCCCGGACAAAAATAAGAGACGCAGGACGGGAGGCTTCCGACCGGGGCCCCCGCCGCTGCACAGAATGCGAACCTTCATGCAGGAACAACTCACGCCCCTTTTCGGGGACTACGAACTCATCGACACCGGCAATTTCGAGAAACTCGAACGCTTCGGCCGCTACGTCACGCGGCGCCCCGAACCGCAGGCCATCTGGCGGCCGTCGCTCCCCGACGAGGCGTGGCAGCGGGCCGACGCCGCCTTTCTGCGCGACGCGCGCAGCGACGAGCGGGGCCAATGGCGGCTCAGGAAGGGCATGCCCGACCGTTGGACGGTGGACTATCCGCTGGGCGGGACGACGCTGCGCATGCGGCTGGCCCTCACGTCGTTCAAACACGTGGGGCTCTTTCCCGAGCAGGCCGCCAACTGGGACTTCATCGCGGAGAGCTGCCGCCGCATGAAAGCCGCCGGAGAGCAGCCTAACGTACTGAATCTCTTCGCCTATACGGGCGGCGCCACGCTGGCGGCCCGGGCTGCGGGCGCCGAGGTGACGCACGTCGATTCGGTCCGGCAGGTGGTCACCTGGGCCCGCGAGAACATGGAGCGGAGCGGACTGGAGGGGGTGAGGTGGATCGTCGAAGACGCTCTCCGGTTCGTCCGGCGCGAGGTGCGGCGCGGCACCCGGTACCGCGGCATCATCCTCGACCCTCCGGCCTACGGACGGGGCGCCAACGGCGAAAAATGGATTCTGGAGGAGCACATCGGCGAGATGCTCGAATGCTGCGCGCAGCTGCTCGCCCCCTCCGGCGCCTTTCTGGTGCTGAACCTCTATTCGATGGGGCTTTCGTCCACTCTGGCCCGCACGGCCGTGCGGCAGGCGTTCGGAGCGCCCAGCGAAGAGCAGTGGGGCGAACTCTGCTTCACCGACCGCGGCGGCAAGGTGCTGCCGCTGGGAACCTATTACCGCTTCAGGAGGTGAACTCCGGCACCGGCGCCGCAGAGAGCCGGTCAAAGAGCTACCGGCGCCCGCCGACGGGCCGGCCGTTCAGAAAACGTAGTAGATCAACACGCCCGCCGCAGCCGAGAGGCAGATCAGGAGAATGGGGTTGATCTTGCGCCACGACCCCGCGAAGACGGCGGCGAAGAGCGCCCAGCTCCAGCCGTCGATGAAATTGCGGTCGCCGGGCGCATCGCTGCGGGGGAAGATCAGCAGCAGGGCCGCCGCCGCGATCATGCCGATCACCACGGGGCGCATGCCGCGCATGGCACCCTCGACCCAGCGGTTGTTCCGCAGCCGCAGGAAAAACCGGGCCACCAGCACCATGAGCGTGAGCGCCGGCAGGCACACCGACAGCGTGGCGATGACCGATCCGAGGATGCCGTAGACCGTATGCCCCATCTGCATGCCGACAGTGTAGCCCACATAGGTCGCCGAGTTGATGGCGATCGGCCCGGGCGTGATCTGCGAGAGCGCCACGATGTCGGCGAATTCGGCATTGGTCATCCAGGCGTGCTGCACGACCACCTCGTTCTGAATGAGCGAGAGCATGGCGTAGCCGCCGCCGAAACCGAAGAATCCGATCTTGAGATAGGATACGAAGAGTTGCCAGAGAAGCATATCCATCCGCGATTTCGAGTTATTTCCCCTCCCGGCGGCGCTTCGCCCGCACCGCTGCGGCCGCCTCCCAGAGGATTCCGCCCGCAGCTCCGGCCACGAGCACCCAGATCGGCGACCATCCCAGCCCCCAGATAGCCAGAGCGGCAGCGGCGACCACCGCATAGAGTTCGCGCCGCATGCCGCGCGAGAGCGAGATCACCGGGCCGACGATCAACGCCACGACGGCCGGACGCATGCCCCGGAAAGCGGCATCGACCACGGGATTCCGGCGGACGCCGGCAAAAAAGAGCGCGATGAGGAGCATGATGGCGAACGACGGCAGGATCGACCCCAGCAGCGTCGCCAGAGCCCCGCGGAGCCCGCGCAGGCGGTAGCCGACGAAGACGGCCGTATTGAGCGACATGGGCCCGGGGACCGACTGCGCCAGCGTCAGCAGGTCCAGGAAATCGCGCCGCTCCACCCACTTCCGGTTGTCGATCACCTCGCGCTCGATGAGCGGAATCATCGCATAGCCGCCTCCGAAGGTGAAAAGTCCGATCTTGAAGAACGAAACGAACAGCGTGGTAAGGCGTTCCATAGGAGAGTTCTCGTAAATTAAAAATCCATTCATTCGTCGGGGTTTCCGGCTCCGGGAGGGGGCGTTGCGAGCCGCGAGCCCCGCCCGGCGGAGGCTCGCACCGCCGTCGTTTCCCCGCCGCAGGCTGCGGCCCGCTTTCTCCGCGGCACAGCCCTTTCGTCGCTATACTCTTAACCTCTCTGTTTCTGGCCCAGCAGCGTGCGGATCCCGTCGATGAAGACCATCGGATGGGTCGGGGCGCCCGGCAGCCAGAGATCGACGCCGTGCCGGTCGAAAAAGCTCCGGTCGAGGGCCCGGCTCGCGGCGAACAGGCCGCCCGAGCAGGCGTCCGTGCCGCACGCCACCACGATCTTCGGCTCCGCCACGGCATCGTAACAAATATCGAGCGCTTCGGCCATGTTGGCCGTAACGGGACCCGAAACGACCACTCCGTCGGCATGGCGGGGCGAGGCGGTGAAGCCCACGCCGAAGCGGCCGAAGTCGAAGTTGACGTTGCCCGTGGCGCCCAGCTCCATCTCGACCGACGCATCGCCGCCGGCCGAGACCTCGCGCAGCTGGAGCGCCCGGCCGAAACACCTGCGGACCTCGGGCCGCACGGCCGACGGATCGAACTCCACCCGCTCCTGCCCGGGGCGCATGACGAGCCCTCCGCGCGTGGGAGACCCCAAACGGTAGTCGTTGGTGAAGCGGATGTTGTGCGGAGCCCGCCGCGCGCACTCGCCGCAGAAGAGGCAGCGGCCCAGGTCGAGCGAAAAGGGCTCCGCGGTGATGGCGCCCGTCGGACAGATCGCAGCCGCCCGCTCCAGATCGGCCCGGTCGGCCGTGTCGGTCAGCACGGGCCGCCCCCGGAACTCGGAGGTCAGCTCCACGGCGTCCAGATCGGGAATGTACTGCCTGCCGTGGCTGAGAAGAACGCGTATTTTCTCGAAAAACATTTTATGTGAGGTGAAAGGTGAAAAGGCGGTTTTGCGGGGCGGAGGCCTTCCGATTTTCAATTCTTCATTCCGTCAGAGGTCGTGTCCGCAATAGGAGAGGTTGAAACTCTTGTTGCAGATCGGGAAATCGGAGATGCCCTCGCCGCGCACGGCCAGCGCCAGCGCCAGCCAGTTGTGGAGGCTGGGGTCCTTGATGCGGACGGCGGCGATGCGCCCTCCGGCATCGGTGAGCAGCACATGGCACGTCTCGCCGCGCCATCCCTCGACCAGTCCGAACGAGAGCGACGAGGCAGCCAGCGGCGCCGAATAGTCGGGAGCCGGACAGGGCGAAGGGCCGTCGGCGTGTTTCTGCGCATAGAGCTCCAGCAGCCGGTCGACGTAGGCGGCCGACTGAAGCACCTCGCGGCAGCGGACCATCAGACGGGCCATGACGTCGCCCTGACTCTTGACGATGCTTTCGTGATGCAGGCACTTGGCGAACGACGCCCACGGGTGCGTGGCCCGGATGTCGCGCGCCAGACCGCTCGCCCGGGCCGCCTGGCCCACGCCGCCGATGCGCTGCATCTCCTCGCGCGGAACGATGCCGCACTGTTCGAAGCGCGCCAGCAGCGAAGGCGACGACTTGATGTCGTGACGCACCTCGTCGTAGCGGCGGGCGATCTCGCGCACGTTGCCGCGGATCATATCGGCCTTTTCGGCCGTGAGCGGATGGTCGGTTCCGCAGGGACGGACGAGTCCCTTGCCGAAGCGGTTGCCGCACCACGCCTGGGTGGTGTTGATGGTCATCGTACGCAGCGCCTCGCAGGCCACCTGCCCCAACTGGTACCCCACGTCCATCGACAGGGCGCCCGTGTCGGCGATCTGCATGGCCATGCGTTCGAGTTCGAGCGCCACGGTGCGCTCGCGCTCCAGCTGTGCGGGCCGCGCCCGGTCAGAGAGCTTCTCGACGGCCTCGGCGAAGGCCGTGGCGTGGGCCACGGCGCTGTCTCCGGCCACGGACTCCGCCAGGCATGCCTGCCGCAGCCGGTTGTCGGTTGCGGCGAACAGCCGTTCGACGCCCCGGTGCTGGTAGCCCAGCGCGATTTCGAGGTGCAGCACCCGCTCGCCGTTGCAGATGAAGCGGAACGCCCCGGGTTCGATGATGCCCGCATGGATCGGTCCGACGTTCACCTCGTGGAGAGAACGGCCCTCCATGGCGTAGAACGGGTAGTTGTCCATCGAACTGCCGCGGTCGTAACGGTCGAAGGGGAAGCGCAGGGGCTTGGGCCAGGGCATGCCGTCGAACCGCACGCCGTAGCGTTCGGCGATGTCGCGCTCGAAGGGATGCATCTGCGCATGGAGCGCCGTGAGCGACGGAAGCGCCGTTTCGTCGTAGTAGGCCAGCGAATGCGAAGCGAGCAGCACCTGCCCTTCGGCGTCGTCCAGCAAAAGGCAGAAGAAGCGCAGCCGATCGTTCCACGGCAGGGCGAAGTAGTGGGCGACATGATAGCGCACATCCGCCAGCCGGGCGGCCATGTCGTCGTAGAATGCGGCATAGTCCGCTTCGGGTATCTCCCGCAGGCTTACGGCCGCGGAGGTGTTGTCGGTGACGTACCAGTTCATAACACGGCGATTTGATCGATGAGGGAGCGCAGCGCCTCGGGCTGCCAGAGACCCAGCAGCATGGCCAGAAGCAGCAGCGCGAGAGCCGACCACGACAGGGCCCGGTCGGCCTTCGAGGGATGGAGTTCATCCTGATTGGGCTGGTAGCAAAGACGGAGCATGCGCACGCAGAACGAGTAGATGACGATGCAGAGCAACAGCAGCATGCAGGCCACGAGCCACCATTTCCCGCCGACGATCGCTTCGCCCAGAATCATCAGCTCCGAGACGAAAAGCGGCGAGGGAGGAAAGGCCAGCACGACGATCATGCCCGCAAGCAGCCCCACGGCCCCCACCCGGTTGATGCGGATGTAGTCGCCCAGACGGTTGATGCGGTAGCCGTTGTAGACCTGGCGCACGACGGCCAGCTGGAGAAACAGGCTGCTCTTGACGAACGTGTGGCAGACGACGTGGAACACCGCGGCCCATACTCCGGCACCTCCCACCCCCAGACCGATGGCCGCGATGCCCATGTTCTCGACCGTCGAATAGGAGAGGAAGCGTTTGTAGTTGTTGGTGCGGCGCAGGAAGAGCGCACCCACGGCCAGCGACAGCACGCCCACCAGCAGCAGCACGGAGCGCACCCAGGGGAAGACCTCGGTGGCGGCCAGCAGGCGGTAGACCCGGAAAATAGCCAGGAAGCCCGCATTGACCAGCCCCGTGGAGATGAGCGCCGAGGCGGGCGACGGAGCGGCGAAGTTGGCATCGACGCCCACGGTGTAGAGCGGGAAGAGCTCCATCTTGCAGCTGTAGCCGCAGAGGATGAGCAGAAACGCCGTCTTGAGGTAGAGCGGGTTGCCCGAAGCGGCCACCGCAGCCACCGCTTCGTAGGAGA
This sequence comes from uncultured Alistipes sp., assembly GCA_900553175.1. Taxonomy (GTDB): domain Bacteria; phylum Bacteroidota; class Bacteroidia; order Bacteroidales; family Rikenellaceae; genus Alistipes. Next base: position 52,912 of record USCH01000003.1, on the reverse strand, counting down.
GCGACTCGCTGCGCGTGGCGGCCGTCAGCAGCAGAATGCCCAGGTAGGCCATGGCGATGCCCGTCGAGCAGACGAAGACGTATTTCCACGCCGCCTCGAGCGTCTGGGCCGTGCGGCGATGGTAGATGATGCCCGCCGAGCAGAGCGTGGTGGCTTCGAGGAAAATCCACGTCACGGCCAAATTCGAGGCGAAATAGGCGCCGGCGATGGCCGTCGTGAGCAGCGGCAGCAGCGCGAAGTAGGTTCGGGTCTGCCGCAGGTCGCACTCCGCGAGATAGGTTTCCGAATGGTGGAAGACCCAGAACGAGACGACGACGAGCAGCACATAGAAGAGCGTGCCCGCGGCATCGAAGGCGAAAAAGGGCCCCGACGCCGAGCCGTAACCGCCGCCGGCCAGCAGCCAGACGGCGAACGCGAGTTGCAGGAGGTAGAAAAACGACCCGGCCAGATGCATCGTGCGGCGGCTTCGGCAGAGAAGCGCCGCAAGGGCCGTCGGCACGCAGAGTGCCAGATAGAGAGCGAACATCATGCGGTCAATCCTTTACGTGGGTGAGCGAATCGGCATCGTCGGCATGTATTTCGCCGTCGATGCGGGTGAAGAAGATGCCCAGCATCAGCACCGACATGAGGATGTCGAGCAGAATGGCGAAATTGATGAGGAAGGGCATCTCGACGCCGATGGCCGTCGAAAAGAGGAACACGCCGTTCTCGATCACCAGAAATCCCACCATGTGGGCGAAGAGGCGCGAACGCAGCACGATGAGAATCAACCCGCTCAGCAGCGCATAGAGCGCCACGCCGAAAAAGAGCGGATCGACCGACGCGTCGGCCACGTAGTAGGTGACCGACACGCTCACGGCGAGCGCCGCCAGCGACAGGAGCAGCGAATGGAACTGCGACGAACCCGACGTGCGCACCCGGTTGATCTTCGTGCGGCGGATGACGGCATAGAGGATGGCCGGAACGACCAGCGCCTTGAAGATCAGCGTTTCCAGAGCGATGAACGCCAGTTCGAGAGGCGCGATGGCGTGCAGGCGCAGCAGGGCGACGGCGAACAGCAGCCAGCCTTGCAGCGCCACGATCGAGGCGAAGTTGCGGAAACGCTCGGTGATCGACAGGTAGACGAGCGTCACGACATAGAGAATCAGCAGCGAGAGTGTCATTCGAGCGGGATGTTGAGCCGCAGCAGATAGGCCGTGAAGAAAGCCAGGGCCGCCAGAGCCGCGACGGTGAGGATGTAGGTGGTGTTGCGCGAGAGTTTGTTGCGGGCCCGGATCGATTCGGTCACGCCCACCGTGAGCGAGCAGAGAAGCACCGCCGCAGGAGCCGCGATCCACCAGCGGGAGCCCGCCGCGGCCGCGAAGACGTCGGCGGCCAGCACCGAAAAGACCGCCGTCTTGAGCCAGCCTCCGATGCGGATCGCCGCCAGGTCGACACCACAGCAATCCAGGCACATGACTTCATGGATCATCGTCAGCTCGAGGTGGGTGCGGGGATCGTCCACGGGGATGCGGCCGCTCTCGACGACGGTGATTTTCACCAGCACGTAGGCCGTGAGCAGCAGCGCGACGGCCGCCTGGGTCTCCCAGGCGGCACCGGCAGCGAAGACCGAGGCGAACGACGTGTGCCCGGTCAGGAGGGCCAGCGTGCCGAACGAAAGCATCAGGGCGGGTTCGACCAGCGCTCCGTAGAGCGCCTCGCGGCTGGCCCCCATGCCCTCGAACGACGATCCGGTGTCCATGGCCGCCAGAATGAGGGAGAAACGGCCCAGCGCCAGCAGATAGGCCAGCAGAACGAAGTCGCCCTCGAACGAGAGCACCGCAGGGAGGTCGCCCACGGGGACCATCAGCGCGGCGACGGCCGACGTGCCCAGCACGACCGACGGTGCCGTGCGGAAAAGCGCCGTCGTCGTCGTGGAGCGGACGCCGCCCTTGCGCAGGAGCAGCCGCACGTCGTAGAGGTGCTGCAGGAAACGGATGCCCCGGCGTCCGGCCAGACGGGCCCGGATGCGGTTGATGAATCCGGGAATGGCGGCGGCCACCGCAAGCAGCAGCAAGGTGTTGAACAAGGCAAGCATGGTATCAGATCAGATTCAAAGCCGACAAAACGAAGACGAGGCCCAGGAACGCCAGCGCGAAGAGCAGATAGTGATTGATCTTGCCCGTGCGCAGGCGCATGACGCGCTGGTTGATCTGCCGCAGCAGCTCGACCCACCACGCCGTGAAGAGGCGGTCGATGCGGTCCTTGCGCTCGATGTCGAAGCGGTGGTCGGCCGGGAAGATCTCGCCCTTCGCCACGCAGCCGCCGTCGATGCGCTGCTGGGAGAGCGACGGCAGGACCGACTGCAAACCCTCGGCGAACGACTCGCCCGTATACTGCATGCGCACGTTCGGCGACGTGAAGCCGCAGCCCCAGGTGGGCCCCCGTCCGACGGAGCGGCCGCGCAGCAGGCGATGCCGGCCCCACGCCAGCAGGGCGACGATCCCGATGAGCAGCCACATCGTCCGGCCGACAGCCGCGAAAACGGGCGGCAGCTGCCAGGCGGGCACGCCGCCGCGGAAGAATCCGGCGGCCACACGGGCCGCGACGTCCACGGCCGCCCGGGGAAAGAGCCCCACGAGGAGAATGCCCGCAAGCGGCAGGGCCATGGCCGCGATGCGGTAGTTGTCGACCTCGACGGCCTCGGCCACCTCGTGGCTGCGCGGCGAGCCGAGGAACACCGTGCCGTAGAGTTTGGTGAAGGCCAGCACCGCAATGCCGCCGATCACGGCCAGAGCGACCGTCGCGGCCCCAGCGGCGAGCGGCTCGCAACCCGCGGCGATCCCCTCGAAAAGGCCCAGATAGATCGCCATTTCCGACACGAAGCCGCTCAGGGGCGGCAGGGCGCAGATGGCCGCCGTGCCGACAAGAAAGAGCAGCGCCGTGAGGGGCATGTGCCGGGCTACGCCGCCCAGCGCGTCGAGCGAGAGGGTGCGCGTCTGCGTGAGGATGTTGCCGGCGCCGTAGAAGAGCAGCGACTTGAAGCAGGAGTGGTTGAACACATGCAGCAGCGCCCCCGTCAGCCCGCACAGCGCAACGGTTCTGCTGCCCGCGGCCTCGCCCAGCAGCGCCACGCCCATGCCGAGCAGGACGATGCCGACGTTTTCGATCGACGAATAGGCCAGCAGCCGCTTCACGTCGTTCTGCGAAGCGGCCAGAATCACGCCCCACAGCCCCGTGACGATCCCGGCGAAAAGAAGCACGAAACCCGCGGTGCGCAGCAGCGGCGCGCCTTGCAGCGCCTCGGCCACGCGCAACAGCCCGTAGACGCCCGTCTTGATCATCACGCCCGACATGAGGGCCGAGACATGCGACGGAGCCGCCGGATGCGCCTCCGGCAGCCAGACATGCATCGGAAAGAGGCCCGCCTTCATGCCGAAGCCCGCCAGAAAGACCAGGAACAGCGGCAGCGCCCTCTCCGAGGAGAGTGCGGCGGGCAGCGAGGCGAACGACGCCGAACCGGCGAGCGTATCCAGCAGCACGAAGCCCACCACCAGCAGCACGAAGCCCACATGCATCATGATGAGGTAGGAGAGCGCGGCCCGCCGCACCTCGCGCCGTTCGGCGTCGAAAAGCACGAGCAGGAACGAGGCCACGGTCATCAGCTCCCAGAAAAAGAGAAACGTGTAGCCGCCGTCGGCGAGCACCACGCCCAGCATGGCGTAGAACATCACCACGAGCGCCGTGTAGTGCAGCGAGACGTGCGCCGGCGACTTGCGGTCCAGTTCGCCGGCCAGATAGCCGCGCGAATAGAGCGTCGAGGAGACCCCGCCCAGCGACACGAGCAGCACGAAGAAGGCCGACAGGGCATCCATGCGCAGGTATTCGCTGCCGAAAAGGGTCGCCGTGCTCCAGCCGAGCGCATCCCCGCCGGCCAGCACGCCGACGGCCGGAACCGAAAAGCAGAGGGCGCCGATGCCGACGGCCGCGACGGCCGTCCAGACCTTGGCGCGAAGCGGAACGGCGAACAGGGCCGCCGCAACGGTGGCGATCCATATCGAAATGAAGACGAAAAGCATGTTTTATTCCATGGATGAGTGTTGTTGCATACCGTTCACCACCGAGACCATCACCGCCGCCGCGAGGCCGGCCGTCTCGGTGCGCAGCCGCTGGCTGCCGAGGGTGATCTCCGCGAATCCGCAGGCCAGCGCCCGGTCGATCTCCGCCTCGGAAAAATCGCCCTCGGGGCCGATCAGCACCAGAGCCGCCTCGCCGGGCCGCAGCGCCGCAGGCAGATAGCTCTTGCCCGCCGCGGAGCGCGCCGCCGCGCAATGGGCGATGAAACGCCGGCCCTCGAACGGAGCGGCCAGCACCTCGTCGAAGGGCGTCAGCGGCTCCAGCACGGGGCGCCACGCCTTGAGCGACTGTTTCATGGCCGCGGTGATCACCTTCTCGCCCCGCGCCGCCTTGAAGATGCGGCGCTCGCTGTGTTCGCTCTCGACGGGAACGATGCGCGAGACGCCCACCTCGGTGACCTTTTCGAGCATCCATTCGAAGCGCTCGGCGTTCTTGGTGGGGGCCACGGCAAGCGTCAGCGCCGCGGGCAGGGGTTCGAAGCCGCGCTGCACGTCCACCGCCTCGACCCGGCATCCGCGCGCATCGGCCCGGACGATCCGGCAGGCATAGAGATTGCCCCGGCCGTCGGTCAGATGGAGCCCGTCGCCCTCCTTCAGGCGCAGGACGCGCACGCAGTGCCGCGACTCCTCCTCGTCGAGCGTATGGACGGGCGGCACGAAGCCGGGAGCGTAAAAAAGTTGCATACCTCTTATTTATTTCCTAACTTTGCCAAGACGCGGAGCGAGGGACGGCAAAACGGATTCCGCCCCCGGATCGCCCGCAAAGGTACATAAAATAGATGAATTTGGAACATCCGACGATGAAACGCATTTCAGGTTTCCTTCTTACGCTCCTGCTGCTCATGACACAGACTGCCTGCGACACCGCAACGGCCCCCGGCGAAAATCCCCTGCTCGGCGAATGGGACACGCCCTACGGCGTTCCTCCCTTCGACCGGATCCGCCCCGAACACTTCATGCCCGCCTTCGAGCGGGGCATGTCGCTCCACGACGCCGAAATCGACGCCATCGTCGCCAACCGCGACGAGCCGACCTTCGAGAACGTCATCCTCGCGCTGGACAACTCCGGGCAGTCGCTCGCCCGGACGGGTCTGCTCTTCGGCATGCTGTGCGCCGCCGAAAGCGACGACCGCCTGCAAGCCCTCCAGGAGGAGGCGATGCCGCTCCTGGCGGCCCACGACGACCGCATCGGCATGAACGAGCGGCTTTTCGACAAGGTGAAATCGGTCTACGACCGCAGAGAGAGCCTCGGACTGGATGCCGAACAGCTGCGTCTGACGGACAAGACCTACCGGTCGTTCGTGCGCTCGGGGGCGCTGCTCGGCAAGGAGGAGAAGGCCCGTCTGGCCGAAATCAACGGCCAGCTGGCGCTCACCTCCGTCAAGTTCGGCAACAACCTCCTGGCCGAGAACAACAACTTCACGCTGCTCCTCGAGCAGGAGGATCTGGACGGACTTCCCGTCTCGGTGCGCGAGCAGGCCCGCGACAAGGCCCGCGAGGCGGGACACGACGGGAAATACCTCTTCACGCTGCACAAACCCAGCCTGATCCCGTTCCTCACCTACTCCACGCGCCGCGATCTGCGCGAAAAGATCTACAAGGCCTATCTCGAACGCTGCGCCCACGGCGACGCATACGACAACAAGGCCCTCATCAACGACTTCATCCGCCTGCGCACGGAGAAGGCCCACCTGCTGGGCTATCCCTCCTACGCCGCCTACGTCGTGGACGAGGAGATGGCCGGTTCGACCCGGGCCGTCTACGAACTGCTCGACGAGATATGGCCCCCGGCCCTCGAACGGGCCAGGGAGGAGCTCGCCGAAATGGAGCCGCTCTTCCGGGCCGACGTTCCCGACGGCGAATTCGCCTCGTGGGACTGGTGGTACTACGCCGAGAAGCTGCGCAAGAAGAGCTACGCGCTCGACGAAGAGATGCTGCGCCCCTACTTCTCGCTCGAGAACGTCCAGGAGGGCGTTTTCTTCCTGGCCAACCGGCTTTACGGCATCACGTTCCGCCCGATTTCGGTTCCCGTCTACCACCCCGATGTGACGGTCTACGAGGTGCTCGACGTCGACCAGACGCATCTGGGCGTGCTCTACTTCGACTACTTTCCCCGGGCGGGCAAGAGCCAGGGCGCCTGGTGCGGCAACTACGTCGAACAGGTCTACCGCGACGGCGTACGCGTGGCCCCCGTCGTCTCGATCGTGGCCAACTTCACGCGCCCGACCCGCAACACCCCCGCCCTGCTGTCGCTCGACGAGGCCGAAACCCTCTTCCACGAATTCGGACACGCCCTCCACTTCCTGTTCCACGACGTGAAATACCGCGGGCTGACCGAGGTCGAGGGCGACTTCGTGGAGCTGCCCTCGCAGATCATGGAGAACTGGGCCTTCGAACCGGAGATGCTCGCCCACTACGCCGTGCACTACCGCACCGACGAAGTCATCCCGCAGCATCTGGTCGACAAGCTGCGCCGCAGCGAGCTTTTCAACCAGGGATTCATGACCACCGAGCTCATCGCCGCCTCGCTCTCCGACATGGACATCCACTCCATCGAGGAGTACGAGGAGTTCGACCCCGGTATCTTCGAGAGGCGGGCGCTGACCGAAAAGCGGGGGTTGATCCCGCAGATCGAGCCGCGCTACCGCTACCCCTACTTCTCGCACATCTTCGACGGCGGCTACTCGGCCGGATACTACTTCTACACGTGGGCCGAGGTGCTCGACAAGGATGCCTTCGAGGCGTTCCGCGAAAGCGGCGATCTGTTCGACCGGCGGACGGCCGAGCGCTTCCGCCGCCGGGTGCTGGAGCGCGGCGGCTCCGAGCCGGGCATGCAGCTCTACCGCGCATTCCGCGCCAAGGCGCCCGACAAGACGGCGATGCTCGTGGCCCGCGGCCTGATGGAACGTCCGGCTCCGGCCGATTCGCTCGGCACGGCATCCGCTCCGGTCCGCGACCTTCCCGAAAAGATTCATTGACACACCCCATGAAGAGACCCTACAGCACCCGACCCATGAAAAAAGCACTTCTGATGATGACGATCTCCGCCTTTGCGGCAGGCTGCGCCGACCGATCCGTTCCCCGCGCCCAGCTGCCCGAACTGGATACGACCAACCCGCTGCTCGCCGCGTGGGATACCCCGCACGAGACCCCGCCCTTCGACCGGATCGAAGCCCGGCACTACGAACCGGCCTTCGACGCGGCGATCGCCTGCTCGCGCGCCGAGATCGAGGCCATCGTGAACAACCCCGCCCGGCCCACGTTCGGCAACACGATCGTGGCGCTCGAACGGCAGGGAGCGCTGCTCGCCCGCATCGAGGGCATCTTCTTCAACCTGCTCGAAGCCGATGCGACCGACGAAATGCAGCGGATCGCCCTCAGCGTGCAGCCCAAGCTGACCGAACTCGCGAACGACATCACGCTCGATCCGGCGCTCTTCGCCCGCGTGAAAGCGGTCTACGAACACCCGGGATGCGGCCTGAAAAAGGACGACCGCAAACTTCTCGAGGACACCTACCAGTCCTTCGCCCGCAACGGAGCGGCGCTCGGCGACGAGGAGAAGGAGCTCTACCGCCAATACACGTCGGAGCTCTCGCAGCTCTCGCTGCAGTTCGGTCAGAACGCTCTGGCCGCAACCAACGCATTCACCATCGACATCACGGACCCGAAACAGGTGGCCGAACTGCCCGACTTCGTCAGGGAGGGCATGGCGGCCGAAGCCAAGGCCCGCGGCCGCAAGGGCTGGACCGTGACGCTCCAGGCTCCGAGCTACATCCCCTTCATGACCTACTCTTCGGACCGGGCGCTCAAGGAGAAGCTGTGGCGGGCCTACAATTCGCGCGCGCTGGGCGGCGAGAACGACAACTCCGAAGTGGTCAAACGCATCGCCAACACACGGCTGCGTCTGGCCAACCTGCTGGGCTACGACTGCTACGCCGACTACGTGCTGGAGCGCCGCATGGCCGGCGACCGGCAGACGGTCGAGGCATTTCTCGGCGAGCTGCTCGACGGGACCAAGGCCTATGCCGACCGCGACTACCGGACGATCGCCGACTACGCCGCCCGGCTGGGGCTCGAAGGCGATCTGATGCCGTGGGACTGGGCCTACTACACCCAGCGCTACAAGGACGAGAAATACGCTCTGAACGACGAGCTGGTGAAACCTTTCTTCCGGCTCGAAAACGTCGAGCGCGGCATCTTCCTGCTGGCCGAAAAGCTCTACGGGCTGAAATTCACCCCCGACGAAGCCGTTGCGGTCTACCACCCCGACGTGAGGGCCTACGACGTCACCGATGAGAGCGGCCGCTTCATGGCGGTGCTCTACCTCGACTTCTTCCCCCGCGAGACGAAGCGTTCGGGAGCCTGGATGACCGAATTCCGCGGCTCGAAGATCGTCGACGGCCGGGAAACGCGGCCGCTGGTGTCGCTGGTGATGAACTTCACCAAGCCCACCGAGACCTCCCCGTCGCTGCTCACCTACGACGAGGTGGAGACTTTCCTGCATGAATTCGGCCATGCGCTCCACGGCATGCTGGGCGAAGGCCGCTACGAGTCGCAGACCGGCACGAGCGTCTACCGCGACTTCGTGGAGCTGCCCTCGCAGATCATGGAGAACTGGGCCACGGAGAAGGAGTTCCTCGATCTGTGGGCCGTGCACTACAAGTCGGGCGAGCCGATTCCCGCCGACATGGTGGCGCGGATCGTGGCGGCCAAGAATTTCCTGGCGGCCTACGCCAACGTGCGCCAGCTCTCGTTCGGCATGACCGACATGGCCTGGCACACGCTCACCGAGCCGTTCGAAGGCGATGTCGAGGCGTTCGAAAAGCAGTCGATGGCCCCGACGCAGGTGCTGCCCGAGGTGGCAGGCACGGCCATGGCCCCCTCGTTCAGCCACATCTTTTCGGGCGGATACGCCGCCGGATACTACGGCTACAAATGGGCGGAGGTGCTGGAAGCCGACGCGTTCTCGCTCTTCCGCGAAAAGGGCATTTTCAACCGCGAGGTAGCCTCGTCGTTCCGCGAGAACATCCTCTCGAAGGGCGGCACCGAGGACCCCATGGAGCTCTACGTCCGCTTCCGGGGCCACCGTCCCGCGACACAGGCCCTGATCGACAAAATGGGGCTCGACAAAGAGTAAAAAAGAGCGAACCCGCATTCCGCGCTCCGACACGCATGAAAACCGCAGCCCCGACACTCTTGCGCCGCCTCGCACCGCTCGCCGCGCTGTGCGCGCTGTGCGCCTGCGCCCCGGAAAAATCGGGCAATCCGCTCTTCGAGGGGCGCTACGCCGATCCCGAAGGGGTCGTCTTCGGCGACACCTACTGGATCTATCCGACCTGCTCGGAGCCGTTCAGCCAGCAGCTCCATTTCGACTGCTTCTCGTCGGAGGACCTGGTGCACTGGACCCGTCACGAACGCATCGTGGACAACCGGCGCATCGGCTGGCTGACCCACGCGCTGTGGGCTCCGGCCGTAGTGGAGAAAGAGGGCCGGTATTACCTCTTCTTCGGCGCCAACAACATCCACGAGGGTGAAACGGGCGGCATCGGCGTGGCCGTGGCCGACCATCCGGCCGGACCGTTCGAGGACTATCTGGGCCGGCCGCTCATCGGCACGATCGAGGGCGGAGCGCAACCCATCGACCAGTTCGTCTTCCGCGACACGGACGGCACGTGGTACATGTACTACGGCGGCTGGGGCCGCTGCAACGTCGTCCGGTTGAGCGACGACTTCCGCAGCCTCGTACCGTTCGACGACGGCACGCTCTTCCGCGAAGTGACCCCCGAGAACTACACCGAAGGACCTTTCCTGTTCCTGCGCGGGGGCAAATACTACTTCATGTGGTCGGAAAACGACTGGGGAGGCCCCGACTACTGCGTGGCCTACGCCATCGCCGATTCGCCGCTGGGGCCTTTCGTGCGCCGGGGCACGCTCCTGGGCACCGACCCCGAGGTGGCGACCGGAGCGGGGCACCATTCGGTGATCCGCAATCCGCGGAGCGGCAACTATTACATCGTCTACCACCGTCATCCGCTGGAAGCCTCCGACCACAACGACCGCGTGACCTGCATCGAACGGCTGGAATTCGCTCCCGACGGCGACATCCTGCCCGTGAAGATGACTTTCGACGGGGTCGAAGCCGATCCGCTGAAATAGGATACCGGCATCGTGCACAAGGCCCGCTTTCCGAACCGACGGAAAGTGGGCTTTTCGCACAGGGGCGGAGCCGTTCCGGGCCGGCAGCCGACGAAAGTCCGCGCAGCCTCCTCCGAAGCGCAGCGTTTCCCCGAAGCCAGCGTTCCGGAGGAAACACCCACACACCCGGGAACCGGCGACACCCGGAATCCGGCGTCTCCCGAGGAGCCGTCCCGCATCGGAGAATCGCGCCAGCGCCTCAAAAGCCTGCGACGGCGCCCCGGACCTCCGGAGCCGCGCCCGGAACCTGCCCCCCCGGAAACGGAAAAACTCTCCGGCGACTGCGGAGAGTTTTTTGTAGTTGAGCTACCAGGATTCGAACCTGGAATAACAGGACCAGAATCTGTTGTGTTACCGTTACACCATAGCTCAATGCGTTTCGGTGATGCAAAAGTAGAACTTTATTTTTCAATTGCAAAGAATTTTCCCGAAAAAATTCGTACTTTTGTTCTAACCGCCTTCGGGCGCCCGACCAAGACGACATCGAATACAAATAAAATCAATCGTTTATGGGTATCAAATTCCGCCTTGTCCTGATGAACTTCCTTCAGTACGCCATCTGGGGAGCCTACCTCACCTCGATGGGAACGTATCTGAGCGGAGCGGGCCTATCCGCGCACATCGGCATCTTCTACGCCATGCAGGGCATCGTCTCTCTGTTCATGCCCGCCGTGATCGGCATCATCGCCGACCGCTGGGTGCCGGCCCAGCGGCTGCTGGGCATCTGCCACCTGCTGGCAGCCCTGTTCATGGGCGCCGCAGGATATTACGCCGCAACGGCGAGCGGCCCCGGAGTGCAGTTCGCCCCGCTTTTCGCCCTCTATTCGCTGAGCGTGGCTTTCTACATGCCGACCATCGCCCTGTCGAACTCGGTGGCCTACTCCGTGCTGGAAAGCAAGGGGCTCGACACGGTGAAGGACTTCCCCCCGATCCGCGTATGGGGCACCGTGGGCTTCATCTGCTCGATGCTCGTGTGCGACTTCACGGGGTTCCAGACCACCTACATGCAGTTCGTGCAGTGCGCCGCGCTGGGGCTCGTGCTGGGGCTCTACGCTTTCTCGCTGCCCGAATGCCCCGTCAGCCGCGGCGGCGAGAAGAAAAGCCTCGTCGAAGCGCTCGGACTGCGGGCGTTCGCACTTTTCAAACAGCGGAAGATGGCCCTCTTCTTCATCTTCTCGATGCTGCTGGGTGTCTCGCTGCAAATCACCAACGGCTTCGCCAATCCGTTCCTCACCCTGTTCCGCGAGATTCCGGAATACGCCTCGTCCTTCGGCGCCAACCACGCCAATGCGCTCATCTCGCTCTCGCAGGTCTCCGAAACGCTCTGCATCCTGCTCATTCCGTTCTGCCTGAAACGGTTCGGCATCAAGAACGTGATGCTCATGGCCATGTTCGCGTGGGTGCTGCGCTTCGGGCTCTTCGGGCTGGGCAACCCGGGCCGGGGCCTCTGGATGTTCATCCTCTCGATGATCGTCTACGGCGTGGCGTTCGACTTTTTCAACATCTCGGGATCGCTGTTCGTCAACAACGAGACCGACGCCTCGATCCGCTCGTCGGCGCAGGGCCTCTTCATGATCATGACCAACGGCATCGGAGCCACGATCGGCACGCTCGGCGCCCAGGCCGTGGTCGACCGGTTCGTCTTCTCCCACGAATCGGCCGTGGCGCAGATGGAGGGCTGGTCGACATCGTGGCTGATCTTCGCAGGCTATGCGCTGTGCGTGGCCGTGGTCTTCGCGCTGGTCTTCAAATACCGGCACGATCCGGCCGCCGTGGCGGAGGCGAAGCATTGACCGGGAACTTCCGGCACGCATGTTTCGGGGCGGCACCTGACGGGTGCCGCCCCTTCCTATTCCGAAATATTGCGCTGAATCCGCCTCAGGCCGCTGCGCACGAGCGGCGTAGCGCCCATCCGCTCCCCGAACTCCGCTTCGTCCATCGCCAGCCATTCGGCGGTATCCATCGTCCGCGGATCGAAAAGGGGATCGAACGCCCGGTTGCGGTGCATGGGGGCCTTGCGGTTGTAGGGACAGCAGCTCTGGCAGGCGTCGCATCCGAAGATCCAGCCGTCGAGGCCGACCTTGCCGGAGGGCTCCCGCTCGATCGTATGGCACGAAATGCAGCGTCCCGCATCGACCACGCGCGGAGAGACGATCGCCCCCGTGGGGCAGCTCTCGACGCAGTTGCCGCAGCGGCCGCAGCGCGACCCCTCGAAAGGCGGATCGTAACGGTCGGCTTCGTCGCACAGCAGCAGCTCGCCCAACAATACATAGGTGCCCAGCCGGGGCGTCACGAGCAGCGACTGCCGGCCGATCCACCCCAGCCCGGCCTCGACGGCCAGCTGTTTCTCGGCCAGCGGCGCCGTGTCGACGAAAGCACGCCCTCCGAGACCGGGATACCGCTCCCGAAGCCCCGCCAGCACGCGTTCCAGCATGGCGCGGATGGTCGTGTGGTAGTCCGCCGCGCAGGCATACGACGCCACCTTGGTGCGATGCCCTTCGGGGTAGCCCTCGCCGACCGGGTTCTTGTACCCCACGGCGCAGACCGCCGCCGTCGCCGCCCCCTCGACCAGCAGCCGCGGATCGAAGCGCTTGCCGGCATTGCGCTCCATGTAGCCGAGCGAAGCCTGGTAGCCTCGCCGCAGCCACTCGCCGAACCACGCTTCGTTGCGTTCCAGACGGCGGCACGAAGTCACGCCGCAGAGGTCGAAACCCGCTTCGAAGGCCAATTCCCGGATGACGTCATATTCGATCATTTCGATATTTTACGTCAAAAATAGTGTTTTTTAGCCGGAATTTAGTAATTTTGACCCGTATTTTCGCGTTTTCACGACGCACGACAACACGAACGGACATGGCAATACATACCCTCTGCGAACTGGTTCGCAACAGCGTGGAACGCTTCGCTCCGAAAGTCGCCTTTTCGATGTTCGGAGGCGAGGAGGTCACCTACGCCGAAGCGGGCCGCCGCATCGAAAAAGTGCAGCGAATCCTCACCGGCGCGGGTCTCCGCGCGGGCGACAAGGTCGCGCTGCTGAGCAGCAACATGCCCAACTGGGGCATCTGCTACTTCGCCGTCACGTCGGCCGGCATGGTCGTCGTGCCGATCCTGCCCGACTTTTCGGGCGAGGAGCTGGACATGATCATCGAACACTCCGAGGCCCGGGCGCTGCTCGTCTCGGACAAGCTCTTCACCAAGCTCTCCAAGCCGACGATCGAGCGGCTCAACGTGGTGGTGCGCACCAAGAACCTGGGCATCATCGCCCAGCGCCACTGCGGAGAGGGCTCGACGGCCATTCCGCAGCCCGACGACCTGGCCGCCATCATCTACACCTCGGGCACCACGGCCAAACCCAAGGGCGTGATGCTGACCCACGCGGCCCTGTGCAGCCAGATCGACCTCTCGTCGGCCATCTTTCCCATCGACACCGACGACGTGTTCCTCTCGGTGCTGCCCCTGTCGCACACCTACGAATGCTCGATCGGTCTGATCTACCCCTTCTCGATGGGCTCGCGAATCGTCTATCTGGACCGTCCGCCCACGGCCTCGGCCCTCATGCCCGCGCTGAAGAACGTGCGGCCCACGGTGATGCTCATCGTGCCGCTCATCATCGAGAAGATCTACCGCCATCAGGTACTGGCCAAATTCACCTCCAACCGCACGTGGCGCACGCTCTACCGCATCGGCTTCATCCGCCGCTACCTCCATCGGGTCGCCGGCAAGAAGCTCATGAAGCTCTTCGGCCGCAGACTCCGATTCCTGGGCATCGGCGGCGCGAAACTCAACGGCGACGCCGAAAAATTCCTGCTCGAAGCCCGCGTTCCCTACGCCATCGGGTACGGGCTCACCGAAACGGCGCCTCTGCTGGCCGGTGCCGCCCCCGCCGACGTGCACCTCGGCTCGACGGGCCCCGCAGCCCCCGGCGTGGAGCTGCGGCTCGAAAACATCAATCCCCAGACCCGGCAGGGCGAAATCGTGGCCCGCACGCCGAGCCTCATGCTCGGATACTACAAGAACCCCGAGGCGACGGCCGAGGTCATCACCCCCGACGGCTGGTTCCGCACGGGCGACCTGGGCGAGCTGGACGCCGAAGGACGTCTCTACATCAAGGGACGCCTCAAGAACATGATTCTGGGTCCGGGCGGCGAGAACATCTACCCCGAGGACATCGAAAGCGTGCTCAACTCGCACGTATGCATCGCCGATTCGCTCGTCACCGAACAGGAGGGGCGTCTGGTGGCGCTCGTGCATTTCAACAGCGACGAGATCGAAGCGATGCTCGACAACTGGCGCGACGAATGGAACAGCTACAAGGAGGCCTGGGAGGCCAAGACCGAGCAGCTCAAGAAGGAGATCATGGAGTTCGTCAACGCCAAGGTGAGCCGTTTCTCGCGCATCTCGGACGTGGTGGAGGAGAAGGATGGTTTCATCAAGACCCCGACGCAGAAGATCCGCCGCTTCCTCTACAACCGCAAGAAAGAGGAGGGGCAGACCCGGCCGACGACCGAAATCAAGACGGAACATTAGCCCCCGCCCGGCGCCGCATCACCGAAGCCCGCACGCTCTCGGTGCCGCATCCGCAGGCCACACGACCCCGACGCCGCATCCGCAGGCCGCACGGCCCCGCACGCTCTCGGCCCTCTCGGAAAAACCGCACTCCGGGCAGCACGCCCCGGCGCCGCGGCCCGGAAGTCCGTCCGGCCCCCGGAAGCACTCGAACTGCCCCGGGAAACCGCAGCCCGGAAAATTTCCGGCAGCTCCCGATCCCGCCGGCCGGATGCATTCCGGCGAGCACCCCGGAGCACCACCCCGCACGAAAACAGCCCCTGCCTTTCGGCAGGGGCTGTCGCATATGCGCTATCCGCATGCCACCCTACTCGGTGGACGGTCCCTCCGTCTGCGGACGGTCGCCCGCATCGACGAGGCTATCCTCCGAAACGCCCAGCGTGCGGTAGTAGGCATTGAGCTCGGCGATCACCTCGCGGCGTCCGGCATAGGAGGCCAGATAGTAGAGGTCGCCCAGTTCGTCGAGTTTGTCGTCGATCAGCCCCGACACCATGTCGCCCTGCACGCCCTCGAAACGCAGGTAATACTCGATGTACTCGATGAGCGTTCCGGCATATTCGCGCAGCAGCGCGTCGCCCTTTTCGGCCGCACCGTCCTCCCCCATCGCCGCCGCCGCGTAATAGGCTTCGAGGTAGGGATAAGTGTTCATGTCGGTGAAGCGGATCTTCGAGGTCGGGAAACGCTCCAGGCCCATGTCGAGCAGTTCGACCGCCTCCCCGGTGCGCTCCTGCCGCAGCAGCTCCTTGGCCACGCGCGCGAACGCATCGCGGGCATGCGACGCCGCCAGATTGTATTGCAGGAAGTAGTCGACATAGACCTTAGGATCGGCCAGATTGCCGTAACGGAACGTCTCGCGCAGCAGCGGCGCGGCATAGTCGGGGTCGATGCGGCCCAGCTCCCACGGATTCTGCGCAGGCGTGCGGATCGGCACCAGTCGGTAGGCGTAGCCGTCGAACTGGAGGTAGTCCAGCAGCCCGAGGTCCTGAAGGATGTAGACCTGCGTGAGGTAGATCGGACGCTTCCAGTCGAAGTTGGCCAGCATGTCGAGGATCATCAGCTGGGTCTTGTCGATCGAGTTCTTGCGCAGTTCGATGTAAACCGTGTCGACCATCAGGTCGCGGTCCTTCTCGGCCACGATACCCGAAGCGACGGCATTCTCCTTATCGACGGGCAGGGCGATCCGCTTGGCGGGGATGTAGTCGACCGACGTCCCGTCGGAGAGCTTGAGCTGCGTGCGCGGGTCGTCGCTGCGGATGAAGTCCATCACTTCGCGGATCTCCACCGCCCGGTCGAGGCGGTTGTCCACCGGGAGCCAGTCGTTGGTGTAGGTGTACTTGCGCTTGGGCAGCGAGAACGGCACGCCCGCTGCATCGTTGGCCGCGGTCTTCATCTCGTCGATGTACCATTCGCCCCCCAGATAGGAGGTGTTCATGATCCGCACGTCGGGCCGCACGCCGTAGACCTCCTGATTGTTCCACAGCGGGAAGGTGTCGTTGTCGCCGTAGTTGAGAATGATCGAGTTGGGCAGCGTCGACATGAGGTAGTTCCAGCCGATGTCGCGGGCCATGTAACGGCCCGAACGGTCGTGGTCGTCCCAGTTCTGCGCCGCCAGGATGGCCGGCACGCTCAGGCCGACGATCGTCGCTGCGGCCGCGGGAGCGACGCCCGTGCGGCGCAGCAGGCGGGCGAAAAGGTCGCGCAGCGCCAGCACGCCCAGCCCGATCCAGATCGAAAAGGCATAGAACGATCCCGCATAGACGTAGTCGCGTTCGCGCGGCTCGCCCGGCGAGGAGTTGAAGTAGACCACCAGCGCCACGCCCGTCATGATGAAGAGCCACACGACGATCGAAAAGTTGCGCTGGTCGCGGTTGAGCTGGTAGATGAGGCCGATCAGTCCGAGGATGAAAGGCAGGAAATAGTAGGTGTTGCGTCCGCGGTTTTCGGCCACCTCGCGCGGCAGGTCGTCCTGCGGCCCCACGAACCGTTCGTCGATCCACTTGACGCCCGAGAGCCAGTAGCCGTCGGTGATGGTCGTCGTCGTGGGCTGGATGTCGCTCTGGCGCCCCACGAAGTTCCACAGGAAATAGCGCCAGTACATGTACGAGAGCTGGTAGTTGAAGAAGTAGTTGAGATTCTCCCAGAAGGTCGGCTCGACGACCGTGCGCGTCTCGTAGCCGTCGTCGTAGATGCGTTTGCGGCCGAAGTCGAGCACCTCGCCCCGCACGGGCCGCCCCTGTTCGTCGCGGACGATCCCGCCGTCCTCGTCGCGCAGCGTCTCGGTCCGGGTGCGGTAGGCCGCCCACTGCTTGTACTCCTTCTCGCCCTTGCGGTGATCCCACATGCGCGGGAAGAGGTGCATGAACTCGGGTGCGTAGGTGTACCCCGAAATGACGCTCTGCGGCTTGTATTTACCGTCCTCGTCGAGGTAGTGGAAATGCCGCTCCCGATACCCCTCGGGCGGCGCCGAATAGTAGGCGCCGTAGAGCAGCGGGCGGTCGCCGTACTGGTCGCGGTTCAGCAGCGACAGCAGCGCGAACGGATTGTTCGGGTTGTTGGAGTTCATCGGCGGGTTGACCGCGGCGCGGATCGTCACCGAAGCGTAGGACGAGAAGCCCACCAGAATCATCGTCACCGAGAGCAGGATGACGTTCCAGACCACCTTGCCGTGCTTGTGGGTCGCCCACGAAGCCCACCCCAGGCCGCCCAGGAGCGCCAGCGAGAAGACCACGATTCCCGAATTCACGGGAAGTCCCAGCGTGTTGACGAAGAACAGGTCGAAGAGGGCGCCGACGTAGACCGTATAGGGGATGATGATGCCGTTGATGACCAGCAGGATGGCTCCGGCGACGAGCGTGGCGAGGGCCATGCCGCGCAGGGTGACGCGTTCGGTCTTGCGGAAGTAGTAGATGAAGACCAGTGCCGGAATGGTCAGCAGATTGAGGATGTGCACACCGATCGAAAGTCCCATCAGATAGGCGATCAGCACGATCCAGCGCGAGGCGTGGGGTTCGTCGGCCTGCTCCTCCCACTTGAGCATGAGCCACACCACCAGCGCGGTGAACATCGACGAGAGGGCGTAGACTTCGCCCTCGATGGCCGAAAACCAGAACGTGTCGGTGAAGGTGTAGGCCAGGGCGCCCACCATGCCCGCACCGATCGCGGCCCACGTCTCCGAGCGGGTCGGCGCCTCGTTGCGGCGCACCAGGAGCCGCCGGGCCAGATGGGTGATCGTCCAGAAAAGGAAGAGGATGCAGAAAGCGCTGGCGATCGAGTTCATGGCGTTGACGGCCATGCCCACATAGTCGGGATTGCCCAGTGCGAAGAGCGTCGCCAGACGGGCCAGCATCATGAACAGAGGCGCTCCGGGAGGGTGCCCCACTTCGAGTTTGTAGCTCGTGGCGATGAACTCCGAGCAGTCCCACAGGCTCGCGACGGGCTCCATGGTCAGCAGGTAGACCGTCGCGGCGACGGCGAAGACCGCCCAGCCGACGATGTTGTTCCAGCGTTTGAAGAGAGTCATAGATCTTTTCGGGTAAATATGCGCAAAATTAATCAATTAACGCGGAATTGCAATCCTTATTTCGCGTCAGGGGATCAATTCGCCCTTTTTCGCCCGTACGGCACGCCCCGCCGCCGCTCTTTCGCAGGTCCGTCTCCCCGGCCGGCCACGCCCCCAGACTCAAGCCGGCCCGAACAGCCGGCCCCCTGCCGCAATGCGAGGCGCCATGCCGGAAAACCAATGTTCGGGAGGCGTCCAAAGACCGGATAAATTTCTATAACGATTCTTTCGCGGCAGGGTGGAGAAGACGGAGATGCGATTCCGAAGCGTCGGCATCGGGGCGGAAAATATGGCTGTTATCTGTCGTGGACTGCGGGTGCATGGTGATGAAGAACCGAAAATACCGACTGCCGAAAAATTCCGGGCCGACACCGGCGGGCGGCCGAGACGGCCGCCCGATCAGTCGTTCGCCGAGAGCCGTTCGATCTGCCGTTCGGCCTCCTCCAGAAGCTTTGCGGCCTGCCGTTCGGCTTCGTCCGTGAGTTTGGCCGCCTGCTTCCCGGCCTCATCGACCAGTTTGTCGCCCGCCTTTTCGGCCGCCAGCTTGGCCAAAGCGCCTTTCCGGGCCGCTTCGGAGACGAGGCGGTCGCGCTGACGCTGCGCTTCGCCGACCAGCTTTTCGCCCGCCCGCTGCGCTTCGGATACCAGCCGCTCCCCGGCCCGCTGCGCCTCGGAGCGCAGATTCGCAGCCTGCTTTTCGAGTTCGTCCGCCAGCGATTCGCTCCCCGTAAGGCGCTGCACCTGTTCGTCGACGACCTTGCGTACCGTCTCTTCGACCGCACTCTTCACATCGAGCCGGACCTCCGGATCGGAGAACGTGCCGCCGATCTTCAGATCGAGCGTTTCGGGCATCGCCGATCCGCCGCCCGGCAGCGAAACCCGCGCCGTGTAGTCGATGGTGCTGTCCAGCCCCGTGGAGCCCGACAGATTGAGGGTTGCGGCTCCCAACTTCAGATCGAACGGCTGCGTCGCTACCCGGCCGTTGCGGATCGCGAAACGAATCGCCACGTCGCGGGCCTCGATCCGCCGGAAGGCATCGTTGCCGAGCACCCGGGCCAGCGCATCGAACGCCTCGATGTTTTGCAGGCGGATATTGGCCGAGCGGAGCTCGCCCGAAGCGTCGACCGACTGCAAGTCGGGCGACAGGTTCCCGTCGAGCGCCGTCTTCAGGTCGAGCGACAGCGAATAGTCGCCGCCCGTCTTGGCGAAGAGGGGAACGAGCCGGCGAACCGTTCCGGACTCCTCGAACGTCCTGGCGAACGAAGCCCCGGAAAGCGCCGTCTTGATCCGCACCACACCGCGCAGCGGCTCGCCGCCCGCGGAGTAACGGCCCGAAGCGGTGGCCCGGCCGCCGAAAAGTTCCATCGCGAGTCGGTCGAGCGACAGCGTTCCGCCCGACGCACGCATCTCGCCCGTCAGATCGCCGAGGGTCATCTCCCGGAACAGCACCTTGCGGAGTTCGGTGTGGAGCGACAGATCGAGGTTGTCGGGCACGACGGGCGTCCGCAGCGGCTGCGCCTCGTCGGAGGAGTTATCCTGCTCCGCATCCTCCGAAGCGGGCACGGCCCCCAAAAGTTCGTTCAGATCGAGCAGCTGCGACTTGACGTAGAGGCGGCCCGAAAGCCGTTCGCCGCGCAGCAGATAGCCCAGATAGCCGGTCAGCTGTCCGTTGGCCGAAAGATCGCTGCGCCCCACCGTGACGCCGAAATCGCCCAGCGTCATGCTCTGGGGCGTGATGGTGGCGGCAAGGCGGCGCACATGCACCTCCGGCAGCTCGGCCACGGCGAGGTCCACCCCTTCGACGACGAATGTGCCCGAAGCGGCGATCCGGTCGTAACGCTGCGCCTCGATGTCGGACATGCGGCCGGCGACCCGAATGTCGGCCGTGATCCCGCCGTCAAGCTCGACCCCCTTTTCCAGCGGGTAGACCTCGCGGATCGAGCCCAGATCGACATGTCCGTCGACCGAAGCCCGGAAAACGGGATCGCTCGCCAGCTGCGCGGCATGGAACGTCGCCGACAGCGAGTTGCCGGCCATCTTCATCGAGCACTCCGAGAGGTCGATCTCGGTGAGGTCCATTCCGCCGCCGGGATTGGCCGCACGGGCTGCGATCCGGATGTCGGAGACGGACTGCGGCAGCGACGAATAGCGGAAGCTGCCGTCGCGCACGCCGATCCGCAGTTCGAAGGCGGGCAGCGACGAGCCCCGCAGTTCGCCCCGGGCCCAGAGGGCGAGGTCCAGTTCGCCCGAAGCCGAAAGGTTGCGGAATTCGCGCGTATAGAAAGCCGGGATGAGCGACAGCACCTCCTTGAAACGCACGCGTTCGCACGAGGCCTTCATGTCCAGAGCCAGCGCTTCGTCGCGCAGCTCGGCCCAGCCGTCGACCGAAAGTTCGATGGCATTGAGCCGCAGGGTGTTCTCCGACAGGGTGAAGCGACGGTTTTTCAGATCGGCCGCCACGACGGCTTTGATCCCGGCTTCGGCACCGCTGAGCAGCGGAACGCCGCCCGAACGGAGCGTCATCCCCTGCGCATCGAGGCGCAGCGCCAGATCGGTGCGCTCGGCCGACAGATCGCCCCGCAGACGCATCGAAAGCGGCGCGGCAGAGAAGTGCAGGTGCGTCGAATCGTCGTCGTAGCGGACCGAAGCCCCCTCGATGCGCAGCTCCCGGACCGACAGGCGGAAAGCCGAAGACCCGGACTTTTCGTCCGCCGCGGAGGGCTCGGCGGGTTGTTCGGAGGGTTTCACCACATCCCAGTTCACCGCGCCGTCGGCGCACTTGCGGGCCCTGACCGCCGGATCGGAGAGAATGACCTTCGTCACCTCGAAGCCCTCGTCGCCGAAGAGCGACATGAGGTCGACGACCACGGAGATACGTCCCGCGGCGGCGATCGTATCGCCCTCGAAGCGGTCGACGCCCACGAGCGTCAGGTCCCGAAGTTCGAGCGACGCATGGGGGAAATGCCGCAGCAGACTGATGTCCAGCCGCGAGAAATCGAGCCGCGCGCGCAGCATCGCATTGGCTTCGCGTTTGACGATCTCTCCCGCCCTGCCGCGCAGAGCCAGCGGCACGACGAGGGCCGCAGCCAGTAGCACGGCCACGGCGGAAAGCGTGATTTTCAGCGTTTTTTTCATGGTCCGATCTTTTTCTTACGGCGCAACCCGTTGGCCCGCACCGCATTCCGCTCCCGGACACGGGTTTTCGGTCCGTCCGTCCGGCAGCGGGCAACCCGCTCCGCGCGAGCGATTTGCGGCAAAGTTAATCTTTTTTGTCTCAATCGTTGGGGCATTCCGCCGAAAAAGCGTATTTTTGCGGTGCATCGGTTCCCGAATCCCCGCCGGGGGTTCCGGGTGAAAAGGGAATGCCGTGCGAATCGGCAACAGTTCCCGCTGCTGTGTGTTGCAAACGGCTTCCGGCAATCGCTGAGCCACTGCACCCCCGGGGGTGCGGGAAGGCGCCGGAAGGGCAACGAGTCAGAAGACCTGCCGACATGCGTTCGAAACAGTGTACGCGCCCTGCGGTGAATGGGGCGGGGAACGTCGTCCGGTCTCTCGCCGCGCCTCCCTCCCGCCGCGCTGCGCCGAATAGCGGAAATGAAGAGGTATCTGCGACATATCGTCCTCCAGGCGGCCGCTGCGGTCGGAATCGCCGCGGCCGCTGCGGCCTGCATGGACTACGGACCGCACGAGGAGGAGGCGTTCCGCATGCCCCAGCGCGGGGTGTTCATCGCCTCGGAAGGCAACTTCACGTGGGACAACGCCTCGCTTTCGTTCTACGACCCCGCGACGGGCCGCCTCGAAAACGAAATCTTCATCCGCGCCAACGGCATGAAGCTGGGCGACGTGGCCCAGTCGATGTCCATCCACCGGGGCCGCGGCTACGTGGTGGTCAACAACTCGGGCGTGATCTACGTCATCGATCCCGACACGTTTCGCGTCGAGGGGCTCATCGAAGGCGTCGTCTCGCCGCGCTACATCCATTTTCTGGAGAACGACCCCGAAACGGCCTACGTCACCGACCTTTACGACGCCCGCATCACGGTGGTCGACCTCACGACGAACCGCATCCGCGGCCGGATCGGCATGAACGGCCACCGCTCGACCGAACAGATGGTGCAGTGGGGCGACTTCGTCTTCGTCAACTGCTGGTCGTACGACGACCGGATTCTGGTCGTCGACGCCACGTGCGACCGGCTCGTCGACTCGATCCGCGTGGGGTGGCAGCCCACGTCGCTGGCCCTCGACCGCAACGGCAAAATCTGGACGGCGACCGACGGTTCGGACGGTTCGGGCGCCGCACTCTGGCGCATCGACGCCGCCACTCGGCGGATCGAGGAGCGGTTTCCGCTCCCGGCGGGCGCCATGCCTTCGGAGCTGACGCTCAACGGCGACCGCGACCGGCTCTTCTACATCGCCCGCGACGTCTGGAGCATGGATGTCGGCGCCGAAACCCTGCCCGACGAGCCGTTCCTCCGCTACACCGAAACCACCTATTACGGTCTGGCCGTCGACCCCGAAACTTCGGAGGTCTACGTTGCCGACGCCATCGACTACATGCAGCACGGCGCAGTCTACCGCTTCACGCCCGACGGCCGCTGCACCGACACCCTGCGCGTGGGCATCACGCCGGGTGCCTTCTGCTTCAAACCCGCACGCACGCAACCATGAAAAAACACCTCTGCATCCTTCTGGCCGCCACAGCGGCCGCCTGCAACTCGGGCGAGGAGATCGTCACCTCGCGCACGGCCGAGAACGTCGACCGCATCACCGCCTACGCTCCCGCCCCGGGACAGTTCATCAACGAACCGAAAAGCGGATTCCGCGACATCCGCACCGCCGAAGAGGCCCGCGCCTACGCCGAACGGCGCATCCGCACGGGCGACTACCTCTCGCTGGGCGGCTGGGGCGGCTATGTCGAGGCGGCTTTCGCGGCCAGCGTGCCCGCGGCGGACGACTACGAGCTCTGGGTGCGCGGCAACACCCAGGGCAGCAACACCTCCGAACCGGGCACCGTGTGGGTGGCGCAGGACAGCGACGGCGACGGATCGTCCGAGGGCGAAATCTGGTACGAGCTGCGCGGCAGCCGCCACGACGACCCCGAAACCGTCCGCGGCTACCGCATCGTCTACACGCGTGCGGCCGACGGCGAGCCGACGCCCTGGAGCGACAATCTGGGCGGCAGCGGCACGGTGGGGCGCATGGACGACTTCCACACCCAGCCCAACTACTATCCCGCCTGGGTCGAATCCGCAACGCTCGCCTTCGAGGGGACGCGGCTGCCGCAGAACGTCCGGCAGGGAGACCTCGAGGGTACGGCGGGATGGCTCCTCACGGCATTCGAATGGGGCTATGCCGACAACACCTCGACGATCGACGCCGCGGGGCAGACCAACCGCTTCCGCATCGCCGACGCCGTGACGGACGAAGGCGAGCCGGCCCGGCTGACCCACATCGACTTCATCCGGGTGCAGACCGGAGTGAACGCCTGGAACCCCGTCACCGGAGAGTCTTCGACCGAGGTGTGCGGCATGGGCTGCTACCGCACCGCGACATCGGCGAAGTGAGCGTCCCGTTCACACGGACCGGGGCCGGCCGGGCCGCAGCCCCCGGATGCGGAGGTTCGGCACCCTCCGGGTCCCGCTCCGCTGGCTGCGGCCCGAAAACCGGATCCTTCGCTTCGCACAGAACGACAATGCGGTAGATTTCAACTTTCCACGCTTCGATTTTAATTGCGAACTTCGCCTCATGCGTCCGCTTCTCCTCATCGCCCTGCCGCTTCTCTGCCCGCTCTCCGCCGCCGGGCAGAGCGACAGCGTGGCCCGCACGGTGGCCATCGAACGGGTAGCCGTTTCGGCGGCCCGCCCTCTGAAGGAGATCGGCGTGCAGCGCACCGTCGTGGACAGCCTCGTGCTGCGCGAGAACATCTCTTCGTCGCTGGCCGACGCACTGGCCGCCGGCTCGACGATCTTCATCAAGTCCTACGGCCGGGCGACGCTCGCGACCGCCTCGTTCCGCGGCACGGCCCCCTCGCACACGCAGGTGACGTGGAACCGCATGCGCATCAACTCGCCCATGCTGGGGCAGGTGGATTTCTCGACCCTGCCCGCCTACTTCATCGACGACGTGTCGGTCTACCACGGGGCCAGCTCGGTGGGCATCACGGGCGGAGGGCTGGGCGGCGCCGTGGCGCTCCGGACCGAAGCCCCCGCCGACCGGGGCTGGGGGCTCAAATACATCCAGGGGGCGGGTTCGTTCACCACCTTCGACGAATTCGTGCGGCTGACCTACGGAGGCGGACGCTGGAGCAGCTCGACGCGTCTGCTGTGCAGCACGTCGAAAAACGACTTCCGGTTCCGCAACTACAACACCAAGCAGTTCGAAACCGACGCCGACGGGCGCATCACGGGGAGCAGCTATCCCTTGCAGCGCAACCGCAACGGCGAATTCCGCGACCTGCACGCCATGCAGGAGTTCTACCTGCACACGCGCGGCGGCGACCGGCTTTCGCTGTCGGCCTGGTACATGGATTCGCACCGCGGGCTGGCGCTCCTCTCGGCCGACCGCAACACCGACCGCCGGAAAAAGAACACACAGGACGAACGCACGCTGCGCGCCGTAGCCTCGTGGGAGCGGCTGCGCGGCGACCTGAAACTCTCCGCCAGCGGCGGCTACACCTTCACCGACCTGCGCTACCTGATGCTGGCCGACCCCGAGGCCACGGGCAATCCCGTCGCCATGACCGACGCCCGCAGCCGCATCCACACCCTCTTCGCGCAGGCCGAAGCGGAGCGGGCCGTCGGCGAGAAATGGCTCTTCACGCTCCATGCCACCCTCCACCAGCACCGCGTGCAGAGCGGCGACCTCTCGGTCATCGACCGCACGACGGGGCTCCGGGCCGACACGCTCTACCGTCAGGAGCGGTTCGAACTGTCGGCATTCGCGGCCGTCAAATGGCGCCCGACGGAGCGGCTGGGCGTGGCCGCGGACCTGAGGTGGGAGCTTTACGGCACCCGTGCCGCACACCCCGTTCCGGCCCTGTTCGCCGACTGGACCCTCTCGCGGCGGGGCGAAGTGATCGTCAAGGCCTCGGCGGCCCGCAACTACCGCCATCCCACCCTCAACGACCTCTACTTCCGGCCGGGCGGCAACAAGAACCTGCGCCCCGAGCGGGGATGGACGTTCGATGCGGGTGCGGAGAGCACGGTGCGCAGCGCCCGCGGGTCGCTGCATCTCTCGGCGACGGCGTTCCGCTCGCTCATCGACGACTGGATTCTGTGGATCGGAAGCGCCAAGACGGGAATCTACACCCCGCTCAACATCCGGCGCGTGGAGAGTTACGGCACCGAATGCAAACTCGCGGCCGAAACCTCGGTGGGCCGGCACTGGCGTCTGGCGCTCGACGGACACTACGCCTGGACCCGTTCGATCAACCGCGGCGACCGTTTCTCGGCGGCCGACGAGTCGGTGGGGCGCCAGCTGGTTTACATCCCCGTGCACTCGGCGGCCCTCAACGCCCGGGCCTCGTGGCACCGCTGGACGCTGGCCTACAAATGGACCTTCTACAGCGAGCGCTACACGATGACGAGCAACGACCTGGGGGTGCTGGGCCGCGTGAAGCCCTACTTCATGAGCGACCTCTCGCTCGAAAAGAGTCTGGTTTTCCGCCGGGCGGACCTCTCGCTGAAAGGCTGCATCCACAACCTGCTCAACGAGGAGTACGAATCGGTCCTCTCGCGCCCCATGCCGCGGCTGCACGCCTCGTTTTACCTGAGCATCACCCCTAAATTCGACAAACGATGACCCTGCGCGAACGACTTTTCCGGATGGCCGACACCCGCTACCGCGATTTCAGCGCTTCGCTCACGCCCGGAGCCGGGCCGATGATCGGCGTGCGTCTGCCCGAATTGCGGGCCATCGCCCGCGAGATCGCCCGCGGCGCATGGCGCGAATGGCTCGCGACGGCCCCCGGCGACTACTTCGAGGAGCGCATGCTGCAAGGGCTGGTGATCGGCTATGCGAAGTGTGCGCCCGACGAAAAGATCGGCCACACAGCCCGCTTCGTCCCGAAGATCGGCAACTGGGCCGTGTGCGACTGCTGCTGCTGGCGCCTGAAGGCGGCCGAGCGCGAGCCGATGTGGGAATTCATTCTTCCCCGCTTCCATGCGGCGGGCGAATACGAGGTGCGCTTCGCGGTGGTGACGGCCCTCTCCAACTTCGTCGACGAGGAGCACCTCGACCGGCTGCTGGAGCTGCTGGGCACCGTAAGCCACAAGGGTTACTACGCGCGCATGGGCGTGGCGTGGGCCGTATCGGTCTGCTACGTGAAGTTTCCGGAGCGCACCGAGGAGTGGCTGCGGCGCGACTGCCCCCTGTGCGACTGGACCTACAACAAGGCGCTGCAAAAGATCGCGGAGTCGCTGCGTGCGACCCCCGAACAGAAGGCCCGCATCAGGGCGATGAAGCGGAAAGCGAGGTAAAGCGGAGTCCCGGATACGAGGCAGGGCGGATTTCCGGACGCACGGAGTGCGGTCCGCAAACATATCCCGCTCCGAATTTCGTATTTCGAAAAAAAAAGCTATCTTCGCAGAAGCAAAAACCGAAAACCCATGCGCAGACTGGTAATCATCCCCACCTATAACGAGAAAGAGAACGTCTCGGCCATGATCGACAAGGTGTTCTCGCTGAGCGAGCCCTTCGAGGTGCTCATCATCGACGACGGCTCGCCCGACGGCACGGCCTCGATCGTCAAGGAGCGGCAGAAAGAGTTTCCCGCCACGCTGCACCTCATCGAACGCAGCGGCAAGCTGGGGCTCGGCACGGCCTACCTGACGGGCTTCCGCTGGGGGCTGGAGCACGGTTTCGACCACATGTGCGAAATGGACTGCGACTTCTCGCACAACCCCGACGACCTGCTGCGTCTGTTCGCCGCCGCCGAGGCGGGCAGCGACGTGGTGGTCGGCTCGCGCTATGTCAAGGGCGTGAACGTGGTCAACTGGCCCATGTCGCGGCTGCTGATGTCCTACTTCGCTTCGAAATACGTGCGCACGGTCACCCGCATGCCGGTGCACGACGCCACCGCCGGATTCGTCTGCTACTCGCGCCGGGCGCTGGAGACCATCGACCTCGACCGCGTGAAGATGAAGGGCTACGGCTTCCAGATCGAGATGAAATACACGGCCTGGCGCCTCGGCATGAAGATCGAGGAGGTGTCGATCGTCTTCGTCGACCGTCAGGAGGGCACCTCCAAGATGAGCGGCGGCATCTTCGGCGAAGCCTTCTTCGGCGTGATGGGCCTGCCTTTCCGCAAAATCCGCGCCCGGAAGTAATGGCTGCGGACGGCGAAAAGAGGCCGGGGGTGCGGGGTGACGGCAAAACGGAGCCCCAAGCCGCTGCAAACGGCGAAATGGCGGGCGGCAGCAGCGCGTGGCGGCGGATCGGGGCTTTCTTCCTCTCGCCGCGCAACCTCTATATATTGGGCTTTCTGGTGGTGCTGGCGCTCACCTTCGCCGAGGTTTCGCGCGGACGCCACCGCAACTTCATGATCTTCGCCGAGTCGACGCGTCTTTTCTGGCAGCAGATACCGCCCTACGGCGCCAACTGGCCCCCGGCGGGCATGGAGCTCGACTATTTCCTCTACGGTCCGCTCTTCAACGTGCTTTTCGCGCCGTTCGCCTTTCTGCCCGCCTGGCTGGGGCCTTTCGTCTGGAACCTCTTCAACTTCACCGCGTGGTTCGCGGCGATCTTCACCCTGCCCGCGCGCTTCACGCGCGAGGAGAAGTGCAAAACCTTTCTCTATACCTTCCTGATTCTGGCCTGCACGCTGCTCTCGTTCCAGTACAACCCGCTGGTGGGCAGCATCTTCCTTTTCGCCTACTCGCTGCTGGAGCGCGACAAAGGATTCTGGGCCGTGCTGCTCATCCTGCTGTCCGGCTTCACGAAGATTTACGGCATCTTCCAGCTGGGGCTGCTCGTCTGCTATCCCCGCTTCTGGCGCAATGCGGCCTATGCCGCGGCGATCGGTGCGGTGCTGCTGGTCGTACCGGCCATCGGCACCACGTGGGAGGGGCTGCCCGGCTGGTACGGCGAGTGGGTGGGGGCGCTGACCTCGCACAAGGATACGCGCACGTGGATGACCGTCTTCTACCTGCGGCCGTTCAACCTGCTGCGCATACAGACATGGGTGCAGGCGGGCGTATTGGCCGCTTTAGGCGCGGGACTACTGCTCGACCGGCGGAGGTGGTGCAACGAATTTTTCCGCATCGGCTGTCTGGCGGCTCTGATGGGCTACGTGATCTTCTTCAGCAACTCGAGCGAGCGCCACACCTACTGCATCGCTCTGGCGGGTTACATGCTGTGGTACTGGACGATGCGCCGTGCGGGAGCCCTGACGGCATTCGACCGCACGATGTTCTGGGCCGTCTTCGCCGTGCTGGTCGTCATGCCGGTCGACGTGCTGTGCCCGCCCTCCGTGATGGAGTTTTTCTTCGGCTGGCAGCTCAACCTGTGGCTCTTCCTCGCCCTGTGGCTGCGGATCGTCTGGACGACGCTGGTGCGGATGCCGCAGCAGCTGCGGAGCGAGCCTCAAGCCGGTCTTTAGGCGGGCCGGCTCCGAAAGAGCCGGGCGGACCGCAGCCCCCTCGTCAGAAGTTGAAGAAGTAGTTCATGAAGAAGTTCCAGAAGGTCACCAGCCCCAGCGAGAAGAGTTTGGCCAGATAGAAGTTCATCCCGAAGCGGTGGTGCAGCACCCAGATGCCCAGGTTATTGAGCGCCAGACCTATGGCCGCGATGCCCAGAAAGCGCAGGTATTGCGCGGCGATGTCGGGATCGGCGTTGTGAAACGTCCAGACACGGTTGAATATGTAATTGCTCGTCGAGGCGCACAGAAAGCCGATCGAGTTGGCGATGTACTTGTTCAGGCGCAGCCACTCCTTGCAGAGGTACGTAAAGCCGAAGTCGACGAAGACGCCGGACCCGCCGACGACACAGAATCGGATGAATTGTTCGATCATTGTTTTTCGACCCGCAGACGGCGGGATTTTCCGTTGAACCAATACGTGTAACCCTCGCGCCGCAGCGTGAAGCCCACCTCGGGCTTTGTGCCGGCCCATGCTTCGGGCACGCGGAAGCCGACCTCGGCAGTCACCGAGCCTCCGGCCGGAAGCGTGGCGGCGACCTCCGTCGGAAACTCCTCGATGCCCCGCTCGCGGCTGCGCGCCACGAGCACGAGGGTCGTTTCACCGCCGATTTCGATGGCGTAGGGGTAGGGATTCTCCATCCGCAGTTCGAGGCGCAGGCTCTCGCCGGGCCGCACGCTCTGCGGCCACCGGCACACGACGTCGACCAGCCGCACGGGCCGGAAATCGTCGACGACGGTCCAGGTGAACCACTTGCCGTTGGCCAGTTCGACGCTTCGGGTGCGCAGCAGCGTATCGCCCGCCGGGCGGGGAGAGGTTTCGAGCACCACCTCGCGGCCTGCGAAGCGCGTATCGTCGTCGCGCAACTGCCACTGGTGGGTGCGGTAGTGGAGGTTGGGCTGGCAGTAGGTCTCGCCGCCCGTGTAGAAGGCATATTTGGCCGCCACCGAGTAGCGGTCGCGGAAGATGACGGGGCGCCCGTCGGCAATGCGGGCGATCGTGTCGTAGCTCGCGCGGTTGTCGAAGACCTCGTAGCGGATGTGCAGCGGGTTGAAGATCATCACCAGACGCACGAGAGCCGCCATCGCGAGGGTCGCCCATCCGGCCCGCATGACGTAGCGCCGCGTGCGGGCGTGGCGCCGCGCATAGTCGAAGAGCAGATACACGAGGCCGAGCGCAGCCACGATCGTCCATTGCGGCTGGACATAACCCCGCAGCGAGGAGAGGAGGAAAAACCCCATGAAAGCCGGGGGAAAGAGGCGCAGGGTCTGCCGCACGGCATCGTCCGCACGGGTTTTGCGCCACGCCTGCACGTAGAGCGGCACGAACAGCGGGTTGAAGACCACGAGCATGTTGGCCGCGAAATCGGTGACATGGCTCCAGCGGAACGCGCCGTTGCGCCCTGCGAGGTGGTAGGCCAGCGACACCCAGTCGTGGTGGTACTGCCACAGCAGGTGCGGCACCAGCAGAGCCAGCGTCACGGCGCCGCTCAGATAGAGCGTCGGCCGCTTCAGAAGCCGCGGATTGGCCGCCAGCGCGAAGAGCACCACCAGCGCTCCGTGGTATTTGCTATAGGCCATCAGGGCCATCGTCGCGCCCAGGAGGAGCCACGCCCCGCGCCGGCCGTCGGCGAAGAGGCGCAGCGCCCATAGAAACAGCGCCGCGGTCATCAGCAGCGGCCCGTCGGGCACGGCGATGAACCCGTAGAGCTGGAGCATGAGCGTGGCGGCCGCCACGAGCACGAACAGCTCGCCGTCGCGCCGCGAAGCGTCGGAGGGGCGGACCAGCCGCCACAGAATCCAAAGGTAGAGCGGTTGCAGCAGCGTGAAGAGAAGCCTCACGCCCAGTTCGCCGCCGAAGAGAAGCCCGCCGGCCCGGACCAGCAGCGCCGTCACGGGCGGATGGTCGAAATAGCCCCAGGCCAGCTCGCGGGCGAAAATCCAGTAGTAGGCTTCGTCGTTGGCCAGCTCGGAGAAGGAAGCCTGCAACAGGTTGCAAACCCACCACACGACGAGCCACAGCGCGACCGCGGCATCGGCCCCCAGCGAAACGTATGTCTTTTTCAGCGGATTCATCGGTCTGACGGATCGGGTTCCGGAGGGCAAAGGTAACAAAAATATCCTTTTCGGACAACGGCCGCCTCGGAGGTTTCGTCGCCGGAGCGGAAACAGGGTGCCGCCCCCGCGGCCTCCGCTTCGGCGGATGCGGTGCGGCCGGCCGTGGCGGCGAATTGCAGGGGAGAGCTTCCCGCGATCTTCCGGAACGTCCGGTTGAAATAGGGCTCGTTGCGGAACCCGACGCTGTAACAGACCTCCGAAACGGACATCTCACGGCGCAGGAGCAGCTTGCAGGCCTGGGCGATGCGGTATTCGTTGACGTAGGCGGTGAAGGTCCGCCCGGCGGCCTGTCGGAAAAAGAGGCAGAAAGCCGATTTGTTCATCCCGGCGTACTGCGCTGCGGCGCCCAGCGTGCAGTCGCGGGCGGCATTGCGGGCCACATAGGCGCGAACCCGGTCCAGGCGCTCCTGCCGTCTCTCCGCCGCTTTCCGCGGGCCGGCGGCCGGAGCATCCGCCGCCGCAGAGAGGAGCGGCAGCAGACGGATCAGCAGCGCCAGCCGGCCGACGGCATCCTCGTCGCGCATGGCGCACAGCAGTTCCGCAATCCGTCGGGCCGTCTCCCCCTCGTAGGCCGCCGCTCCGCGAATTCCGCGCAGGCGCTCCACGGGAAGGCGCAATTCGGGAAAGGACGAGGCGCATCCGTCCAGAAACCGATCGGAGAAAACGGCCGTCAGACAGACCGGACGCTCCCCGCGCCCGACATCCGCAGGAGCGGCGTCCGCCGAACCGTCGACCGGCGGAACGGCATCCGATGGATCGGCATCCGACCGGTCCGCCGCTCCGGAAGGAGGCGGCACCGCCTCCCCGCGACCGCGCATGCCGGACGGGGCTCCATCCGCTCCGCACACTTGCGCAACGGCACACGAAAGCACCCACGACGACGACCGCCCGCCGCCGATCCGTTCACCGGGCGAAAGGGGCCTTTCCTGAAACGAAAACGAGGGTTCGCAGCACGACATCATGACAAAAACGATAAAAAAAGCGCCCCGAAAGAGGGTTACATTTCCAAAATGCAAATATAGAACAATAATTTGCGAAAATAAAGCAATCGGAACCGGATTTAAAACCGTAACTTTACCAGGAAAATGGCATCCGGGCAGACGTCCGGCCTTTATTCGACGCAATCCACTCAAACCCAAAAACATGAAAAAAACCATCCTCCACGCAGCGCGCATGCTGGCATCCGTCGCCGCTCCCGCCGCAGCCCTGCTGCTTCTGGCCGCACCCCAGACGGCCGCAGCCGGAAAGAACAAGAAAATCGGCATCCAGCTCTATTCGGTGATGAGCGCCGTGCAGCAGAACCCCACCCGCACGATCGAACGTCTGACCGACATGGGCTACCGCTCTTTCGAGCTGGTGCAATGGGGCGGAGACGACAAGGTGTTCGGACTTCCGGCCGATGAGTTCCGCGCCCTGTGCGACCGGAACGGCGCGACGATCGGTTCGACCCACTCGGGGCTTCAGGAGGACCCGGCCCGCGAAGAGGAGATCATGCAGCGCTGGCACCGGCTGTTCGCCATCCAGAAGGCATGCGGCGGCCGATATTTCGTCATTCCCAGCTACCAGGTGGGCGGCACGGTCGCCGAAGTGCAGCGCATGTGCGACTACTTCAACCGCGTCGGACGCATCGCAGCCGAATACGGGCTCAAACTGGGCTACCACAACCACGCCCACGAATACGCCAAGCTCCAGGACAGCGACCGCCTCATTTGGGAATACATGGTGGAGCACACCGATCCCCGCTACGTATGTTTCGAACTGGACGTATACTGGTGCACGGAGGGAGGTCAGGACCCCGTCGCCTATCTGAAAAAATACCCCGAACGCATCGAGCTGCTGCACGTCAAGGACCATTTCGTCATCGGCGAAAGCGGAAAGATCGACTTCGAGGGCATCTTCAGACAGTTCCGCAAAAACGGCATGAGCGAATACTTCGTCGAGATCGAAACTCCGAGGGAGCTGGCCGAAAAGACCCATGCCGACGGCAGCCGATACACGCAGGAGGAGATCACCGAAGAGGTCTTCGAAGCCGCACGCAAGAGTGCGGAATACCTCAACGCAGCCAAGTTCGTCAAATAAAACACCGCGGCATCCGGCCGGCAGCGACATGACGCAGCGACGAGGACGCACGCTACGCATCGGACGATGGTTCGTGCCGGTCGCGCTGTCGTGCGTGCTGTCGTTCACCTCCTGCCGGGAGGATGCGCTGGCGCCCTATACCGCCGAACTGGACCGGGCGATCGCAGCCAAGCCGCAGTACGACGCGGAAAAGGAGCGGAGGATCGAGAAACTGCGGTCGCTGCGCGAAGTCGAGGGGCTCACTCCCCGGCAGGAGTACGGCATCAACGAACAGCTCTACGCCGAATTCAAGAAATACAAGCTCGATTCGGCCACCCGCTACATCGAACGCAACCTCCGGCTCGGACTCCAGATGGACAGCCAGCGCTGCATCGTCCATTCGAAACTGCGTCTGGCGCGGCTGTACTCCTCCACCGGACGGTCGATCGAAGCCCAACGCCTCCTGGATTCGGTCGACCGCCGGACGGTGCCTCCGCAGCTGTTGCACGCCTATTACCGGGCGGTCTATCTGTGCTACCTCCACTACGGCGCATTGAGCAACCAGCAGAAGCACTACCCTCTGCTCGAACGGTATGCCGACTCGATGCTCCTCGCGGGCGATCCGTCGTCCGTGCGCTACAAACTCACGTTCGCCAGCACGATCAACGACGGCAGCGTCGGACGCGATTCGGTCGAATCCTACCTCTGCCGGCTCTTCGAAGAGATCGGTCCGGATGATCCGCGTCATGCCGAAATCGCACACCAGCTCAGCGGCTTCTACCGCTCGCACGGCGAAAAGGAGCTGAGCCGCAAGTACGAAATGCTGTCGGCCATCACCGACGCCCGCCATTCGATCAAGGAGAACACCTCGTTCCAGTCGCTGGCCCGCGACTACTACCACGAAGGCGATCTGGAACGGGCGTTCAAATACACCCATGCGGCTTTCGAGGATGCGCTTTTCAGCAACGTGCAGTTCCGGGCGACCGAGATTTCGGAGCTCTATTCGGTCATATCCGCATCGCTGAGGGAGCGGGAGGCGGCCACGAAGCAGCGTTTGCAGAGCTATCTGGTGCTGCTGGTCGCACTCTCGGCAACGCTGGTGGCTCTCTTCGTCTTCACCTACCGGCAGGCCCGCAGCCTCAACCGCATCCGCCGCGAGCTCTCGCTGACGAACGACAAGCTGACACGCTTCAACGAGGAGCTGATCGAGACCAACGAACGTCTCTTCGACGCGAATGCCGTAAAGGTGCAGTACATCGCCCGCTTCTTCGACATCTGCTCGATCTACATCGACAAGATGGACGACTACCGCAAAACGCTCAAGAAACTGGCCGACAGCAGGAAATACGACCTGCTCTCCCGACAGCTCAAATCCACGTCGATGCTCGAAAAGGAGCAGCACGAGCTCTTCCGCAAGTTCGACGTCATCTTCCTGACGCTCTATCCCTCGTTCGTCGAGGAATTCAATGCCCTGCTCTGCGAGGAGGAGCGGATCGTACCCCGCGCGGACCATCTGCTCAACCGCGAATTGCGCATCTACGCGCTGCTGCGTCTGGGCATTGCGGACAACGCCCGCATCGCATCGTTCCTGCGCTGCTCGCTCTCGACGGTCTACAACTACCGCACCCGCATGCGCAATCGGGCCCTGGTGCCGCGCGACGAGTTCGAGAGAAGGGTGATGAAAATCGGCCTGATTCGGCATGCGGAGAGCTGAAAAAGCTACAAAACAACTACATTTTACAACCCCGATAAAACACATAAATTATTGATTGAAAACAGAAATAACGAAATAATCGACTACATTTTTCACCCCGCCTCTTCGCAGGAATTCCATTTCGGGTTAACTTTGTAAAGTTTGCTGCGGGAACCGGTTTCCGGACGCCCCGCATCGCATGAATCAACGACCGACACAACCCGAAACTATCGCAGCGTTTCATGAACCCCATAAAAATAGGAATGATCGGCTTCGGCCGCATGGGAGGCTTCTATCTCGACGAGCTGCGCCGCAGCGGACAATGGAAGGTGGCCTACATCTGCGACCTCGACGCCGAAGCGCGTGCATACGCCCGGCAGGCGGCCCCCGAAGCGCAGGTCGTCGCCGACGAAGCGGTGATTTTCGACGATCCCGATGTCGAGGTCGTCGGACTTTTCGCTCTGGCCGATTCGCGGCCGGAACAGATCAGGCGGGCATTCGCCGCCGGGAAGCACGTCATCGCCGAGAAGCCCGTGGCCGACACGGTGGAGCGCGAATGGCGCGCCGTGGAGGCCGCCGAAAGCACGCCGCTGCTCTCGACGGTCAACCTCTACCTCCGCAACTCGTGGTACCACAGCACGATCAAGCAGTTCATCGAGGAGGGCGAGATCGGCGAGCTGGCCATCGTCCGGGTCTGCCACATGACCCCTGGTCTGGCCCCCGGCGAAGGACACGAATACGAAGGCCCGGCCTTCCACGACTGCGGCATGCACTACGTGGACATCGCACGCTGGTATGCCGGTGCGGAGTATGCGACCTGGAACGCACAGGCCGTGCGCATGTGGAGCTACAAGGACCCCTGGTGGCTGCAATGCCACGGCACGTTCGAAAACGGCGTGGTCTTCGACATCACCCAGGGCCACGTATACGGGCAGCTGGCCGAGGTTCAGACCCACAATTCGTACGTCGACATCATCGGCACGAAAGGCATCGCCCGCATGACGCACGACTTCCGTACGGCGGTGGTCGAACTGCACGGCGTGAACCGCACCGAGCGGATCGAAAGGCCTTACGGCGGCAAGAACATCGACGTGCTCTGCCGGAAATTCGAACGATCGCTCCGGACGGGCCGCCTCGACGCCTCGCTGCCCAGCTTCCGCGATGCGGCCGTCGCCTCGGAGTATGCGTGGCGCTTTCTGGAGGATGCGCGCAGCCATGCGCTGCCCGCGATCGGGACGCGTCAGGAGCTGGAGGCGATCCGCGAACGGCGCCGCAATATGACCGAAGGGTACGGACTGCTGCACAAAAAGGCCTGAACCGCAAAATTGTCGGATACGAGCCTTTTCGATAAGCCGGAGGAGCCGGGCCCGTCCAACCCGGCGGAACGGAAAATGGACGAATGAACAAGAAATAGGACCTTAAAACACACTCTTATGATAAATCACCTGCTATTTTTCGGCAATCTGGGGGCCGGCGAGATCGTCGTCATCGCCCTGATCGTACTGCTGCTTTTCGGCGGAAGGAAGATCCCCGAACTGATGAACGGACTGGGCAAAGGCGTCCGCAGCTTCAAGGAGGGCATGAACAACATCGAGAAGGAGATCGAGAACACCGACACCCCCAAAAAGGAGTCGAAATAACGAACCGTTTCGATAGGCCGAACGCAAAGCCGTGCCTGCACGGGCTTGCCGAGGCGAGAAATGGTGCGTAAAAACGAACAATAACCGCTAACCTTAAAACAACTTCGGAAGAATCATGGCAAACGAAATGTCACGACGGAAATTCCTGAAGGCCGGTGCTACGGCAGCCATCGGTCTGACGGTCGTACCCGGCACGGTGCTGGGCAAGAAATTCGGGCACACGGCCCCCTCGGACAAGCTCAACATTCTGGGCGTCGGCATCGGCGGCCGCGGATCGGCCGTTCTGCACGGTTTGGAGAGCCAGAACATCATCGGACTGTGCGACGTCGACTGGAAGTACGCCGCGCCCGTCTTCGAGCGCTACCCGGCCGCCAAGCGTTACAACGACTACCGCCGCATGTACGACGACATGCTCCAGTCGGCCGACGCCGTGATGGTCGCCACGGCGGACCACACCCACGCCATCATCGCCGCCGACGCGATCACCGCGGGCAAGCACGTCTACGTCGAGAAGCCGCTGACGCACACCGTCTACGAATCGCGTCTGCTGGCCAAGCTGGCCAAGAAGCACCGGATCGCCTCTCAGATGGGCAACCAGGGCGCCTCGGACGAGGGCGTCCGCAAGGTGTGCGAGTGGATCTGGAACGGCGAGATCGGCGAGGTGCGCAAGGTGGAGACCTTCACCGACCGTCCGATCTGGCCGCAGGGTCTGGCCCGTCCCGAGAACGACGAACGCATCCCCAAGACGATGAACTGGGACGCCTTCATCGGCCCGGCCCCCTACCGTCCCTACAATTCGGCCTACACGCCCTGGAACTTCCGCGGCTGGTGGGACTTCGGCACCGGCGCCCTGGGCGACATGGCCTGCCACGTGCTGCATCCCGTCTTCAAGGCCCTCAAGCTGGGGCACCCGACCAAGGTGCAGGGCAGCTCGACGCTGCTGCTGAACGAATCGGCGCCCAACGCGCAGCGCGTGAAGTTCGTCTTCCCGGCCCGCGACAACATGCCCAAGGTCGCCATGCCCGAAGTGGAGGTGCACTGGTACGACGGCGGTCTGCTGCCCGAGCGTCCCGCAGGGCTTCCGGCCGGCGTGGATCTGAACATGGCCGGCGGCGCCGCCATCTTCTACGGCACGAAAGACACCCTGATCTGCGGCTGCTACGGCGTGAACCCCTACCTGGTGTCGGGCCGTGTGCCCGATGCGCCGAAGGTGCTGCGCGAGATCACCGAGTCGCACCAGATGGACTGGGTGCGCGCCTGCAAGGAGGACCCCGACTACCGCACGCCGAGCGCCTCGGACTTCAGCGAGGCGGGTCCCTTCAACGAAATGGTCGTGATGGGCGTGCTGGCCGTACGGCTCCAGAGCCTCAACCGCGAGCTCGAATGGGACGGCGAGAACATGCGTTTCACGAACATCCCCGACGACGCGACCATCCGTACGGTCATCCGGGACGGCTTCCACATCAAGGACGGGCACCCCACCTTCGACAAGACCTGGACCGATCCGGTGAACGCACAGCAATTCGCGCAGGAGCTCATCAAGCACACCTACCGCGACGGCTGGAAACTGCCCGACATGCCCCGCTAACCGACTGCACAACCTTAAAAAGACAAAACCATGAAAAAAAGCATTCTGTTTTCCGCCTGCGCGATTCTGTGCGCCGCAGCGGTTTCCTGCGGCGGCCGCAACGCCGCCAAATCGGGCGAGAGCCAGCAGCAGGACGAAGCGGCTGCGCCCGCCTACACGGTGGTCAACGCCCCTGAAGTCGACCTCGCGGCATTCCCGCAGGACAAGGACGGCTACTACGTGATCTTCGACGGCAAGACCTTCAACGGCTGGCGCGGCTACGGCAAGGACAACGTGCCCTCGCGCTGGACGATCGACGACGGGGCCATCAAATTCAACGGCTCGGGCGGCGGCGAAGCGCAGACCGGCGAGGGCGGCGACCTGATTTTCGCCAAGAAGTTCAAGAACTTCGAGCTCGAACTCGAGTGGAAAGTCTCGAAGGGCGGCAACTCGGGCATCTTCTACCTGGCCCGCGAGGTCAAGACCGAGAAGGACGGCGCGGAGCGTTACGAGCCGATCTACATCTCCTGCCCCGAATACCAGGTGCTCGACAACGCGAACCATCCCGATGCCAAGCTGGGCGTCGACGGCAACCGCCAGTCCGCGTCGCTCTACGACATGATTCCCGCCGTACCCCAGAACCAGAAGCCTTTCGGCGAATGGAACAAGGCCAAGATTCTGGTCTACAAGGGCACGGTCGTGCACGGACAGAACGACCAGAACGTCCTCGAGTACCACCTCTGGACGCCCCAGTGGACCGAGATGCTCCAGAACAGCAAGTTCAGCGCCGAAAAGTGGCCCCTCGCATTCGAGCTGCTCGACAACTGCGGCGGCGACGCCCACGAAGGCTACATCGGATTCCAGGACCATGGCGACGACGTCTGGTTCCGCAACATCCGCATCAAGATTCTCGACTGATCCCCGGATAACGGCGGATATTTCCGCCGCACTCCGTTCATTACAGACCGTTCCCGGGAACACGCCCCGCACAGGCAGGTTCCCGGGAACATAATACCCGAACTATGGAAGACAACGAGATGATGACCTTCTGGGGACACCTCGAGGATTTGAGGTGGTCGCTCCTGCGTGTCGTCGCCGTGCTGCTGGTGTGCATGATCGTCTGCTTCTGCGCCATGCCCTACCTCTTCGACCACGTCGTACTGGCCCCCACCACATCGGAATTTCCGCTCTACCGCTGGCTCTCGAAGCTGGGCGGCGGCAATCCTCTGCTGCCCGACTTCAGCGACGACGCATTCCGCGTGGAGATCATCAACATCAACGTCGCGTCCCAGTTCATGACCCACATCAGCACCTCGTTCTGGTTCGCCCTGGTGCTCGTGTTCCCCTACCTGATTTTCGAAATCTGGCGGTTCATCCGTCCGGCGCTCTTCCCCGGAGAGCGTCACAGCGTGGGCACGGCCTTTTTCTGCGGCACGGGCATGTTCTTCCTGGGCTGCGCAGTGGGCTATTTCCTGGTCTTTCCCTTCACGTTCCGGTTTCTGACCGAATACCGGTTGAGCGAAGCGATCGCCAACCAGATTTCGCTCAACTCCTACATCGGAAACTTTCTGATGATGGTCTTCATCATGGGGCTGGTCTTCGAAATGCCGCTGCTCGCATGGCTGCTTTCGAAACTGGGCATCGTGAACAAGGCTTTCTTCCGCAAATACCGCCGGCACGCCGTGGTCGTGCTGCTCATCCTCTCGGCGTTCATCACCCCTTCGGGCGACCCCTTCACGCTCATGATCGTCTTCGTTCCGCTCTACCTGCTCTACGAAGCCGGCATCCGGTTCGCCCGTCCATAGGCCCCTCCCCTGTATCGGGCGGCTCCGGTGCGTCCGACAGCCGGGTATCGCCGGGCTCGATGAGCCCGGCGACTTCGTTATTCCCGATTCCGTTTCAGATCGTTCGCCGCGACAAAATGCGGATGGATTCGCTTTTGCGCCCGGCTTCTTCGGTATTTCGGCTACACCGAAGATACTCCCGTCCGACAAAAAAAACGGATAAATTCTTTTTTTCCCCGCTTATTCCTATCTTTGCCGCGCAAAGGTTCGGAAAGAGGCACCCGCCTCCGCCCGATTAAAAGGGAATGCCGTGAAAACCGGCAACAGTTCCCGCTGCTGTAAGTTCCTGTCCGGCAACGGACACACAAGGTAACGACAATCTCAAGGCCACTGGCGAACAACCGGGAAGGCCGTCGGAACCGGAACGAGTCAGAAGACCTGCCTTGCATGACCGAATGATTTCGCAGCCTGCGGAGAACGGGCCCGGATCGACAACGCATGTAAAGCACTTTTTCAATCCGTTCGTTGCATTGCGGCTGTGGAATCAAAGGTTTTGCCGAACAAAACCCTCGATACCGACGCATCATGAAACGACTCCGTCTGACGCTGCTTTCGCTCGCATTCATCGCACAAGGAGGAGGCTTCCTTCCGGCCGCCGAAGCCGCCGGAAGCCGCTCCGTCCCCGACTCCGTCCCCGACTCCGTCCCCGACTCCGCAACCGTGCGGAGCCGCCTCGACAGCGTCCAGAGAATCAAGGAGGTGATCATCATCGGCACCCCCGTCGTTCCCAAATACCGCGAAGTCATTCCCGCACAGGTCCTCAAGGATGTCGACCTGCAGCGGCTGAACTCGCTTTCGGTGGCCGATGCCATCCGTTACTTCTCGGGGGTGCAGCTCAAGGATTACGGAGGCGTGGGCGGTCTGAAAACCGTCAACATCCGGTCGATGGGCACCAACCACATGGCCGTGTTCTACGACGGCATCCAGCTGGGAAACGCCCAGAACGGACAGGTCGATCTGGGCCGCTTTTCGCTGGACGACGTGGAGGAGATCTCGCTCTATAACGGACAGAAAAGCGATATTTTCCAGTCGGCGAAGGATTTCGGCGCCTCCGGCACGATCTACATCACCACGCGGCGGCCCCGCTTCGAAGAGGGTAAGCGGGCCAACTTCAAAGCCACGATGAAGAGCGGTTCGTTCGGTCTGATCAACCCCTCGATGCGCTACGAATACAAGATTTCCGACGCCGTCAGCTCGTCGTTCAGCGGCGAGTGGACCCACGCAACCGGCCGCTACAAGTTCCGCTACCGGCGCCGCAACACGCTGGGCGAGATCGCCTACGACACCACGGCATACCGGCAGAACGGCGACATCAACGCCACGCGCATGGAGGCCGGGCTCCACGGCAAACTGCCCGACGGACAGTGGACCCTGCGCGCCTACACCTACAACTCCGAACGCGGCATTCCCGGCGCCATCGTCAACAATGTCTTCCGCCACGGCGAACGGCTATGGGACACCAATTCGTTCATCCAGGGCACGCTCACCAACCGCTGGTCGAAAAATTTCCGGACGCTGTTCAACGCCAAGTACGCCGCCGACTACACCCATTACGAGAACCAGGACGCCAAGCTGATCCAGACCAAGAACACCTACAAACAGAAAGAGTTCTACCTTTCGTGCGCCAACCTGTACAACATTCTGGAGCACTGGGAGGTGTCGCTGGCCTACGACTTCCAGTGGAACACGCTCGACGCCACCTTCTACATGCCCACCGAAGACGACGGCACCTTTCCCTATCCGACCCGGTTCACCCACATGGCCGCATTGGCCACGGCGTTCGAATGGGGCCGGCTGAAGATGCAGGCCAGCGTGCTGGGTTATTTCGTCCACGAAAAGGTCGAAC
Organism: uncultured Alistipes sp.; assembly: GCA_900553175.1. GTDB lineage: Bacteria > Bacteroidota > Bacteroidia > Bacteroidales > Rikenellaceae > Alistipes. Next base: position 11,078 of record USCH01000003.1, on the reverse strand, counting down.
GCTTCGAAGCGCGCCCCGACAAGGCCGTGGCGACCCCCGCTTTCTTCGGATCGTTCAGGCTGCTGAAAAACCACGACTTCTCGGTGCGCGCCTTCTACAAGCGGATGTTCCGCATGCCGACCTTCAACGATCTCTACTACACGGACATGGGCAACGCCTTCCTCAAGCCCGAATATGCCGAACAGTTCAACGTGGGGCTCAAATACACGCGCAATTTCGAAAAATCGCCCGTCATGCGGATGCTCGACGCCTCGGTCGACGCCTACTGCAACCGGATCACGGACAAAATCATCGCCTATCCCAAGGGGCAGCAGTTCCGATGGACGATGCTCAATCTGGGCGAGGTGCGGATCAAGGGCGTGGATGCCGTGCTGAACACCCTGTTCTCGCTCGGCAGACTGGAGGTGACCACCCGGCTGCAGTACACCTATCAGGAAGCCATCGACGTCACCGATCCGGCCGACACCTACTACCGCGACCAGATTCCCTACATTCCCTGGCACAGCGGCACGGCCGTCCTCTCCCTCTTCTACCGGGGCTGGGGGCTCAATTACAGTTTCATCTACACGGGCCAGCGCTACAACCAGCAGGAGAACATCCCGCGCAACCACACCCAGCCGTGGTACACGAGCGACCTCTCGCTGCAAAAGACTTTCCGCATCCGCACCCGGACCCTCAAGGCCACGGCCGAGATCAACAATCTTTTCGGTCAGGACTACGACGTGGTGCTCAACTATCCGATGCCGAAGACCAATTTCCGGATGGTCGTCAGCGTAGACCTCTGATCCCCGGGCGCCATGAAAAGATATCTCTTCATCGTTTGGACCGGGCTCTGCCTCGCGGCTGCCGGCTGCCGGAAGATCGAACTGGTGAACCCCACCGAATACGAAGTGCTGCCCTCCGGAGAGGACCCCGATGCCGATCCGATCGGCATGTACCTGCTGAACGAAGGCAACATGGGCAGCAACAAGGCCGATCTCGACTACCTCGACTACCGCACGGGAGTCTACGCCCGCGGCATCTATGCCGAGAAAAACCCCGACGTCGTCAAGGAGCTGGGCGACGTGGGCAACGACATCCAGATCTACGACGGACGTCTGTTCGCCGTCATCAACTGCTCGCACAAAATCGAGGTGATGGACGCCTACACGGCCCGCCGCATCACGCAGATCGACATTCCCAACTGCCGCTACATCCGTTTCGCGGGGCGGTACGCCTACGTCAGTTCGTACGTCGGCCCCGTGGCGATGGACCCCGATGCCCGGAAAGGCGCCGTATTCAAGATCGACCTCGACACCTACCAGACGGTCGGGCAGGCGACCGTGGGCTACCAGCCCGACGAACTCGCCATCGTCTCCGGACGGGCCTATGTCGCCAATTCGGGCGGCTACCGCGCCCCGAACTACGACTCGACGGTCTCGGTCATCGAGCTGGAGACCATGCGCCAGCTCTACAAGATCGACGTGGCGATCAACCTCAGCCGCATCAAGGCCGACGCCTACGGCAACCTGTGGGTCTCCTCCCGCGGCAACTACGACGACATCCCGTCGAACCTCTACCGGCTGGAACCCCGCGGCGGCCGCTATCAGGTCGCCGAGGCGATGAACATTCCGGCCTCGAACATGGCCATCTCCGGGGATTCGCTCTACGTATACAGCGTCGAGTACAGCAACCAGACCTCGAAAAACACGGTCACCTATGCCATCATCGACGTGAAGAAGAAGCGCGTCGTGTCGCGCAAGTTCATCACCGACGGAACGGAGGCCGGCATCGTGATTCCCTACGGCATCGCCATCCATCCCGGAAACGGCGACATCTACGTCACCGACGCCAAGAACTACGTATCGAGCGGCGTCCTGCACTGCTACTCGCGCGAAGGCGTCCGCAAATGGAGCGTCCGCACGGGCGACATTCCCGCACACATGGTATTCCTCGAACGAAAACGGACGCGACGATGAAAAAGAGACGCTTTCTCCTGCCGACACTCCTCGCACTCTGCGGCTGCGAAAACGACGGCATCCCCTGCGTGAGCCTCGGGTTGGACGACGTATACAAGGTCGCCCGCATGCAGACCGTCGATCTGAAGCCCGCCTTCACGGGCGAAAGCTACCGCTGGACGGTCCGGACCGCCTCGGGAGCCGATTCGCTGCTCTCGGAAGCGAAGGACTACATCTTCCTGATGCAGTATCCGGGCACCTACGACGTGACCTTCCGGATTTTCGACCCCGTCAACCCGATCGAACACCGGATGACGTTCCACGTGGTCGACGAGGAGGTGGAGTACAGCCCCTACATCGCCACGGTCTACGAATACCGTCCGGCACCGGGGCAGTTCGTCAACTCGATGCCCGAATACCGAGAGGGCGACACCGCGGAGACCATGCGGCAGAAAGCCGAGGAGGCGATCTCGGGGACGATGCAGGTCGGCGTGTCGCTCGGCGCCTTCGGCGGCTACATCACCTTCGGCTTCGACCACACGGTCGTGAACGTCCCGGGCGAATGCGACATCCGCATCGACGGCAATTCGTTCAACAGCGCCGCCCATCCGGGCGTCGACGGAGGCAGCTCGGAACCGGGCATCATTCTGGTGATGTTCGACGAGAACCAGAACGGCAGGCCCGACGACAAGTGGTACGAGATCGACAAGAATCCGTGGTACACCGACGAGGCGGCCGTCTACGGGTACGAGATCGTCTACCGCCGCCCCGCCCCCGGCCACGTGCCGACACCCGGCGAGGGGAACGACAGCGCCCTGACGGACATGACCTACATCGAATGGCAGGATAACCGGGGCGGCCGAGGCTACGTCTTCAAGAACCAGTTCCACGGCCAGGACTACTATCCGAAATGGATCGCCGAAGACGAACTGGAATTCCGGGGCACGCTGCTGCCGCAGAATGCGGTGGACGTATCGGGCAACGGCACCTACTTCATCCAATACATGTTCCGATACGGCGCCTACGCCGACAACTATCCCAACGAGGCGACCGATGCCGAGGGCAATTACCTCAACGGCTTCGACATCGGCTGGGCCGTGGACCCCGAGACCCGCGAACCGGTCTATCTGCCGGGAGTCGATTTCATCCGGGTCCACACCGCTCTGAACCAGTATTGCGGCTGGCTGGGCGAGACCTCCACCGAAATATTCATGGCCCGCGACATGCACGTGCGCATACGCCCCGGGCAACACCAATAACTCCGAACGAACTCCGCCGTATGAAAACGAAAAGACTCCTGCTGCTGTCCGCACTGCTCCTGACGCTGAGCGCCGGAAACGTCGCATGCTCCTATCGCAACGACGACAATCCCAACGAATACCCCGATCTTCAGCCGGAACCCGAGCCCGAACCGGAACCCGAGCCCGACATCGACCGGAAATACCTCGAAGCGGCATATACGCCCAACTGCTTCATGATCCGTCCGGGTGCGTCGGTCGACATTCCGATCCTGAAAGCCTACGCGATGCGGGAGCTCCGCGCCGAGTGGCTGGACGGCGCGGAGCTCGCGGGGCTGACGCCCGAACCGGTCCTGGTCTGGCAGGACACGCCGGGGCTGGTCACGAACGTCGGCCTGATTCCCGGGAAGAAGGCCGAAGAGGGGTCGATCGTCGTATCGACGGCCGACAAGGTCGGCAATGCCGTGGTCGGCGTCCGCATCGGCGGCGCAATCCGCTGGAGCTGGCATGTGTGGGTGACCCGTTACGAGCCGGATGCGGAACTGGTGGCCTACGGCAAGGTCTACGCATGGGACAACGACGGCGACGGGGTCGAAGACTACACCTTCATGGACCGCAATCTCGGAGCCGTCATCGACAAGGCGATCATCGAAAGCACCGCCGCCGATTCGCTCGACGCCTGCGGGCTGCTCTATCAGTGGGGCCGCAAGGACCCTTTCCCGGGCGACCGCGTCCTCCGGGGCACGAACGAGACGGACTACAAACACTTCGAAAGCCGTCCCATCTACGACTTCGCAGGCACCTTGCTGACCGAAGGTTCGCAGTCGGAGGGCACGGGCATCCGGTCGATCCGGACCGACGCCGATCCGACCCGCACGGGATTGGAGAAGTCGATCGCCGAACCGATGACCTTTCTGCTCGGGTCGGGCGGGTACTCCGACTGGTTCTGCTGTTCGGAACCGATCGAAATGCGCCGCTGCGACACGCTCTGGTGCGAGAGCGTACGGGGCAAATCGCCGTTCGACCCCTGCCCCGAAGGGTGGCGCGTGCCTGCGGACAAAAACGGCAAATTCATCTGGAACGGACTCGAAAACGCCACGACCGACTATTCGGCGCTGGGCGTGTTCCCCTATGCCGGATTCCGTTACTGCAGCGGCGGCGGATGTCTGAAGAATTCGGGATTCGGAGCCAGCATCTGGTCGGGAACGCCGCCCACGGGAATCGGAAACGCCTACGAACTGACGGTCTACATCGCACCCCACGACCAGCGGCCCAACATCCTCCGCGACATATCGGCCCGCAGCGACGGACAGTCGGTGCGCTGCGCCAAAGACGAATGACAAACCCTTTAAATTTCACAAACCGATGAAAAAACTCACATTGCGAACCCTTTTGATCTTCGCGGCCGCCAGCGTGTTCCTGACGGCATGCAAGGACGAGAACGACGACGGCAACACGTCGAAAACGACCTACGAATTCTCGGTGAAGGCCGAAGACAATCCGATCGACGCTCCGGCCGACGGCAAGACCTGCACCCTTCTGGTCACGTCGACCAAGACGGCGCAGGCCGGCACGAGCGCCGTGGCCTACCAGGTGATCTCGGCTCCCGAATGGGCTCCCGCCCAGATCGAGCAGACCGCCCTGATCATCACGGTGGCCAAAAACAGCTCGACCGAGGCCCGCGAGCCGGGCAAAGTGGTCCTCGAACAGGACGAGAGCGGCCAGATGCTCGAAATCGAAATCCGCCAGGCCGGATTCTCCAACTCGATGACGCTCGAAGCCTCCTACTCGACCGACCGCTGCAAGGTGCTGCTGATCGAACCGACGATCACGGGCTTCGACCGGAATCCGGTCTACCGATGGACGGTGCAGGGTCCCGACGACGCGGAAGCCTCCGAAGCCGGGACGGACAAAACGCTCCCGTTCATCCGTCTGGAAACGGGCGACTACACGGTTTCGCTGACCGTCGCCGACGACAGCGGCATCGAGCAGACGGCGACCGCCTCCGTGCAGGTGAAAATCGAGGACGAACCCTATTCGCACTACATCTCGGAAGTATTCGAATACCGCCCGGCTCTTCTCAACGACAAGGGTTTGCGGTTCGGACCCAACGACACCTACGCCTCCGCTCTTCGGAGCGTCGGCCAAGTGCTCGGCGGCACGGCATATAACGAATTGAACCAGGGCGTCAATCTGGGTTCGTTCGGCGGATTCATCGTATTCGGATTCGACCATACGGTGATGAACGTAAAAGGGTTGCGCGACTTCCGGATCGGCTCGTCGCTGAGCAAGTCGAGTTATCCCGCCCAGGGCGTCGTATGGGTTTCGTTCGATGCGAACAACAACGGCGAAGCCGACGACGAATGGTACGAAATCGCCGGCAGCGAGTACGGCAAGACCGGTGAACGGCGCGGTCTGCAAATAGTTTACACCCGTCCCGCCGATCTCGCTCCGGACGAGTCGACGGACGGTTGGGCCGCCTATACGATCAACGGATCGGAAACCGGAGCCTATTGTTATGGCAAAGCCATGTGGGGAACGGACGTCTCATACTGGCCCGAATGGTTGAAGGAGCCGGCCGAAGGCGCCGCGCTGACCTATACGGGCTGTACGATGCTGCCGCCCCTGGCCAAGGCCCCCGAAGACCCGAGCAGCTGGCCGGGACAAACCACCTGCTGGTACGACTACGGATATGTCTGCAACAGCGACCCCAAGGATGCAGTCGGCTCATCGTTCGACATCGGCTGGGCCCGCGACAAAGCGGGGAACGAGGTCGATCTGCCGGGCATCGACTTCGTGAAGGTCCAGAACGCCACCTTGCAGGATCTGGGCTATAACTACGGTCCTTCGTGCGTTCAGATCAACTGCGCCATCGACCTGCACCTGGAGGGGCAGCAGATCGAAACGATCGTTCGATAACACCGGAAACGGCGGCGGGTCCTTTTCAATCCCGACGAACCGTTGCGAACCTTGCTTCGCAGCGAATTCCGCCGCCGTCCTCTGATTGGCTGCGATTCGGGTGCCGGAGTTTTTGGAGATTAGTAAAACGTTGTCTGCCATACAACGATTCATCTCCGGCGCCCGAACCGCGGCTGTTTTTTTGAAGAGCGCCGACGAAGCGGGGAAAGCGTGGAGTGAATGCTCCAACGCCAATCGCTCGGTTTGCCGATAACGGCAAACTGAGCGATTTGCGTTGTACCCGGAGCCGGGGTCGAACCGGCACGACATTGCTGTCATTGGTGTTTGAGACCAACGCGTCTACCGATTCCGCCATCCGGGCAAACTCTCTTTGCAGAGGAATCGGGGTGAGCAAAGGTAAGCAAATTTTCGCAATCCGCAATTCCCGGCCCGAAATAATTTCCGTCCTCCCAAAAAACGTCAGATTCCCGTCATTGCCCGGGATGGAAGAAGCTGCGGATTTTGACGGCGCGGGCCTCTCCGACCAGCGCGGCGAGTTCCTCGAAGCCGGCGCCCCTGACTTTGGCCACGGTGCGGAAGTGCTGCAAAAGCGTGCGCACGGTCTTTTCGCCCACGCCGGGTATCTGCTCCAGCTCACTGTGGATGAACGCCTTGCTGCGCTTCTGCCGGTGGAACGAAATGGCAAAGCGGTGCACCTCCTCCTGGATGTGCGCGAGCAGATGGAAGAGCGGCGAGGTGGGGCGCAGGCCCACCAGCAGGGGCGGATAGCCGCAATAGAGGTCGGCCGTGCGGTGGCGGTCGTTCTTGGCCAGTCCGGCGATGGGAATGTCCAGCCCGAGGTACTCCAGCACTTCATGAACAATGCCCATCTGACCCTTGCCGCCGTCGGCGATGATCAGGTCGGGCAGCTCGGCGCCCTCGGCCGCCAGACGGCTGTAGCGGCGGTAGACCACTTCGCGCATCGAGGCGTAGTCGTCGGGCCCCTCGACCGTCTTGACGTTGAAATGGCGGTACTCCCTGCGCGAAGGCTTGCCGTCGCGGAACACCACGCACGAAGCCACGGGATGGCTGCCCTGGAGGTTGGAGTTGTCGAAGCACTCGATGTGGCGCGGCGGCCGGTCGAGCCCCAGCTCTTTCTGCATGGCCGCCATCAGCCGTTCGGCGTGACGCCCGGGATTCTTGATTTCGAGGTTTTTCAGCTCTTCGGCGCGGTAGATGCGGGCGCTCTTCTGCGAAAACGCCAGCAGGTCGAGTTTCTCGCCGCGCTTGGGCACCGTGAAAGTGACGCCGTCGAAGAGCAGCGTCGTCGAGGGCAGGAAAGGCACGATCACCTCGCGGGCCAGCTCGCCGCCGGCGACATGTTCGACCATATGCTGAATGGCCAGCGTGAGCATGTCGCGCTCGTCGGCCCCCACGCCCGCCGTGAGGCGGACGGTCTGCACGCCCACGATCGAACCGTGGCGGATGCGCACGAAGTTGCACCATGCCTCCTCCTCGTCGGACAGCAGCGAGAAGACGTCGACGTCGACGATGCGGGCGCTGACGATCACCGACCGCCCGGCGTAGTTGTCCAGCGCGTCGAGGCGCTGTTTGAAGCGCTGCGCCTGTTCGAACTTCAGCTCCGCGGCGGTCCGGGCCATGCCCTCTTCGAGGTAGCTGCGCACGGGACGCAGGTCGCCCTTGAGGATCGAGGTCACGAGCTCCACCTGCCGGGCGTACTCCTCCTCCGATTGCAGCCCCACGCAGGGGCCCTTGCAGTTGCCCAGGTGGTATTGGAGGCAGACCGAGTAGCGGCCCCGGGCGATCTTTTCGGGCGACAGGTCGAGCTTGCACGTGCGCAGCGGCACCACCTCGCGGATGAACTCCAGCACGCTGCGCTGCATCATCACCGAACCGTAGGGCCCGAAGTATTGCGAGCCGTCGCGCACGAGCTGCCGCGTCGACTGCACGCGCGGGAAGCGCTCGCGCCGCACGACGATCCACGGGTAGGTCTTGTCGTCCTTCAGGAGGATGTTGTAGCGCGGCTGGAGGGTCTTGATGAGCGAGTTTTCGAGCAGCAGGGCGTCGGTCTCGCTGTCGACGACGATGTGGCGGATCTCAGCGATCTGCCTCACCAGCGCCCGCACCTTGGCGCTGTGCACCTTCGACTGCACGAAGTAGGACGACACGCGCTTACGCAGGCTCTTGGCCTTGCCGACATAGATGATCCGGCCCGTGCGGTCCAGAAACTGGTATACGCCGGGTTGGAGAGGCAGCAGGGCGACCTGCTGCCGGAGCTGGTTTTCATCGGTCGCGGCCATCGCAGCAAAGGTAGCAAATATTTCGCAAAAGCGGCTCGGCAGCCTCCGGATGCGCTCTCCGGCCGGTCCGACGGCTCGGGTTCGGGGGTGTCCCGCCCTGCCCGCTTCCGGCGGCTTCGCCGCTCCCGCTCCGCACGCCCGCTCCGCCGCGCTCCGGGCGGCCGCCCGGACCATGCGCACCGCCCGGACGGAGCAGCCCGCGCATCGCATCCGGCAAAGAATGCGAATCGGGTGGAAAACAGTCGTTTTTCTTGTTTAATTCGTCCGATTGTCCTACATTTGCAACTGTTTCGTGAACCATCACATTCAAGCCTATGAGAAAATTTTACCTGTTACTCGCATGCAGTCTTTTCATCGCCTCCTGCATCGACGAAAATTACGATCTGACCAACATCGACACCGATACGATTTCGATCGGCGACCAGGACACCGAATTCAGGGTGCCGCTGGCCCTGATCCACATCGGCAGCGACGAAATCGAAGGCAACGGCAGCAGTCTGCCGGACTTTTTCCATGAAGCGGACATCTGGCTGCCCGAGCCTCTGCCCCAAGGTGCAGCCGACCTCGACGTCGCGAAACTGCAATCCGACGCAAACTATCTGCTGGAGATCACCGACGCCCTGCTCGAGCAGATGAAGCGCGACGACCGGAAACTCGACGACGTGGCGGGACTGATCTTCGACAAGTATCAGGATCGATTCGATCTGCCCGCCCTACCCGCCGGCCAGTTCTCCCGCGACGAGTATCTGGCGGCTTTCCGGATCGCATTCCATTCCACCGACATCGCGCTGGGCGAACAGCTGTCCGAAGGCATCCGGGAACAGGCGGGCCAGTACCTCAACGAACTGGACCATATCGACCCGATGCATTACGACATGGGCAAGATCGACGTCGGCAGCGACGTGGTGGACATGATCGTGGGGGATGCGGCCGACGATCAGGTGGTAGGTGCGCTCTACGGCTGGGTCGAGAGCAAGCTTCCCGCCGAATTGGAGATTCGGCCCGCGTTCACGGACACCTCGGTGCAGTTCGCGCTTCGGCTTCTGCCGGATCGGCGCAACGAATTCGACGAGGTGAACATCCTGCGCAAAGACCTGGAGCGGATCTTCGAAAACGCCCGGGTCGACGTCAGCCTCCGTCTGCTGCGCTACACGCCCCGGACGTACGATCCCTCGCAGGAACAGCTGACGATCCGCATGAGCCTGCTCAAGAAGGGCGGACTGAACTTTTAAACCGACGCTCCCATGAAAAAGATATACACGCTTTTGGCTGCGCTGCTCGTAACGGCAGGCGCCGCCGCACAGAACCCATCGGCCTACTTCATGGAGGGAACGACCTTCCGCAGCCAGTTCAATCCCGCGTTCGCACCGCTCCGGGGCTATTTCAACATTCCCGCTCTGGGTGGCATTCAGGTAAGCACCGGGGGGGGGCTCGCGGTCGACAAGTTGCTCTATCCGCGCGACGGACGGCTCGTGACGGCACTCGATTCCTCCGTATCGGCGTCCGAGGTCCTGTCGGGCATGAAACAGAACAACATGCTGGGGCTCGACACCCGGGTCAATCTGATCGGATTCGGCGCTTTCACCCGCAACCACAAAAGTTTCTGGTCGGTGGACATCAACCTGAAAGGCAACACCGAGTTCAATCTGCCCCGTTCGTTGTTCGAGTTCTCGAAGCAAGGCAAAGAGGGCTCGATCGCCGACCTGGGCATATTGTCCGACTGGTATGCCGAAATCGCAGGCTCCTACTCGTTCCCGCTGCTCGACGACAAACTCTACGTCGGCGCACGCGTCAAATTCCTGGCCGGAATCGCCCGCGCGCATATCAATTTCGACCGCTTCGACGTCTCGCTGCAGGACGAGCGCTGGGCCATCGACGCCACGGGATCGGTCGACCTCTCCCTGAATGGGGCGGAAGTCTCCTCCACCGAAAGGGAGGGCCGCGAGTTCTTCGAAATCGGCGATCTGGATTTCGGGCCGAAAGGCCCGGCGGGCTACGGTTTCGCCGTCGACCTGGGTGCGACCTACGACATCCTGCCCGGATTGCAGGCATCGCTGGCCGTGGTCGATCTGGGCTTCATCAACTGGGGCACAAGCAATACGGTGTCGGGCAGCTTGTCGAAAAACGTATCTTACACGGGTGTCGAGGTCGTCGACGGCACCGCCCTGCCGCAGCCCGACTTCGACACGAATCTGGAATTCGAACGCCGAACCCCGGCGAGCATGTCCAAAATGCTCCGTGCGACGATCAACGCCGGCATCGAATACGAAGTGTGGCGCCACAAAGTGGGCGTCGGCCTGCTCTATTCGGCCCGCGTCTGGAACTATAAATCGATCCACGACCTGGTCGCTTCGGTCAACTTCCACCCCGTGCGCTGGTTCACCCTCACGGGAAGCTATTCGCTCATCGTCAACCGCGGCAGCGCGCTCGGTCTGGCGCTGAACCTCTGCCCGGGCGGCATCAACTTCTTCGTCGGCACCGACATGCTGGTGGCCAAGCACGCCAAGCAATATATGATCCCCATCAAGCAGCGGTCCATGAACCTGACTTTCGGTCTGGGCGTTCCGATGGGCAAACGCAGCCACCGCATCGCCGAATACATCCGGGAGAAGGACAAACGCTGACCGGACCGTCGTCCGGCTCTTCCGAAAGACGGAGCGGCGTCCGGCGAGAGATTCGCCGCC
>USCH01000002.1 GCA_900553175.1 uncultured Alistipes sp. | reverse complement strand
GTATGCCCTCGAAGTTCCGGTCCTTTGGGTCGTGCGAGCCGTAGCCCCCGGCTGCGGAGGCCCGCATAATTATGAATTGTGAATTATGAATTATTCATCGTCGCGAACGCCCGGCGAACCTCCTCGCGGTCGTCGAAATGGCGTTTCACGTCGCCGACGATCTGGTAGGTCTCGTGGCCCTTGCCCGCCACGAGGATGAGGTCGCCCGGACGGGCCAGCATCGCAGCCGTGCGGATCGCCTCGGAGCGGTCGGCGATGCGCAGGTAGCGCGCCCCGGGGTCGAGGCCGGCCGTCATGTCGTCGAGGATCGCCTCGGGCCGTTCGTGCCGCGGATTGTCCGAGGTGAAGATCGCCGTCGAGGCATGTTTCACGGCGATGGCCGCCATTTCGGGGCGTTTGGTGCGGTCGCGGTCGCCCCCGCAGCCGCAGACGCAGACGATCTGCTGGCCGGGGCGGCGCAGCTCGCCGAGGGTGAGCAGCACGTTCTCCAGCGCATCGGGCGTGTGGGCGTAGTCCACGACGGCCGTCGTGCCGTCGGCCGCACGCACCGTCTCGAAGCGTCCCGCCACCGGCCGCAGGGCGCTCAGTGCGCGCAGCACCTCGTCGCGCCCGAAGCCCAGGAGACGCGCCGCCCCGTAGACGGCCAGCAGGTTCGAGGCGTTGAAGCGCCCCGTGAGCGTCGTCCACACCTCGGCGCCGTCGATGCAGAGCTGCATGCCGTCGATGTGCTGTTCGACGATGCGGCACCTGAAATCGGCCATCGACCGCAGCGAATAGGTGTACCGCCGCGCTGCCGTGTTCTGCATCATCACGCCGCCGTTGCGGTCGTCGAGATTCGCCAGCGCGAAGGCGTCGGCGCCGAGGGCGTCGAAGAACGCCTTCTTGGCCCGGATGTAGGCGGCGAAGGTCTTGTGGTAGTCGAGGTGGTCGTGGGTGATGTTCGTGAAGATGCCGCCCGCGAAGCGGAGCCCCCGCGTCCGCTCCTGAACGATGGCGTGCGACGAGCACTCCATGAAGCAGTAATCGCACCCCGCATCAGCCATTTCGCGCATCATGGCGTTGAGCCGGATGGGATCGGGCGTGGTGTGGGTCGCCTCGACCGCGCGTTCGTCGATTTTATAAACCACGGTCGAGACCAGTCCCGCCCGGAAGCCCAGGGCCCGCACCAGATCGTAGAGCAGCGTGGCGGTGGTCGTCTTGCCGTTGGTACCCGTGACCCCCACCAGCTTCAGCTCGCGGCTCGGATGGCCGTAGAAAGCCGAGGCCATGTCGGCCAGCGCCCCGGCGGCATCGGGGACCTCGACGAAGGTCACCCCCTCCGGCTGCTCGTCAGGCACCCGCTCGCAGACGACGACGGCAGCGCCCGCAGCCACCGCCGCGGGAATGAAAGCGTGGCCGTCGACCTGCGTGCCCGGCACGGCGAAGAAGCAGGCACCCGGCGCCACCGCCCGCGAATCGGCCGTCAACGCCGCGACCTCGGCAGCGGGAGGGACGGCACGGCCTGCGGAGACGATCCTCGCAACGGGTGTTTCGGCCAAAAGATCAGCTAACAACATGTTTTTCGTCATTTCAAGGTAATGGTTATCGAAGCGCCGGAACGGATGAGGGTTCCGGCGGCGATGCTCTGATTCACGACAGCCCCCTGCCCCGAGAAGGAGACTTTCAGGCCGCGGCTTTCGAGCAGGAAAAGCGCATCCTTCAGCCCCATGCCGCGCACGTCGGGCACCCGCGACGGATCGGTTTCGAGGCACTCGATCGCCACCCCCGCGAGGCTGTCCACCCGGGCCGCGCCCCAGCCCGTGCGCCGCTCGAACGAGGTTCGGGGCGACAGGCGGTCGGCCACGCGGCGCATCTGGGCGATGTCGCCGCCCTTGATCCGCTCGGGACTGCGGGGCGGTCCGTCGGCCTCCAGCGGGTCGTGCCATTCGCAGCTGCGGGCATGGATGTAGTCGACCATGCGTTTGACGACGGGTCCAGCCAGCGGCCCTCCGTAATAGGCCTTGCCGGGCTGGAAGCGGGTTTCGATGGTCGTCAGCACCGTGTAGCGGGGATCGTCGGCCGGGAAGAAGGCCACCATCGACCCCAGGTACCAGCGGCTGCCGTCGCGGCTGCGGGCGTCGGTGATCTGGGCCGTGCCGGTCTTGGCCGCCACGCGCAGCTGCGTCGTGTCGCGGAAAAAGGCGCTCGCCGTGCCTTCGGTGCAGACCGCCTCGAGGCACTCGCGCACGGTGCGCAGCGTCCGGGCGGAGCAGATCGACCCCTTGAGCGTGCGGGTTTCGAAACGCTCCACGCAGCGGCCGCCCCGCCGCAGCTCGCGGACCAGCACGGGCGAGATGAGGCGTCCGCCGTTGGCCACGGCATTGTAAAAGGCGATCATCTGGATGGGAGCCAGCCGCACGCGGTAGCCGTAGGCCATCTTGACCAGCATCACCCCCGGATCGGGCACCTTCCAGTCGGTGGTGATCGAGGGGGCCCGCTCGCCGAAACGCTCCAGCCCCACGGTCTGCCCCAGCCGCAGGTTGTCGTGCAGGAAGTCGCTGTAATCCTGCTTCCTGCCTGTCGCCCCGTAGCGGTCCCAGATCGCCCGGGCGAAGTAGACGTTCGACGACGAGGCCGCAGCCCGCCGGAAGTCGATGACGCGGTCGCCGCGGTGCGAATCGCGGATGTTCTTCGCCGGCCCGATGTCCACGGGGTCGCCGTTGTTCGTGTCGTAGAGCGTCTCGGGCGACATGCCCGCATCGTCGAGCAGCAGCAGCATCGACGCCAGCTTGAAGGTCGACCCCGGCTCCATGCTGCGGCTCAGCGCATAGTTCTCGCGTTCGATGTAGCTGCCGTCGGCGGCACGGCCCAGGTTGGCCAGCGCCAGAATCTCGCCCGTGCGGGTCTCCATGACGATGGTCGTGCCCCACGAGGCGTTCTGCGCCTCCAGCTGCCGGCGCAGCGCCTTGTCGGCCACGTCCTGCAACTCGACATCGAGCGTGGTCACCACATCCAGACCGTCCTCGGGCTCCTCGTAGCCAGCCCCCGCCACACGTCCGTAGAAGCCGCGGGCGATGCGCTGCCGCACGGCCTTGCCGTCGCGTCCGGAGAGCTCGGCGCCGAACGAGTCCTCGATGCCGTAGTTGCCCTGGTCGCCCCGCTTGCCGATGGTGCGGCGCGCCAGCTCGCCCTGCGGGTACACCCGCTGGTCGCGCTCCCGAAGCCGGTAGACCATGCCCATGTTCCAGTTGAGCAGCGGATAGCGGCGCAGCGTCTCCCACTCGGCATAGTCGACCTCGCGGGGCAGAATCGCCACGGGCGTATGGTCGCGCAGCGTGTCGAAGATGCGGCGCGTGACGAACTCCTCGCCGAACATCCGGTCCCGGAAACGGTTCCACCACCCCTCCGAGCGGGCGTAGGTCGTGTCGCGGGGGTTGACGAGCCGGTAGCGGCGGGCATGCTCCTCGCGGAACATGCGCCGGTATTCCGAGGCGGGGCGGTCGCGGAAGAAATCGGCGAGCAGCACGGCGAGCGAATCGCTCTGCTCGCGGTAGGTCTTCAGCGAATCGAGCCCTTCGGAGGCGAAATCGAAAAGGACCTGGTAACGGAAGATCGAGGCGGCCAGCGGTTCGCCGTTGCGCGACAGGATCGCCCCCCGCTGCGCGGGGATCGTCTCCTCGGTGAAGATCCGGCTGGCCAGCCGGTCGGCGTTGTAGGCCACCTCGCGGCTGAAGAGCTGCACCCACACCAGACGTCCGAGCACGACCGCCCCCAGCAGGATGAAGAAGACGTAGAGGACCCTCACCCGCAGCAGGATGTCGCTTTTGATTGTCGATCGCCGCTCCTTCATGACGTCAGTTTTCGATGCGGCGGGCCGGGCGGGGCGGATCGCAGAGGTCGATGCCCCGTTCGCGGAGCCGTTCGACAACGGCCGAATGGGTCGTCGCACGGAACCGGCGCTCCTCCAGACGGAGCGAACGCTCGCGCAGCTTCTGCACCTCGTCCTCCAGCCTCGAATATTTCATGTCCAAATGCAGGGCCGTGAACATCATGACGATGCTCAGAAAAAACATGCCCGCGATGCAGAGCATGTAAGGATAGTAGCGCGAAACCCCCTCGCGCACGAGAATGGTTCCCGTGACCAGCTGCCAGAAGGTGCTCTTCCGGCGCAGCCGCTCCCGGCGCTCGCGCGCCCGCTCCTCGGCCTGTTCGGCCGCCTCGCGCTCCAGATCGGCGCGGAGCTCCTCGTCGGCCTCGCCGGAGTTCACCCGGCGGATTTCGCGGCGCACCCGACGGGCGAACTCGGCCTCGGCTTCGCGCCGGGCCTGCTCCTCGGGGGAGACGGGATCGAATTCGTGGTCGCGGTACATGATTCCTATTTTTTGACGGCGGCGCGCAGCTTGGCCGAGCGCGAACGCGGATTGCGCTCCAGCTCCCCCGCCGACGGCACGACGGCCCTGCGCGTCAAAACCTCGAAGGGCACCGACGCCCGGCCGTAAAAATCCTTTTCGACACGCCCCGAGCAATCGCCGCTGCGCATGAAGTTCTTCACCAGCCGGTCTTCGAGCGAATGGTAGGAGATGACGACGAGCCGTCCGCCCGGACGCAGCACCTTGAGGCTCTGCTCCAGAGCCATCTTGAGCGCCTCCATCTCCCCGTTGACCTCGATGCGCAGCGCCTGGAAGAGTTTGGTCAGGAACTTGGCGGCCTCCTTTTTCGGGGTGCACGGCCCGACCGCCGCCACCAGCTGCGCCGTGGTGAGAAGCGGGGCCGAGGTCCGCGCCCGCACCAGACAGCCCGCCACCTTCCACGGCGTCTCCACCTCGCCCCAGTCGCCCAGCACGCGCGTGAGCTCCTCCGCCGAGTAGCCGTTGACCACATCGGCGGCCGTCAGACGGGCCCGCTGGTTCATGCGCATGTCGAGCGGCGCCTCGCCGCGGAACGAAAAGCCCCGTTCGACGGCGTCGAAGTGGTGCGACGAGACTCCCAGATCGGCCAGAATGCCGTCGACACACTCCACGCCGCGCAGCCGCAGCGCACCGCGCAGAAAGCGGAAATTGCTCTCCACATAGCGGAACCGGCTGTCGTCGGGAATGTTGGCGCGCGTGTCCCGGTCCTGGTCGAAGGCGTACAGCCGCCCCTCGGGCCCCAGCCGTCCGAGGATGCTCCGCGAATGGCCGCCGCCGCCGAACGTAAGGTCGGCATAGGTGCCTCGGGGATCGATACCGAGCAGCGACAGAGACTCTTCGAGCAATACGGGTGTGTGGTATGCGGACATGAACGGGATTTTCACGGGTCTATTTGGGTGTAAAGTTAGGCAAAATCCGAAAAAGATACTTATATTTGTCGATATAAATTTCCCACGCATCCCATGCCCGAAATCGACATAGCCGCCGTGCTGCGCGGCAAAGCGCCCCGGCTGGCCCGCTGGATTCCCTCGCCGCTGGTCGAATGGCTCCGCCGCACGGTCCGCGAAAAGGAGATCAACCACATCCTGGCCTCCTACTGGGAGCTGCCGCCGCAGGAGTTCATCCGCGCCTGCTTCCGCGAATGGGGCGTCACCTACTCCGTTCAGGGGCTGGAGCGGCTCGACCCCGCCGGACGCTACCTCTTCGTCGCGAACCATCCGTTCGGCGGCATGGACGGCATGATGCTGGCCGACAAGCTCATCGACCGCTTCGGCGACGCCCGCGTGGTGGTCAACGACCTGCTGATGCACGTCGAGCCGCTGCGGCCGCTGTGGATTCCGGTCAACAAGCACGGCAGCCAGAACACGGCCTATGCCCGCAAGTTCGACGAGGAGTTCTTCGGCGACCTGCCCGTGCTGACCTTTCCTGCGGGGCTCTGCTCGCGCCGCATCGGCGGACGGGTGACCGACCTGGAGTGGAAAACGAATTTTCTGAAGAAAGCCTACGCCTCGCAGCGGCAGATCGTGCCCGTTTTCGTCGAGGGGCGGCTGTCGGACTTCTTCTACGGCGTCGACCGCGTGCGGCGGGCGCTGGGCATGAAGTTCAACATCGAGATGCTGTGGCTGCCCGACGAAATGTTCTCGCAGAAAGGGCGGCATTTCCGCATCGTGGCGGGAGAGCCCATTCCCGTGGCGGAGCTGCAACGCTTCCCCTCGCTGCGCGAGCAGGCCGCCGAAGTACGCAAAAAGACTTATTTTTTGGAAAAAACGATCACAAAAGCGTAAAAACCCGGCCGGAATCGTTACTTTTGTTTTCGTTATGCAGACTTTCCAACCCATCATCCCCCCCGTCGACCGCGCCGAGCTGCGCGCCGAGCTGACCCCCGAACGCAAGATGCGCGACACGAAAAAGGCGTCGAACGAAATCTACGTCTTCGCGGCCGCCGAATGTCCCGCCCTCATGCGCGAAATCGGACGGCTGCGCGAAGAGGCGTTCCGCGGCGCCGGAGGCGGCACCGGCCTCGAAGCCGACATCGACGAGGAGGACCTCGCGGGCGACGGCTACTACCAGCTCATCGTCTGGGACCCCGCGGCCGAGGAGATCGTCGGCGGCTACCGGTTCATCGTCTGCACCACGCAGCACCCGCGCCACCTCTCCACGGAGCACTATTTCCGCTTCAGCGAACGCTTCCGCCGCCGCTTCCTGCCCCGCACCATCGAACTGGGCCGCTCGTTCGTGCAGCCCGCCTACCAGGTGCGGCAGAACCCCAAGAGCCTCTATGCGCTGGACAATCTGTGGGACGGGCTGGGCGCGCTGATCGTCCTGAACCCCAAAGTGAAATACCTTTTCGGCAAGGTGACGATGTACACCTCCTACCAGGCCGTGGCGCGCAACGCGCTGATCTGGTTCCTGCGGCACTACTTTCCCGACCGCGACCGTCTGGTCGAGGGCATCCACCCGCTCCGGCTGGACCTCGACGACCCCTACTACGAGGAGCTCTTCTCGGGCGAGACCTACCAGGAGAATTACCGCATCCTGATTCAGAAAATCCGCGAATTCAACGAAAACATCCCGCCCCTGATCAACGCCTACATGAATCTTTCGCCCACGATGCGCGTCTTCGACACGGTGTCGAACCCCGATTTCGGCGGCGTCGAGGAGACGGGCATCCTGCTCACCATTTCGGACATCTACCCCGAAAAACGCGAACGATACACGCGCTGGGACGGCTGGCGCCGCAACCTCAGGGCCCGGCGCGAAGCGTTCCGGCTGGGGCTGATCGACCATCTGGCCCGCATCAAGAAACGCAAGACGCAGATCGCGAAGTGACTCCGCCCGGCGCCCCGGCGCCAGAGGCAGAGGGCTTCGGCAGACGGCCGTTCGGACGCGGCGGGCGGCAACGGACGACCCTCGGAGCGGCTTCGGAAGGGGCTTGCCGGAACCGTTCAGGCGCGGCGGGCGGCCCTCGGAAAGAGGTCAGCCCCTGCCGGTCCGGCACGGCGGGCGGTCGTCGGCAGACGCGGCACCCGGATCGGACAGCCGGTCAGTTCGATGCGGCGAGCGACGAGGGCGTGACGCCCGCGCAGTCGCGCGCCCAGTCGTCCCGGGCACGCAGCACCTGTTCGACGATGTCCCTCACGGCGCCTTCGCCTCCCCGGAACTGTGAAACGTAGCGCGCAGCTTCGAGCACCTCCGGAGCGGCATCGGCCGGGCACACGGGGATGCCCACTTCGCGCAGGCACTCCAGATCGGGGATGTCGTCGCCCATGTAGACCGTATGGCGCGGATCGACCCCCTCGCGGGCGAGGTATTCGCGCAGCGCGGCGATCTTGTCCATGCAATCCACGTAATAGTCGCGGATGCCGAGCATCCGGAGCCGGTTCTCGAGCGTGCGGCCGCGGCCGCCGGTGATGATGCACACCCGGTAGCCGCGCTTGACGGCATAGGCCAGCGCATAGCCGTCCTTGGCGTTGTAGCGGCGCACGAAGTCGCCGTCGAGCGTGGGGATGATCCCCCCGTCGGTCATCACGCCGTCGACATCGAAAACGAAGGCTTCGGTGCGGGCTATATCTTCTTTGAAGTTTCCCATATGTTCTGACTGATGGTGCGGTAGATGATTCGCAAGGTTTCGTCGCCGAGCAGCTCCTCGTGCCGCTCCTGGGTCGTCCGGTCGCCGCGCACGGCGGGTCCGGTCTGCACCCCGGCGGGCGACGGGGCGTCGAGGGCCTTGGCGGCGGTCTCGGCGATGAGCGGCCGGAGCACGTCGAAATCCAGCCCGGCTTCGCGGACGATCCGCTCGCCCACGGCATACATGTGGTTGGCGAAGTTGTTGGCGAAGACCCCCGCCAGATGCACCCGCGCCCGCAGCGCCGACGACGCGGGAATCACGCGGGAGGTCAGCCGCAGGGCGAAATCCTCCAGACGGGCATAGGTCTCCGCGTCGGAGGCTTCGAGCAGAACGGGAATCTCCGAAAATCCGACCCTGCGGCCCCGGGTGAAGGTCTGCAACGGATAGAACACGGCCCGGCGGAGGATCGTCGCGGGCAGAGCGCCGAGTTCCACGCACCCGGCCGTATGGGCGACGACCGCACCTGTCGGGAAAGCGAGCCGGGAGGCCACCTCGCCGACGGCCCGGTCGCTCACGGCGATGAGATACAGGTCGGCCGGCGCCGGACCCTCCGGCAGCGCCGCCCACCCGCACCCGGCCGCTTCGGCGATCGCCTGCGCCCGGGAGGCGTTGCGCGCGCACACCTGCACCAGATCCGCTCCGCTTCGGGCCACCGCCCCTGCGAGCGCCTCGGCCACGTTGCCGCTGCCGACGATCACGACGCTTTGCAACCGCTTATCCATCATCGGGTCTGTTTCATGTCCAGCAGGTCGACGAGCCGGAGGTTGTCCTGCGACTCGCGCGCGAGCAGCTTGAGCCGCTCCAGCTCGCGGTCGATGCGCACCATCGACGGCGTGGGCGCCGGATCGAAAATGTTCTGCCCGGTCCGCTCGACCGCTTCGAGAATGCCGTAAACGGTCATCGTCGCGATGTCGCGCGCCGGGACATAGGCCGTCTGCTGCCCCCGGTCGTCCTGCGGCACGGCGAGCAGCAGCCCCGCCTGCACCAGCTGGTAGAGCACGTCGTTGAGAATGCGCGTGGGCAGCTGGAGCCGGCAGCGGATCGCATCGGCGGGCATGGCCCCGCCGTCCTCGCGGAAGCGCTCCACGACGGTCAGCATGACGGACAGCAGCACCTTGCGGCGCTGGTCGTGGCTGATGTGCAGCGACTCGCGCTCCTCGCAGAAACGCTCGATATTCTGGTAGGCGAACGCCAGCTCGCCGCCGAAAAGCAGAATCTCCCACGAAGTCTGCAACCAGATGAGCAGCAGCGGCAGGGCGGCGAAGCTGCCGTAGATGGCGTTGTAGGAGGTCATCCAGCGCTGGAGGTAGACGTAGCCCCACTGGAAGAGCAGAAAGAGCGTGCCGGCCACGATACCGGCCGTCAGGGCGCTGGCGAAGCGGACGCGGGCATTGGGAATGGCGATGTAGAGCACGGTGAACATCACCCAGATCACGACCATCGAGGCCAGGCGCGAGAGCAGCGCATAGAGCACGCTGTCATGGAAACCCAGCAGGCTCTCGGCGTAGCCGCCCACGGCGCTGGCCACGATCCAGAGAATCGGCACCACCATGACGATGGCCACGTAATCGCTCCACTGCCGGGCGATGCTGCGCCCGGCCTTCACCTCCCAGATGTTGTTGAAGGCGCTTTCGATCGACCCGAAGACCCGAATCACGGCCCAGAAGAGCGTGACGAGCGCCACCGCGGCCACGATGCCGCCCTGAGTCCGGGCGAGGGCCTTTTCGGCGAAAACGACCAGATAATCGACGATTTCGGGATTTTGCGGAAAGAGGGCGTAGAGGCTGTCGATCAGCCCGTCGGTCAGTCCGAAGCCCTTCACCACGGCGAAGACCACCGCGACGATCGGCACCAGCGACATGAGCGTATAGAAGGTCAGCGCCGCCGAGCGGACGAGCGTGCCGTGCTCCCTCAGGCCGCGGGCCGTATAGAAAAGCAGCCGGTACTGCCGCACGAGCCAGCGCAGCGCCGGATTGCGCCACTCGCCGGCATCGCGCCGGAAAACGGTGTCGGTGAAACAGGTGATGATCTTTCGGAGGTTCATACGCCGTCGTCCTCGCAACAAAAGTAACTATTTCAGACGGATCGTCCAAAAACGGCCGTCGATTTTCGTGAATGCCAGGCGCACGTCGTCGCCCGCATGCACGCCCAGACGGCGCATCGTCTCCTCGGCCGAAAGCGGGAAATCGCGTTTGAGCACCTCGGCTCCCAGCCCCCGGAGCGAACGCCTGAGCCGCTGCGGATCGTAGGGCAGAATCTCCCCGACTGCGAATACCCTGCCAATCGCCCCTTCGGGCCGATCGGCGGAGAGCCCGAAGCCGTTGTCGCTCCAGATGTCGGCCCGCCCCGCCAGATGGTGCCGGGCCAGACGCGCCTTCTGCAACGCCGCATCGGGTACGACGAGCCACCGGTAGCGTCCGGGGTCGAATCCTTCGGGCAGCCGGGGCGGAGGCGTGCCGGGCCGCACGGAGAACGTGCCGCCGCAACGCCGGCCGGAGGCGTCATCCGCCGCCCCGCCGTCCGCCGCGACGATCGCCGTCGCGGTGAGCAGCGGCCCCCCGCCATCGGCATAGATCATCACCTCCTTGCATTCGCCGTCGAGCGAGAGAACCTCGACCCGGGCGTCGGGAAAGAGCCGGAACGCCTCGTCCACGTCGAACAGAGGCGAATTTTTCAGGCAGAGCCGCGCCGACGCCCTCCGCACGAGGGGAAGCAGCGCGGGAATCGAGGGAGAACAATCCTCCAGCCTCACCAGCTTGCGCCCCTCGGCCGAACGGCGGTCGGGATCGGCATAGATCCAGTCGAACCGCAGCCCCTCCCGCTGCAGGAACTCCTCGGCCGAAGCGTTCACCACCTCGATGTTCCGGGCGCCCAGCCGCCGGAAGTTCTCGCGGGCCACGGCGGCCAGCACGCCGTCGCGTTCGAGCGCCACGACCCGGTCGAAGCGGCGGCTCAGCGCCAGGGCGTCGGACCCCAGTCCGCAGGTGAGGTCGAGCACCGAGCCGCCCCCGATCCGCTTGCGGGCGGCGCACGCCTCGCTCGACGCCTGTTCGAAGGCCCGGGGCGGCAGGATGCACTGCGCCGCGGCATAGGAGGGCAGCTTGCGTTCGGCCCGCTGCAGGTATTTGACCTGCGTGGCGACGAGCCGGGCGCACGGCACGCGGCGGTCGAGCGCCACGTCGGCCGGGTTGCGGCCGCGGGCGTCGGCGATGGCGCGCTGCACCTCGGGGGCGAGCAGCGCCTCGAATTCCTCGGGAGCGATCATGAGGGCAAATGTACGTTTTTTTTCGGTTCGCGGCACCAGGCTGCGGCCGTCAGCGCGACGAAAACCAGATAGCAAAGCGCGGCCGCGCCCTCCGAAAGCCTCCATTCGATCGCGCTCCATCCGGCCGAAGCCGTCGTCCGGGCCAGAGCGTCGAGCGCTCCGGCCGCCCATTCGGCGACCCGCCCCGCCCAGGGTGCCGCCGCCGGCACCGCCAGCACCGCGACGCCGCCCGACACGACCAGAGCGGCCAGCGGAATCACGACCGGATTGAGCAGCAGCCCCGCCAGCGGGACGATCCCGAACGCATGCGAGACGAGCGGTGCCGTAGCGGCCGAAGCGGTCAGTCCGATGCAGAGCGTACCGATCGCAGCGTCGGGCAGACGCCGCCCGGTGCGCAGCCTGCGGCAGAGCGGCAGACCCCAGGCCAGAATCGCCGCCACGGCGACGAACGACAGCTGGAACCCGATGTCGCCGATCCAGGCCGGATTCCACAGCAGCATGCCGAAGGCCGCCGCAGCCAGTGCATTCATGCCCGCATACTCCGATCCCGACGCCAGCGCGGCCTGCATGAAGGTGCACATCACCGCAGCCCGCACGGCGCTGGGCGGAAACCCCGTGACGGCGACATAGAGCCAAACCGCCGCGACGACCGCCGCATGGCGCAGGAGGTGTCCGCGGCGCAGCAGCGCGAGCCACCGCAGGAGGAGGTTGGCCAGGCCGAAAACGATCCCCGTGTGGAGCCCCGAGACGGCCAGCAGGTGCGACATCCCGCTGCGCGAATAGGCCGCACGCAGTTCGGGCCCGATTCCGCTGCGGTCGGCCACGGTCATGGCCCGCACGACGGCCCCCGCCTCATCGTCGAACCCCGCCCGGCGCAACCGCTCGGAGGCGGCCCGGTGCCATCCGCCCCGCTCGCCCGGAAGCCGTTCGAGCACCCGCCGCTCCGAGAGCCACAGCTGGCCCGCAAATCCGCGGCGGGCCATCAGGCGGCGGAAGCCCTCCGCTCCGGAGAGGGGGCGCAGCGTGCCGTAACAGCGGATCCGCTCGCCGCCCGCAAGCGGCGTGAGCGAGTCGGTGCGGAGGCGGATCCGGTCATCCGACGCATGCCAATGGGGCGACTCCTCGGTGCGCCAGGCCACGACGGTCGCATCGGCCGTCGCAAAACGGTCCCGCACCGCGGGGATTCCGTCCACCGCCACCTCCCACATGCAGGGTACGCCGAGCGGCACGGTGCGGGGTCTCTCCCGCAGCTGTGCGGCGCCGAAACCCGTCACCGCGAGCAGCACCGTCGCGGCGGCCGACGAACGCAGCAGCAGCGCCACCACCCCGCACAACGCAAAAGCCCCTGCGAGAAACCACAGGGGCAGTGCACCATGCTCCGCCAGAACGATTCCGGCGGCGAAAGGCACCAGCAGCCGGAGCATGGGCATCCGGTCCAGTCGTTCGCGAAGAGACTTCATGGGGAGCTATCGAATGCGGAGCGCCGCCGTCCGGGCATGCGCCCGGATGTCCGGCTACTCCCGAGGCGGATAGTTCAGCGGAGCGAAGAATTCGTCGAGGGTCAGGCCAAAAAACCGGCAGAGTTTGACGATCGACGAAAGGAGCGGAATCGAATTTCCCGCCTCGTAACGATGGATGTCCAGATGCGTCTTGTCGATCACATCCTCCTGGGTGTAACCGCACTCGTAACGGAGCTGACGAATCCGCTGCGCAACCAGTTTGGCAAACTCATGATCCTTGCGATAATGTCTTTGCTTTTCCATCGGTACAAAAGAATAACCATCGCAAAGACTTCCTCAATGTTCGCAAACATGTTTTTGCATTTTCAGCCCGCAAGGCCCCACACCGAACCGCCGCTTCACACGAACAGCTCCCAGCCGCGCTCCACGTCGGCCATCGAGGCGTCGACGCCGTTTTCCACGCGCGAAATGGCGGCTGCCACGGGCACCATCGTCCGGCGGTCGCGCGTATCGACGGGTTCGTCGGGCCGGAGCCCCGTGCGCCCGCACACGGCGCGGATGTAGGAGTCGGTCCGGTTTTCCGAGGGCGGCGCCCAGCGGGCGATCATCCCCGCAACGGTGTCGAGCCCGTGGCGCGTGCGGTAGGTGTCGAGCAGCACGAAAATGGCCCGATAGCCCCAGGCCATCGTCTCGAACTGCTTGAACGCCGGGTCGCGCGACGGCTGCACCTCGCCTCTGTAGCGCACGGCCGAGCGGCGGATGTTGCCCGGATTGCAGTTATCGAGCCCCCGAGCCATCGCCGCCGAGCAGAATGCCGCCCGCTATGGTGCGGCGGGCGAGGATGTCGTTCCGGGGATCGTAGAGCGGAAACTCCTCCGCGTGGGCGCGCAGATACTCCGAGGCTCGCTCCAGCAGCGTCCGCGCCTGGCGGAGCAGCTGCCGGCGCAGCCTGCCCAGCGCTTCGGCTCCGGCCGGCTGGCCCCAGTCGGTCCTGGGTGCCGAGGTGCCGCAGCGTCCGGTGCGCACATCGAGCCGGGATTGCAGCGCCGCACGCGTGTAGAGCGCCGCGGGGGCCGCCAGAAAGTCGTCGCGCAGCGACGTGTGGGCGCCGTCGAGCAGCGCCTCGTGGAGCCCGCGGCCGATGACGGGCACGATCCACCGCTCCTCGGCGGCGGCGATGTCGGCTTCGGTGACCGACGAAGGCGGAATCGCCTCGTCGGGGAATGCCAGTTCGACGACCCGAACCGGCGAAACGAGCGTTTTCATATCAATCGATGCTTCGGATGTTGTATTTGGTGATCTCCGACAGGAAAGCCTGCTGCCGGGGGTCTTCGGGATCGTAGTCCAGTCCGTCGGCCTTGCGGGCCTCCCAGACCTTCATGTAGATGGGTTTCGAACGCGTGGGCGGGCGGTTGACGATCTCGAGCGACGAGGCGTCTGTGCCCAGCACCGAGGCGATCGCTTCGCGCATGGGCTCCAGCAGCTCGGCCTGCTCGCTCAGGATGACCGTATTGAGCGCCACCTCGTATTCGTGCAGGATGCGTTCGGCGCTGAAGCCGCCCGAATAGTCCAGACCGCTCAGCGTGCGGAACCACGAGTGCGCCACGACGATGTCGCCCACGGCCTGTTCGTGCAGCGCCTGCCAGTCCCCCTCGTTCTGCGACGAAATGGGGATGAACCGCGAATTGTCCGCCTGTCCCTCCCCGTCGCGCAGGACGAACATCACCTGGCCGGGATTTCCCGCGAACTTCTCCTCGGCCAGCCGCACGATCCGGTCGGCCTCGGCTTCGCTGTCGACGGCCGAGTCGAGCATCAGCACGCCCGAAAGCTGGAACGAATTGTCCAGACGCGAAATGTTCCAGCGGTCGGTCTTGTAGGCGATGGCCGAGACGTTGAATCCGGCGATGTAGGGCGGCACGCCGTAGTGGCTGAACATGGGCTCGTAGTCCTTGTAGTGGATCATCGCCCGCAGCGTGCCGTCGTCCTGCCTCTCGAAGCGGGGGTAGAGCGGCAGCGTCCGCGCCTCGGCCGGATTGAACGCCGACCAGTCGTGGTGCAGCAGCACATGCTCCTCGTCGCGCGCCACGCGGCAGCGCGAGGCGTCCTGGTGCCAGAATGCGAGGAACGAATGCCGCTCGTCGGTGGCGATCTCCAGGAAGGCATTGCCGAACAGCGCCTTGTCGAATGCGAGCTTGCCCACAACCTGCCTGAGGCTCTCGCCCTGGGCGTTCACCCGGTCGACGAACGCTTTCAGACGGGGCGCCCGCTCCTCGTCGCAGACGAATCCCTTGCCCGAAATGTAGTCGGCCTTGTCGTTGATGATGCGGCGGTGGGTGGTCGAGCGGCGGGCCATCAGGGCCAGGGCGCACGGGAAAAGGTTGTCGTCGCCCCAGCGCCAGAACTTGTCGCTCTCGACGCGTCCGGCGCCGACCGTGACGAAAGACGGCTGCGTGCGGTTCGAAACCGCCACGGCCGTACGGTAGTTTTTTTTCTTGTCCATTGTCTTGTGTCAGTTATCCGTTGATGCGAAATCCGATCGGAGACCGGGCGAGCCGCTGCCGCCCCCGGCGCAGGCCCGCGATTCTTGCGTCGCCTCCGCCGGCTCCGGCCCGGCGCCCGCAGACGGGGAACGCCGCAGAGGCCCCGAGGCCCCTGCGGCGGCCCCTCTTTAGGCAAGGTAGGCGTAGCTTACGAGCGTCTCGTCGAGGATGTCGCATCCGGCCATGAAGACGGCGCGCTGGCGGTTCTCCATCTGGTCGGGGTTGTACCACATGCGCACCTCGTTGCCGGGGAAGTCGGCCGTATTGACGGCCAGCACCAGGTTGCGGCGGTCGGTCAGCAGGCAGAACGACTTGGGGTAGGAGGTACCCGCGAGGTAGTTGCCCAGACGCACGTCGATGACGGGAATGCCGTGGTAGGCCAGCCCCTTGCGGCCGTCGACGACCCCCGAATAGGCCGCATCGACCCCCTTCGAGTCGAGGTACTTCTCATAGAGGAAGTAGATGTCCGAGGTGACAAAGAACGCCAGTTGTCCTTCGGCCTTCATGTCCTGGATGCGCATGTCGGCGTTCTTCCACAGATCGTCGAAGAGGGTCACCGCATAGGCGGGATCGGCGAGCGCCGCCGACTGGAACGACTTGAAGTAGAACAACTCGGCCGACACGCCGCTGTCCAGCGCACGCAGGAAGCCGTTGAAGGTGTTGTAGCCCGACGAGGCGGCCGTGTTGCCCACCCACATCGTGGCGCGGATGTTCTCGGCCACGGCCTGACGGAAGAGCGCCGTCTCGGCCTGTTCGAGCTCCGTGCCCGTCAGATCGTCCATGTTGACGTCGGCGCGGGCGGCGATCTTCTCGTAGACGAGCGAGAAGTAGTCGGCAGCCGAGAATCCGAGTTCGGCCTTCACGCGGTTGAGCGAGAGGGTCTTCTGGTACTTGGTCGCCGGATCGCCGCCCGTCCAGCCTGCGGCGGTGTACTTCTGGAGGATGTTGCGCTGCCCGTCCCAGAGTTGTACGGTGGTGGGCACGGGCATGTTGTAAAGCACCCTCACGCCCAGCTCCTCGGCCGAAGGGCCGGTCAGGAAGGGTCGGAAAAAGATGGTGTCCAGTTCGGCACCGGTGTACTGCTTGGCACTTTCGAGAAAACTCATGATTTTTGAAAAGTTAAAGGTGAAAAATGAAAAGGTTGAAGCGGACTGAAGCCTGCGGAGCGCGCAGTGTTTTTTGCGGGCCTCCGCTGGGAGGACTTCGGCCCGTCCGGCCCGTGGCCGGACATTTTATTTGTGAAACAGCTTCGCGTCTTCGGCATAGGCCCGCTGATTGGCCGTCAGGACCGCTTCGGCGTAGGAGGGATCCTCGCAGGAGCGGGTCCGAGTCGGCATCGCCCGCTGCGCCCCGTCGCCGTCCGGCTCCGTCTGCGGCCGCCGCTGCGGAGCGCTCTGACCGAAGTGCAGGATGTTGCGGTCCTCGGGCATCTCTTCGCTCCGCCGCAACCCGCAGCGGGCGAGCAGACGCTCCCAGCCGCGGACGATGTTGCCCGGACGCTCCGCGTCGGAGCGTTCGTCGGCCCCGACGATCCGGTCGGCCAGACCGGCCGCCACCGCCTCCTCGGGCGAAAGCCAGCGGCCGTTGCCGTTGTTCTCGGCCATCAGCGCCTCGAACTCCTCGACCGCGCGGCCCGAACGCGCGGCATAGAGGGCCGCAAGCCGTTCGTCGGTCTGCCGGAGCAGCTCGAGCTTCCCGGCCAGCTCCGAAGCGTTCCCTTCGGTGGCGCACACCGACGTGTGGATCAGGTAGAGCGCATTGGCCGATATTTCCCGGCAGCCGTCCGAGGCGGCCTGGGCGATGATCGTCGCCGCCGATGCGGTGTACCCGAAGCAGCGGGTGGTGATGTGCGCCCCGGTCTGGCACAGGGCATCGTGGATGAGCAGGGCATCGTTGACGTCGCCGCCCGTCGAACGGATGTCGACCACGATCTCCGGAGCCCGGATGCCTGCGATGCGGTCCAACGCCGCGCGAAACCGCTCGTAGGTCGCCACACGGCTTTCGGGATCGTCGAACTGCCACTCTTCGGGCACGCCGATCGTTCCCTCGATCTCGATGCGGCACAGATCCGCCTCGTTGCGGATTTGAATTTCCGACTTCATAAAACAGGAATGGTTGAAAGTGAAACAATGAATGATTGGAACGGAAGGACGGAGCGAAACGCGTCACGCCGTCTCCCGGGTGAAAACGCACTTCGCGGTGCCTGCGGCCGGATCGTAATCGCCGACCTCCCGGAGCAGGGCCCGCACCGTGCCGCGACCCGTGCCGATGCGGAAGACCGACCGCACCTCGGCGGCTCCCGTGCCGGGCGCGAACAGCCCCGCGAATTCGTGCGGCGCCATCCGCAGCGTCAGTCCGATGCGCTCGCCCTCCGCATCGCGCGCCGCCTGCCGGTCGTAGTAGCGGTGCAGCCCCGCGGCGCCGTCCCGATCCTCGAATCCGAGGGTGAAGGGCTCCTCCGCACCGTCGCCCGCGAAATGGAAAGCCGCCAGCGGATAGGAGCCGCCATACGAAGGATACCCCCAGCGCTGCCCCTCGGGCAGCGGATGCATGCCGGCGTAGCGGACGATGCGGGGCGCGAAATTGACGCCGTCCCCGTCGGCCGCGTCGCGGTCGCCCACGTCGGGCACCAGCGCCGCGGGCGCGTCGGCACAGTGCCCCGCCACCGAAAGCGTCGGACGGAAAATCGGATTGCGCAGCCGCTCCTCGCCCAGCAAGGCCGCCGCCGATTCGGTCTGCCGCGACCAGGCTCCCGTCTCGGTTCCGTTTTCCCGGTCGCGGCGGGCCACGGCTCCGTCGGCCGGCTGATAACACCACGTTCGCAGTTCATGCACCTGCGGAGCCCCCTGGATCCGCACGACGGGGGCGTCGAAATCGCTCCGGCCGCTCCAGTCCGCGTCGGGTCCGGCGCCGTAGAAGCCGTCGGCCGGTTCGATCCACACCGTGCGGGTCGGCTCCTCGGTGTAGAACCGCAGATTGAAGAGGTGGGCGATCGCTTCGAGCAGTTCCGACTGCCGGATCCGGTGGCGCGCCACGTCGGCGAAAGCGAGCGTCGCTCCGTAGCCCGGTGCGGCCAGAAACCGCGGCTGCATCGAACAGCGCTTGTCGAGCGTCAGCGACATGCCCGCCTCGGCCCCGAAGAACTGGATCGCATGGAAATACTTCGGCGACGAGGGCGAGACGATCTCGGCAGCCGTGCGCACCCGCACCTCGACCGTCGTCCGTCCGGTCTCGCCCACATAACCGTCGTAGAGGGCCCAGTCGCCCGAATACTCGGTCCATGCGCCGTCGCGCATCACCCACAGCACCGGATCGGCGGTCGTCCCGGCCGCAGGGGTCGACGTCAGGAACGACCGGGCGGCGAAAGTCGTCCAGGTCGCCTCGCCCGCGCCGTTGCGGATGCAGGTCAGCCGGTAACGATCGCCCGCCGCATGGTCGAACACCACCACGCGATACGCCGACCCGGGCCGGATGTCTCCGCGCCGGTCCTCGTAGCGGTTCGGCAGTTCGAAACGCATCTCCGATCCGGGTCCCAGATAGATCGAGTCGAACCCCCGGAGCCGCGTGCGGCTCCATATGCGGTGATCGGTGGTGTAGCGCAGATCATATTCGAATCCGACGCTCACCTCCGAGACGGGGCGGAAGCGGATCATCCCGTTCTCCAGACCGAATCCGTGTCCGTTGTCGTACAGTTCGGGCACGGGCTCTCCGTCGGCATCGAGCGTCTGGGGCGTCGCCGTATCGACGATGTTGCCCACCGTGTTGACCTCGGCCAGCGGGTCGGCATAGACCCGCCCCGCCGCACTCGCCACGGCCGTGGCGGGAGCGAGGCGCCGGGCGAAGAAGCCCATGCGGGCCTCGGCGGCCGCCGTTTCGCGGGATGCATAGGCTCCGCTCATGTAGAGCGAGCGGAAGAAGTCCGACCGCAGGAAATCGCTCTCCGTCCGGTACCCCGCCTGCCCGAAGATGCGCTCGACCATCGTGGCCAGATGCAGGAACGGGTGGTAGTCGTCCACCGTCAGCAGCCGCTGGGCCGGCAGCAGGTCCTGCGAACCGCTCTGCCGGGGATACTCGTCGCGGCGCACGGGGAAGAACTTCACGGGGGATGCGTCGGTCCAGCTCGCCTCGATCGTCTCGGGCAGCAGCCGGGCCCGGTAGTCGATCTCCAGCTCGTCGAGCGTGTGCCGGGCCGCCATCGACGCCCATTCGGCACCGCCGTCGCGGATTTCGATCGAATAGCCGTCGGACGACACGGCCAGCAGCCTCACCGGCCCCTCCAGCAGCACCACCCCCTCGGCCCGCACCTCCCCGTAGCGGATGCAGCCGTTGAACCGCTCGCCCGCATGGAGGTCGCACTCGTCGCAGAGCTGCAGGTCGTTGCGCGGCGAACGCGGGAGGGTGATCCGCAGCGAGCGCCCTTCGCGGGCCGCTCCGATCTCCGTCATTTTCCGCTCTTCGTATCCGGGCACGACGATCGGTCCGTCGCCCAGATCGCACGGCACGCCGTCGATTCTCAATTCCATATGCGTTCGTTTTTCATTCGGGGACGAATCTCCAGTTCCAGACAGCTCAGCGTGCCGTGACGGTGCGTGAAAGCCTCCTCGCCCGCCACATCGACCGGGACGTATTTTCCCGCCTCGACCGTCCACACTTCGGGCGAGCTGAGGATGCCGGCCAGCGCATCGAGCACCTCGCGCGTCTCGAACGCCGAGCGGAGCCGCCGGCACGAATGCGTCTCGGCGCCGGTCGTCGTATACCCGTCGGGGCCGTAGACCCGCTTCCGGCGCGCCGTCACGCGCTCCGACACCTCGACGGGAAAGGTGTAGTGTTCGACCGAACCTTCGGCGCTGCGCCAGGCGACCCGGCACCCCTCCGCAAGCGGTGGGATCACCGTGTACACGACCGTGCCGCACGCTCCGGCCTGCACCTCGATCCGTTCGGCCGCCGGGAAGTCGGCGGCGCGAAGCCGCAAAGCGGTCAGACCGCCGCCCTCCGTCTGAAACGAGCAACCCTCCGTATCGCCCGAACGGTCGTAGGCCGTGACGACCACCCGCAGCGGATCGGCGCTCAGCCAGGACAGCTCGTCGCATTCGTCGCGGGCGATCAGACGGGCGCGCGGCAGGGTGGAGAGCCACGCAGGCAGCGTCTTCTCCTCCGCTGCCGGATACAGCACCCGCTCGTGCGAGAAGAGCTGTCTGGTCGTCCCCGCCTGTACGGCGCAGAGGCGGACCGACCGCACGCGGCCGGACGTGTCGATCAGTCCCGTCCGGCCCGGCCGCGGAGCGAAGCGCAGGGTGCGGGCGACGCAGGGCGCCACGTCGACGACGGCTTCCGAGGTGTCGGCGAACCGCCGCACGCCTAACTGTTCGCCGCCTGCGGCATCGAGAATCCGCACGTCGAACGTCGCAGCGGGATCGCTTGCGACCGTGAATTCGACTGGCCGGCCGGCGGGCACGTAGTAAGAGGTGGGTGCATGGGGAAAAGTAAGCATGATCCGAATGTGTTTCGCCTGCGCCGGCAGCCCTTCCGGACGGCACCGCCCGCAGCACGGCAGATTGTTGAAAAAACCGATGATAAAATGTCGACGGATGTTGATAACGATTCGCAACGGGTTGAGAGGCAACCCCGAATTATTGTCGATAATCCGCTCGCCGAGCGGACTTGAGTGTGAATCGTGCTGCGAAGATACGCCGGGCGACACCCCCTTGTCAAGTTTTCGGGACGTTTTTTGCGCACCCGTTGTAAAAAACTGCCGAATTTTTCCTAACTTTGTCTCGAAAACCGAGCTGTTTATTCTTTATGGACGATGGTCACAGTACCCCGTATAGCCGCCGTATCGTGCTTCGGCACGGTGCCGTTCGTTTACGGTATGCAGCATGCAGCTGACCTGCATGCCGAACTGTCGTTGTCCGATCCCGCCGAAACCGTCCGCCGCTTCGCCGCCCGCCAGGCCGACATCGCCCTGGTGCCGGCCGTCATCGTACCCTCGCTCGGCGACGCGCGCATCGTCACGGAGTATTGCGTCGGCGCCGCCGAATCGGCGCGGGCTGCGGTCGAAGGCTGCGACGACCCGCTCGTCGACCTGTGGCGCCCCTACGGCGAGCTGCCGTTCGCCTTTGCGGTCTGGGTCGCCCGGCCCGATGTCGGCGCCGACTGCATCGAAGCGCTGCAACATGCGCTGACTTTCGGTCTGGAACACGGCTACGAAGCGCTCATCGCCTCGGACGCAGGAGCCGATGCCGCCGCCTATGCCGCGCTCATGCAGTTCGACTACCTCTACGACAGCCAGAAACGGCTGGCGCTCGAAAAGTTCTGGGCCGAGGGTCTCAAGGTGGCCCCCCGCGCCAATCCCGGCTGAAGAGACTGAGGGCCCCGCGCCCGCCTCTCTGAAACCGGATCGAAGAACTTTAAGAGAGCGTCACTATGATTACCATCTACCTCAAGCAATACAACAAGATCATCCGCAATGCCGACACCCGGCTTTTCGACGAGCTGGGTTACGACGACATTCTGTGGATCGACCTTTTCCAACCCACCATCAAGGAGCAGAAGGCCGTCGAGAACTTCATGGAGATCAGCCTCCAGACCCAGCAGCAGGTCGAGGAGATCGAATCCACCTCGAAATACTCCGAGGACGAGAACGCCATCATCTCCAACTCCAACTTCTTCGTGCCCACGGGCGAGACGTTCCTCATCGAGCCCGTCTCGTTCATCATCTCCAACGAAGGCGTCCTGGTGTCGGTGCGCAACGCCGAGTTCCGCACCTTCCGCGAGACCGAGAAACGGCTGCAGATGAACTACCGCAGCTACTCCACGGGCTACCACCTCTTCATTTCGCTGCTCGAAGTGCGCATCGACTTCGATGCCGACATGGTCGAGCTGATCTCCAAACAGGTGGCCGGCCTCTCGAAGGCGATCAACTCCGAGGACACGATCGACAAGGCCGTCCTGCACCGCATCAGCGCCTTGCAGGAGAGCACCATGTCGCTGCGCGAGAACATCTTCGACCGCCAGCGCGTCCTGTCGGGCATTCTGCGCTCGGAGCGCTTTCCCAACGACATCTACCCGCGTTTGCAGCTGATGATCAAGGACGTCAATTCGCTCATCAACCACGCCGACTTCTCGTTCCAGCGTCTCGACTACATCCAGGACGCGGCGCTGGGTCTGATCAACATCGAGCAGAACGAAATCGTCAAAATCTTCTCCGTGGCGGCCGTGATCTTTCTCCCCGCGACGCTCATCGCCTCGATCTACGGCATGAATTTCAAGTACATGCCCGAGCTGGACTGGCATCTGACGCTTCCCAACGGCTGGGTGGTGCCGCTGGGCTACCTCTTCGCCATCGGGCTGATGATCGTATGCTCGGGCCTGACGATCTGGTTCTTCCGCTACAAGAAGTGGCTCTGACACGCCTCCGGCCGTTTCGTCCGTCCGGCTCTCCGCAGCGGGCATCCCCGCTCCTGCGGCCGCGGAAAAGAGTTTGAAGATTCGCGATTATCCCTTATTTTTGCACCGTCTTTCCGCGGCGGATCTTTTTCCGCCCCGGAATTTAACCCGAACCGTCTCAACGATATGTTTTTGGAAAATGCCAGCCGCAAAGGCTGGATCGAAGTGGTCTGCGGCTCGATGTTCTCGGGCAAGACCGAGGAGCTCATCCGCCGCCTCAAACGCGCTCAGTTCGCCCACCAGCGGGTCGAAATCTTCAAACCGCGCATCGACGTGCGCTACTCCGAGGAGCAGGTCGTCTCGCACGACGCCAACGCCATCCGCTCCACCCCCGTCGAATCGCCGCAGAACATCCTGCTGATGGCCTCCGACGTCGACGTGGTGGGCATCGACGAGGCGCAGTTCTTCGACGAGAGCATCGTCGAGGTCTGCCGCCGGCTGGCCGACAACGGCGTGCGGGTGATCGCCGCGGGTCTGGACATGGACTACACGGGCAAACCCTTCGGCCCCATGCCCGCCCTGATGGCCACGGCCGAGTACGTCACCAAGGTCCACGCCATCTGCGTGCGCTGCGGCAACCTGGCCCACCACTCCCACCGCCTCACGAGCGACGACAAGCAGGTGATGCTCGGTGCGCAGGATGCCTACGAGCCCATCTGCCGCCACTGTTTCCGCGAACTGGTTCGCAAAAAGACGGAATAGCCGATTCTCCGAACTCAACCCGATATGAAAAATTCGATCCTGAAATGTGCGGTCGTCTGTTTGTGTCTGGCCGCCTGCATGCCCGTTCATGCGCAATTCAACCTGAAAAAAGCGATCGGAGGGGCCGTCAAGGCCACTCAGGCCGTCACGCTCAGCGACGAGCAGATGGCCGCCTATGTCAAGGAGTACATCGACTGGATGGATGCCAACAATCCGGTCTGCGCGGCCGACGACCCCTACACGCAGCGGCTCGTCCGGCTGACCGAAGGTCTGGGCGACGCCGAAGGCATTCCGCTCAATTTCAAGGTATACCACGTCGTCGACGTCAATGCGTTCGCCTGCGCCGACGGCAGCGTGCGGGTCTTCTCGTCGCTCATGGACATCATGACCGACGACGAGCTGCTGGGCGTCATCGGTCACGAAGTGGGTCACATCGCCCACCGCGACTCGAAGAAAGGATTCCGCACGGCCCTGCTCGCCTCGGCGCTCAAGGACGGCGTATCCTCCACGGGCGGCAGGGCGGCAGCCCTCACCGACTCGCAGTTGGGCGACCTGGGCGAAGCGCTCGTCAATGCGACCTATTCACAGAAACAGGAGCGCGACGCCGACGACTACGGATACGAATTTCTGAAGCGGAGCGGCAAGAACCCCGGAGCCATGGCCCGTTCGTTCCGCCGTCTGAAGCAGATGCAGGAGGAGGCCGGCGCGCAGAAAAGCAGCCGGATCAACCAGCTCTTCTCCACCCATCCCGATCTGGACGAACGCATCCGGCGCATGGAGGAGCGCGCGGCGGCCGAAGGCTTCGACTGCTCCGAAGCCGAGTGATCCGCACACCCCGCAACGAACGACCGCCCCTGCCGAAATAGCAATCGGCAGGGGCGGTTTTCCATTCGGACATCCGGCCCGCAACTCCGCAGTCCACGGCTTGCGGGTTCCCCGCATCCTCTGCGCAGCCCTATTTTCCCGCTGCGCGCAGCGCTTCGATGAACCCGGGCCACAGCACCCACAGATTCTCGGTCCGCAGCCACAGCTCGCGCGCCTGCGCCGCCAGCGAAGGACGCTCGCTCTCGATATCCCGCAGATAGGTCCCGTCGGCCGGATGCTCTCCGGCCGTGAACTCCGCGAAATAGGGGGCGAAACGCGTGCGGAAGCGTTGCAGCTCGCCTTCGGGCAGCGTGCCGTCGCGGCGGAATCCGGACCAGAGCAGCAGCAGCTCGCGGCTGGCGCTCTTGTCCGGCACATCGTTGATCACCTCGTCGAACGACTCCTCCTCGCCGATGGCCAGGTAGGCGAACGCCAGCAGCTCGCTCCCCTCGAGATGATCCTCGGGGTCCAGATCGAGCAGCATCTCCAGCAGCGCCGCCGACATTTCGAAATCGTTGATGAGAAAATGGTCGACGGCCGAGGCGTGGATCAGCTCCAGCGCCGCCCGCGAATTGCGGTGGTTCCATTCGAGGTTGATCTCCTCGTCGTCGGGAATCACTTCGGCCAGGCGCTGGAACGCCCTGAACCGGGTTTCGCAGGCACCCTCGACATCCCCCGACGCCTGCATTTTCCGGGTGCGGGCCAGCACGCCCGCAAAATCGTAAGCTCCCTCGCCGACGAGTTCGAACGTCTGGTCGGGCGTCGGGTTAAGAACGGCCTTTTGCATCGCTGCGCAGTTTGAACAGAAAGATCGCGCCGACGGCCAGCGTCACCGCACCGCCGGCCAGATAGGCCGCCACGCGGTTCTCCAGACCGAAAAACTGGTTCGAGACGAACAGAAACGACGCGCATACGTAAGTCATCGCCAGCGCCGGCACGACGGCCACCCAGCAGTTGGCCCGCCTTGCGGCGAGCCACACGGCCACGGTCCACAGCACCACGGTCGCCAGCGTCTGATTGGTCCAGGCGAAGTAGCGCCACACCACGTCGAAATCGACCTGCGTGATCCAATATCCCGCGATGAAAAGCGGGATGCAGATATAGAGACGCTTGCGGATGCTCCGCTGCTCCAGTCCGAACATGTCGGCGATGATGAGTCGGGTCGAACGGAAAGCCGTATCGCCCGAGGTGACGGGAGCCGCCACGACCCCCAGCAGGGCCAGAATGCCGCCGGCCACGCCCAGCATGCCGTTCGAAATGGCATTCACGGCCCAGGCGGCGCTTCCGCCGTGCTCGCCCAGCGCCGTCGACAGCGCCCCCGCGCCGCCGAAGAAAGCCATCGCCACGGCCGCCCAGATCAGTGCGATGATCGATTCGGAGATCATCGCCCCGTAGAACACCGAGCGGCATTGCCCTTCGTTCTCCACGCACCGGGCCATCATGGGCGACTGCGTGGCGTGGAATCCCGAGATGGCGCCGCACGCAATGGTGATGAAGAGCGTGGGGACGATGGGCAGCGCATGGGCATCGGACTGGAAGTTGCGCAGCGTCGTGAGCTCCGGAATCCGCCACTCGCCCCAGAAAGCCGCGCCCAGCAGCCCCAGAGCCATGACGATCATCGCAGCGCCGAACAGAGGATAGATGCGTCCGATGATCTTGTCGATCGGCAGCAGCGTCGCCACGAAGTAGTAGCCCAGGATGATCCACACCCACACCGAAACGTCCACCGACGGCACCATGCCCGCCAGCAGCTGCGCGGGGCTGAGCAGGAAAACCGCGCCGACCAGCACCAGCAGCAGCACCGAAAACAACCGCATGAACTGCCGCATGCCGCCGCCCAGATAGCGCCCGACGACTTCGGGGACGCTCAATCCGTCGTTGCGCACGAGCATCATGCCCGACAGATAGTCGTGCATGGCCCCCATGAAGATGCCGCCGAAGGTGATCCACAGAAAGGCCACGGGGCCGAAGCAGGCCCCCAGCACGGCGCCGAAGATGGGTCCCGTCCCGGCGATGTTGAGCAGCTGAATCAGGAAGACCCGCCACCGCGGCAGCGGAACATAGTCCACGCCGTCGTAGAGCCTGCGGCAAGGAGTTTCGGTCGTCGGATCGGCCCCGGCGAGGCGCTCCAGGTAACGGCCGTAGGTGAAGTAGGCCGTGACGAGCAGCGCCAGACAGATCGAAAAAGTGATCATAAAGCCTCTGTTTTGACGCGAAGATAACAACAAAAGCGAGAAAATTTCCGAATTTGTTGCGAGAAATAAATTTTTTTCGGATATTTGCAGTCCCAAAGGAACACCGCGTGTGTTCCTCAAGGCCGAAATAGCTCAGCGGTAGAGCACTTCACTCGTAATGAAGGGGTCCCGAGTTCAAATCTCGGTTTCGGCTCGAAAATGCGAAAGCGCCGCAAGGCACCGGAACGAATGAGAAACCGCTTCAAGTTTGCTTGAAAGCGGTTTTTTATTTCGGGCCGCTTATCGCGCAGCGATTTTCGCATTTTCGACAGCGCCCCTGCGGCAAGCAGAAGAGATAAGACGGGCGAAGCGACGTCAAATCTCGGTTTCGGCTCGAAAGGCGGCAGTATAACGACTGCCGCCTTTTTCATCATATTAATACCCTCGGCTGCATCCGGCCATCCGCGGCACTCAAAGCCGCCAGGTCCGCATCTTACTATCTCACAGCACGATCAGGTCGGCCACCACCGCCTTGTGGTCGCTCACCTCCTCGTCGAGCGTGCGGTAACGCACGGCGGCGAACCGGTCGTCATGGAAAACATAGTCGATGCGCAGCATCCCGCCCAGATCGCGGAAGGTGGCGCCGGACCCCTCGCCCACGGCCCGGAATCCGTCGGTCAACGCCCGCCCCATCCGGCGGTAGACGTATGACGAAGGCATATCGTTGAAATCCCCGGCCAGAAGCACCGGGTAGGGCGACGCCTCGATCTCGCGCACGAGGCTGTCCGCCTGCTGCGCCCGGATGCGGCTGTTGCGCAGCAGCGATGCCCACACCTCACGGCCCTCCGCACGCGCACCGTCCGTCTCCCGTCTCCGGGCGAGCAGGGACGAAATCCCCGTGGTTTGCAGGTGCACCGTCAGCAGCCTCAGCGTATCGCCGCGCACGAGCAGATCGGTCCGCATGTATCCGTTGTTGGTCTCGGACAAGAAGAAACCGTGCCGGTCCGTCACGGGGAAACGGCTCGCCACGGCAAGGCCGCCCTCCCGTTCGAAGTAAGGCATCCGTCCGGCAAACAACGCCGCCAGCGTGTCGGCCGGACAGTCGGGCGACACATCCGCCTCCTGCATGCAGAGCACGTCGATCCGCTCCTCTTCGGCCAGCCGTGCGACGGCACGGGCCGTCTCGCACGGAGGTCCCGGACGCACGAAGCCGTGGGCGTTGAGCGTCATGATCCGAATACCGCATCTTTTGTCCTCCGGCCCGAAATGCGGCAGACTGAATACGGCGGAAAGATAACCCAGATTCACGACCAGAGCCATCAGCGGCAGCAACCCCTGCATCCAGCGGCGGCGCAGCACGCAGACGATGAGCGCCGCGGCATTCAGCGCGACGGCCAGCGGCAGCGACATGGCCGCCGCCGTCCAGAAATCGCCCCGCCGGGGCGGGACCGACGATGCGAAGCGCCCCAGCCAGGCCGCCGCGAAAAGGAGCCACAGCACAAGCGTCCCGAACGAAAATCGGATCGTGTTTTTCCGGTTCATGAGGCAAAAATCCGACGAAAGAGAGGCACGGCGCCGCGTTTTCGCGACGAGCGGGCCGACGAACGGCCGAATGCGCCGCGTCCGCGTCTTTTCGGGACAAAACCCGTGCCGCAGATTCTCCGGGGCAAAAATAGGAAATATTTTGAAATCTGACCCCGAATGACTACTTTTGCCGACACAAAACCCCCTCTTCATGGCTCGGAAAATCGCAGCGGTCATCGCCTCGGTCGTCCTGCTCTCGCCGGGATGGCTCTCCCTGACGGGTCTGACCCTTCCCGTTGCACTCGTTCCGCTGCTGTGGATCAGCTCTCTCTACGACTCCGCGCGCCGTTCGTGGTGGCGCATGTTCGGCTGGGCGGCGCTGACTTTCGCCCTGTGGAACCTGGCGACCGTGTGGTGGATCTGGAACGCCACTCCCGTAGGTCCCGTGGCCGCCACGCTGGCCTCCACGACGCTCAACATGATCGCCTTCATGCTCTACCACACGGTCTCGAAAAAGGCGACCAAAGCTCTGGCCTACACGACGCTCGTCGCAGCCTGGATCGCCACCGAATACTGGTATACGGTGGGCGAATTCTCCTGGCCCTGGCTCATTCTGGGCAACGGCTTCTCGCACGACGTATGGGCCGTGCAATGGTACGAATACACGGGGGTCCTGGGCGGTTCGCTGTGGGTGCTCGTGTGCAACATCCTTTTCTTCGAAGCCTGGCAGTCGCGCCGCGACCCGGTCCGGTGGAGCGTTGCAACAGCCGCATTGGCCGCGCCGATCCTGCTCTCCGCCACGATGTGGACGAGCGGACGGCTGCCCGACGAAGGTTCGGTCCGCGTGGCCGTCGTCCAGCCCGACGTGGACTGCTACGCCAAATTCGACGGCGACGACGAGAGCCAGCGCCGCAACTTGGTCGACCTGCTCGCCGCCGTGCCGGGCGACGCGCAGTTCATCCTCCTGCCCGAGACGGCCGTTCCGGGCCACTATTGGGAACCGGCCCTCTCTGACGGATTCGGCGGCGGCGAGGCGGGCGACTTCTGGCAGGAGCTCACCGACTCGCTCCGCGCCTCGCATCCCCGGGCCCTGCTCGTCGCCGGAGCCAACACGCGGCGCCACTACGCCGCCGGTCTGCAACCCCGCACGGCCTACCGGCGCTTCGCCGGAGGGTTCTACGACGTCTTCAATTCGGCCGTGGGGCTCGACTCCGCCGGCCGCATGCAGCTCCACCATAAGGGACGGCTGGTCATCGGCGTCGAAAACACCCCCACCGTACTCTTCGACATCCTGCAATTCCTGGTCATCGACCTGGGCGGCGTGGTGGGCCAGCTGGGCGTCGGACAGCACGGCACGGCCTTCACGCACGACGGCGTGACGATGGGTCCGGCGATCTGCTACGAAGGGCTCTACGGCGACTTCTTCGGCGATTTCGTCCGCCGGGGCGCGCAGTTCATGGCCATCGTCTCCAACGACGGCTGGTGGGGCGACACCCCCGGCTACCGCCATCTGTTCACCCTTTCGCGGCTGCGGGCCATCGAACACCGCCGCGCCGTGGCCCGCGCCGCCAACACGGGCCGGTCGGGCTTCATATCGCCGCGCGGCGACGTGGGCGCCACGCTCGGATGGAACGAACGCGGAGTGCTCACGGCCGACGTGCCGCTCGTCTCGCGCAAGACGTTCTACACCCGTTACGGCGATTACATCGGCCGCATCGCCCAATATGTGCTGCTGCTCTCGGTACTCTACTACGTCGCCTACCGCGTCAAGAAACGGAATCACCTGGTCCACTAACCCTTCGTTCGGAACATGAACTACACCCAAACCCTCGAATTCCTCTTTCAGTCGCTGCCCGCCTTCGAAACCAAGGGAGCGACGGCCTACAAGCCGGGATTGGAGCGCATCGCCGCATTCTGCCGCCATCTGGGCAACCCCCAGCGCAACTTCTTCACCATCCATGTCGCCGGGACCGACGGCAAGGGCTCCGTGTCGCACATCATCGCCTCGGTGCTGCAACAGGCGGGCTACCGCACGGGGCTCTTCACCTCGCCCCATTTGCAGGACTTCCGCGAACGCATCCGCGTCGACGGGGAGATGATTCCCAAACAGAAGGTGGTGAATTTCGTGGACAAGCACCACGACAAGATGGTCGAACTCGACCTGTCGTTCTTCGAGATGACCGCCGCCCTGGCATTCGACTTCTTCGCGCAGAGCGACGTCGAAGTGGCCGTCATCGAGACGGGGCTGGGCGGACGGCTCGACGCCACGAACGTCATCGTGCCGATCGCGAGCGTCATCACCAACGTCGGCATGGACCACACGGCGCTGCTGGGCGACACGCTGCCGAAGATCGCCGCCGAGAAGGCGGGCATCATCAAGAAGAGCATCCCCGTGATTCTGGGCGAGGCGGACGCCCGCTACGACGGGGTCTTCGAACAGGCCGCCGCGGCCTGCAAGTCGAAGGTGATCTACGCCCAGCGGGAATTCTCCTGCGAAGAGCAGGCTCCCGAAGGCACGGGCCAGCGGTTCCGCCTGCGCCGCCTGCGCGACGGCCGCGCATTCGACCTGCACCTCGATCTGGCGGGTCTCTACCAACGCCACAACATCGTCACGGCTGCCGCTGTCGTCGATTTTCTGCACGAGGAGACGCCGCTGACCATCTCGCGCCGCGCATTTCTGGAGGGTGCGAGCGGAGCGGCCGCCAACACGTCACTGCGGGGCCGCTGGCAGCAGATCGGCACCTCTCCCCTGACCGTCTGTGACACGGGGCACAACGCCCACGGCATAGCCTGCGTCGCCGAACAGCTCAAGGCCACGCCCCGCCGGCAGCTCTATTGCGTGATGGGCTTCGTCCGCGACAAGGACCTGGCGCACATTCTGCCGCTGCTGCCGCGCGACGCGCACTACATCTTCACGGCCGCCCGCTCCGAACGGGCCGTTCCCGCCGCCGAACTGGCGGCCAAGGCCGCCATCTACGGTTTGCGGGGCGAGAGCGTCGCAACGGTCGCCGACGCCGTGGCCCGGGCCCGCGAACTCGCCTCGGCCGAAGACATGATCTTCATCGGCGGCAGCACCTACGTGGTGGCCGAAGCGCTGTAAAACAAGGATTCTCGAAGTGCGTACCCGCCTCCGGCCGCCTCTACGCCTCGCCCATCTTGGGCCCCGATCCGGGCGTCGGCGGAGGCGTGGGGATTTCGATCTTGCCCACGTTGCTTTCGTAGCGCACGATATTCTCCTGCAGCGAGCGCAGCAGACGTTTGGCATGCTCGGGCGTGAGGATGATGCGGCTTTTCACGCGGGCTTTCTGCACGCCGGGGAGCACGGCCGCGAAATCGAGGATGAACTCCGAGGTGGAGTGGGATATGATCGCCAG
Source organism: uncultured Alistipes sp. (assembly GCA_900553175.1). Classification (GTDB taxonomy): domain Bacteria; phylum Bacteroidota; class Bacteroidia; order Bacteroidales; family Rikenellaceae; genus Alistipes. The sequence continues at coordinate 55,921 of USCH01000002.1, read as the reverse complement.
GTTCGAATAGTGCCCCTGCGCGACCTCTTCGCCGAGTTCGACGTCGAGGCCGAATTGTTTCATCTCTGCCATGTCGGTGAGCGTGTTTGTTTTCACAAAATTATCCGTTTCTGAAACACTCCGTGCAATTCACGGACCGAAGTTTTCGATATTTTATCAACAGATCAGCCACTTGAGCGCTCCGCCGCAGCTGTTTGCGCCCGGCTGAAAGCCGGCCCCTCCCTATTCCCGCCGCTTCGGCCGGGACAGGAACCGGATTCGCAGCGGCCCCTGCTCCATGTCCGGCTTTCCGTATCTTCGACTTCGCCTTAGATACTTCGCCTCGGCAAAACGCAAATAAATTTACTTCTGCGCCCGACTTTTCGTATCTTTGACTTCGTCGAAGATACTCCGTCCCGGCAGAATCAAGCTATCGCTTGCTTCTGCTCTCGACTTTTCGTATCTTTGTCATTCGAAACACCGCACCCGACCCGACTATGACATTCGACATACTGAAACTCCTCGTCCGCGGCTTCTGCGTGGGCATCGCGGCCTCGATCACCGTCGGGCCCGTGGCCGTGCTCTGCATCCAGCGGACGCTTTCGAAAAGCCGCCGTTCGGGCATCGTCTCGGGTCTCGGCGTCGCCTGCGCCGACACCTTCATGGCCATGGCGGCCTTCTTCTTCTACTCGATGCTCCAAAGCCGCATCGAACAGTACAACACGCTTCTGAGGGTCGTGGGCGGCATCTTCGTGGTGGTGGTCGGCGTCTACATCTTCACGCAGAACCCCGTGCCGCAGATCCGCCGCAACAGGGCCGGGAAAAGTTCGCTGTGGCAGGATTTCGTCTCCATCTTCGGCCTGACGATCGCCAACTTCATCATGGTCATCCCCTACATCCTGGCCTTCTTCGCCGTATTCAAGATTTCGACGGGCGACCTCACGGGAGCGGGCTCCGACGGACTGCTGCGCGCCCTGTTCACCATCGCCGGATTTTTCGGCGGAGCCGCAGCGTGGTGGACCCTGCTGGCCTCGGTCATCAATCTTTTCCGCCGCCGCTTCCGTCCGCGCCACATGCTGACGATCAACCACGTCGCGGGGCTCATCATCGGTATTCTGGGTGTCTACACCATATTATCCACCTTTTTTGACATCTTCCCCAATGTCGGACACTGAACAACGCATCATCATCGCCGTCGACGGATTCTCGTCCTGCGGCAAGAGCACCTTCGCCAAGGCCATCGCGGCCCGGCTGGGATACATCTTCATCGACACGGGCGCCATGTACCGCGCCGTGACGCTCTACGCGCAGGAGCACGGCGCCATCCGCTCGGGCATCGTCGACGAGGAGGCGGTCGCCGCCCTGCTCGACCAAATCGCCATCACGTTCCGTTTCAACCCGGCCCGCGGCGCCAGCGACATCTACGTCAACGGCGATCTGGTCGAAGGCCGCATCCGCACCATCGAGGTGTCGAACTGCGTGAGCCAGGTGAGCGCCATTCCCGCCGTGCGGCGAAAGCTGGTGGCCATGCAGCAGGAGATGGGCCGCCGCCGGGGCGTGGTCATGGACGGCCGCGACATCGGCACGGTGGTCTTCCCCGACGCCGAGATGAAGATCTTCATGACCGCCGACCCGGCCGTCCGCGCCCGGCGCCGCTACGACGAACTCACGGCCAAAGGGCAGAGCGTCACCCTCGAAGAGATCGAGCGCAACGTTCGCGACCGCGACCGGGCCGACATGAGCCGGGCCGTCTCGCCGCTCCGGCAGGCCGACGACGCCATCGTGCTCGACAACAGCCGCATGACCGTCGACGAACAGATGGAGTGGTTCATGCGGCAATTCGCCCGTATCACCCGCACGGAGCCCCGGCTCTGACCCGTTCATCCTTCGGCGAAGATGCACATCGAGATCGACGACAAATCGGGTTTCTGCTTCGGCGTGGTCCGGGCGATCGGCGAAGCCGAAAAGGCTCTTGCGGAGGGCGGCACGGTCTGTTCGCTTGGCGACATCGTGCACAACCGCATCGAGGTCCAGCGACTCGAACGCCTGGGCCTGCGCACCGTCACGCACGACGACATGCCGCATCTGAGCGCCTGCCGTCTCTTCATCCGGGCGCACGGCGAGCCGCCCGCGACCTATGCCGAGGCCCGGCGTCTGGGCATCGAGGTCATCGACGCCACCTGTCCGGTCGTGGCCCGTTTGCAGGAGCGCGTCAAACGGGCGCACGAAGCGATGCGTCCCCTGAACGGCCAGGTGGTGATCCTGGGCAAGCGGGGCCATGCCGAAGTGGTGGGGCTCACGGGACAGGTCGACGACCCCACGCTCGTGATCGAAAGCGAAGCGGACCTCGGGCAGATCGACTTCACGCGCCCGGTCCATTTTCTCTCCCAGACCACCCAGAGCATCGGTCTCTTCCGCCGTCTGGGCGACGAAATGCGCCGCCGGGCGTCCGATCCGGCGATGATCCGTCTCGACGACACGATCTGCCGCCAGGTCTCGGGCCGCGAGGAGCACCTGGCCCGGTTCGCCGCCCGGTTCGATGCCGTGGTCTTCGTCTGCGGCCGCAAATCCTCCAACGGCCGGGTGCTCTCCGAGGTGTGCCGCCGGGCCAACGCCCGCACCTGCGTGATCGAGGAGGCCGCCGACCTGCAACCCTCCTGGTTCGCGGGTCTCGGCTCGGTGGGCATCTGCGGCGCCACCTCGACCCCCAAATGGCTCATGCAGGAGGTGGCCGAAACCATCGCCCGGACCGCCGAAAAATAAAATTCCGAAAATCCCGTTCTCTTTCCGACCATGCAATACCTCATCCGCTCGCTGAAATATTTCGCCGCCCTGTGCGTGCTCTGCCTGGCCCTCATGGCCCTCATGCTGCTCACCGGCACTTCGGACCTCACCTTCGCCCAGACGCTCCACGTGATGTTCCGCACCGACCGTTTCCTGACGCTCTTCCTGGCCATCCTCGTGCTGGCGGCGCTCTATCCCCGCTTCGGATTCGTCACGCGCCGCATCGAGGGCGACGTCGAGGAAAACCGCACGCAGATCGTCAACGCCTTCCGCTCGGCAGGATTTTCGCTGCACGGCGAGCGGGAGGGGGCGATGACCTTCCGCGCCGACACGTTCCTCCACCGGACGATGCTGCTTTTCGAAGACGAGATCACCGTGCGCCAATACGGCCAGTGGATCGAGCTCGACGGCATCCGCCGCGGCGTGGCGCGGGTCGAATACCGTCTCGACTCCTACCTGCAAATGACTGAACGCCATGAATAAGAGACTCCGGTACCCGGCAATCGCCGTCCTGCTCGCGGCCGTTGCCGCGCTGACGATCCGCGCCGCCCACGACGACTTCGGCCTGGGCCGCAACATGGAGATCGCCGTGAACATGATGCGCGAACTGTCGGTCGGCTACGTCGACCCGATCGACCCCGACCGCCTCATGCAGGGAGCCGCCGCGGGCATGGTCCGCGACCTGGACCCCTACACGGAGTACATCCCCGAGGAGGAGATGTCCGACTTCGAGCTGCTCACCACAGGGAAATACGGCGGCGTGGGTTCGCTCATCCGCAAAAAGGGCGACTGGGTGACCTTCGCACAGCCCTACGAGGGATCGCCCGCCGACCGGGCCGGCATCCGCATCGGCGACCGCATCCTGTCGATCGACGGCAAGTCGGCCGAGGGTTTCACCACCGAACAGGTCTCGGCCCTGCTCAAGGGCGACCCGGGCAGCAAGGTGCGGATCGGCATCGAACGCCTCGACGGCACGCGCAGCAACCTGACGCTCACCCGCGAACGGATCGCCATTCCCAGCGTGCCCTATGCCGGGCGGGTGGCCGGCGGCATCGGCTACGTCCGTCACAGCGACTTCACCGAAGGCTCCTACGAGGAGCTGCGCGCCGCCATCGAACGGCTGCGCAGCGAGGGGCCGCTCGAGGGGCTGATTCTCGACTACCGCTCCAACGGCGGCGGCATTCTCCAGGAGGCTGTCAGGATTCTCTCGATGTTCGTCCCCAAAGGCACCGAGGTGGTGAGCACCCGGGGCCGCACCGAGGCGTCGAAGCAGACCTACCGCACCCAGTCCGAGCCGGCCTTCGCCGACCTGCCTCTGGCGGTGCTCGTCAACGGACAGACGGCTTCGGCCGCCGAAATCGTCGCGGGCGCCCTCCAGGACCTCGACCGGGCGGTGCTCATCGGGCAGCGCAGCTTCGGCAAGGGATTGGTCCAGTCCACCCGTCCGCTGGGCTACAACGCCATGCTCAAGCTCACCACGGCCAAATACTACATCCCTTCGGGCCGCTGCATCCAGGCCATCGACTATTCGCTCTCGCAGCAGGGCACCGTCAGCGAGGTGGCCGACTCGCTGGTGCGCGAGTTCACCACCCGTACGGGCCGCAAGGTCTACGACGGCGGCGGCATCATGCCCGACATCGTCACCGAACCCGAATACATCAGCCGCTTCGCCGCGACGCTCTACGCACTGGGCTTCATCGACGACTTCGGCGACGAATACACGCGCCGCCATCCCGACGCCGTCATCGGCCCCGGGTTCACGCTCGGCGACGAGGAGTACGCCCGTTTCGCCGAATTCATGCGCGACAAGGAGGTGCCCTACGAATCGGACACGCGCCGGGCGCTCCGGACGCTGAAGCAGGCGGCCGAAAGCGACCGCTTCGACGCCCTGTCCGAGGAGTTCGCCCGGCTCGAAGCCGAGCTCAAGGACGACACGGCCGCCAATCTGGAGACCTACCGCCGGCAGGTGACCGAGGAGATCGAGAACGACCTCATCCTGCGCCACGCCTACATGGCCGGCGTGATCGCGCATTCGCTGCCGCGCGACGGCGAGGTGCAGCGCGCCGTCGCCCTGCTCCGCGACCGCGGCGAACACGCCCGCATCCTCGCCCGGCAGGACACGCAGCGCAGCGCTCCGGCCTCCGGCCGTGAGTCCGAGACATCCGACCCGGCGGAATGAAGTGGCGGCGCGACATATTCTCGTTCCGCAACCGCGTGGTGGTGATCGCGGCCGGCATCGCGCTGGGCGCGATGTCGCTGCTCTACACCAACAACATGGCCCGGCGGCTCAAGGAGAAGGAGCAGCACGACGTCGCCCTGTGGGCCCACGCCATGGAGCGGGTCAACCGCGACGTGATGGGAGGCGCCATGGAGGATCCGCTGGTGGCCGACATCATGTCCACCAACAACAACATTCCGTTCATCATCACCAACGAAAGCCTCGAAGCGATCAACTCGCACCTCATCCCCGACCCGGTCATCGACCATCCCGGCCTGCTGCGCCGGCAGATCGAGCGTTTCGCCGAGGAGAACACCCCCATCCCCGTGCGGTTCTGGTGGACCGACGAACACTACCACATCATCTTCTACGGCAAATCGCGGCTGCTCAAGTCGCTCTATTGGTTCCCCTACATCCAGATTCTGGTCATCACGGTCTTTATTCTGCTGGGTTTCATCGCCTTCCGTTCGACCAAGCACGACGAGCAGAACCGCGTCTGGATCGGTCTTGCGAAGGAGACGGCCCACCAGCTGGGCACGCCGACCTCCTCGCTGCTGGGATGGCTCGAATACCTGCGGTCGCAGCACGTCGACCCCGCCGCCGTCGACGAAATGGCCAAGGACCTGGCGCATCTGATGAAGATCGCCGACCGCTTCTCGAAAATCGGATCGGAAACCCCGCTCGTCGCGGCCAACATCAACGAAGCCGTCAGCGAATCGGTGATGTACTTCCGCAAACGCATCCCCCGCAACGTCACGCTCGACTACAACGGACTGGCCATCGCCCCCGTGCAGGCCCAGATCAATGCGGCGCTCTTCGAATGGGTCGTCGAAAACCTCCTGAAAAACTCGCTCGACGCACTCCAGGGCCACGGAGCCATCGACGTCCGCATCTCCTCGGACGACACCCACGTCATGATCGACGTCCGCGACACGGGCAAGGGCATTCCCAAAAGCAACTGGAAGCGCATCTTCGAACCGGGCTTCACGACCAAGACCCGCGGCTGGGGGCTGGGACTTTCGCTCTCGCGCCGCATCATCGAGGAGTACCACCAGGGCAAAATCGCCGTCATCGACTCCGAACCGGGCCGCGGCACCACCATCCGCATCACCCTCAAACGCATTTTCGAAGGATGATGCGCCCCGAGACACCGACATTCGCCCCCGCCGCCGCACCGCAGCCGGCAACAGCGGCCGTCCTCCCCGCACCTGCGGACGATGCCGCGCCGGAAGCTCCCGAAGCGCTCTCCGCAATCCGCACGGCCGCCGACACCCTGCCGCAGCCTCTCCCGGCGTGGAGCGTATGCTACCGGCCCGGCTCCGCAGCCGCCGCGCTGGAACCGCATGCGGCACGCCCCTTCGGCCGGTTCGCCGATCCGTCGTTCCCCGGCGATGCCGGCCTCTGCGCACTTCCCGGCTCCGCCGCACGCTTCCGCACGGTCGCAGCCGACGAAGTGTTCGGCACGCTCTCGACCTCCTGCACCCCGGCTCGGCCCGCCGTCTCCGCACGACAGCCGCTGACCGGCCACCCCCTTTTCCAGGGTTTCGTCCTGCTCCTGGCCGCAGCCTACCTGCTGCTGCTCCACCGCCACCTCGGCGAGGCCGTCCGGCTGCTGGGGCGGATCACCCGCAGCCGCGTCTCCGGAGAACGGCTTTCGGAGGACGCCAGCGGCAGCACGCAGGCCCGCCTGATGCATCTTTCGATCGCTCTCGGAGTCCTGCTTCTCGGAGCGGGCGCAGTCAAATACGCCGGCACGCTGCTCACCGGCTCGCCGCTCGTCGCACGCTCCCCGGGCGCGGCGCCGCTGCTGGCCTGCTCCGTCGCCGCTGCGGCCGTGCTCGTCGGAGTCTGCCAGACGCTCGTGCTGCGCGCGGCGGGAGCCGTCACGCTCGCACAGCCTTTCATCGCCCAGCTGCAGCTGCTCCGCCGCACCTTCTTCACGCTGGCCACGCTTCTCGTCGCCCCCTCTCTGCTGTTTTTCATCCTGTGTCCGCCCCATACGGGCCTCTTCTGGTCATGGACCGTCATCGGGGGATCGGCCATAACGTCCATCCTGTACCTCATCGAGTCGCTGCGCCTCTTTATTTCTAAAAAAATTTCGATTTTGCATTGGTTTTTGTACCTTTGCATCGTGGAAATATTCCCTGTCAGCCTTTTATGGCTGCTCGTGCAGAGGTGATCCGAGCTACAACTACGTAAAAACAGGTTCAGATTGAAAGTCAAGAGCATCCTGGTTTCCCAGCCGAAACCGGCCATCATCGAGAAGTCCCCGTTCTACGAATTGTCTCAGAAATACAAAACGGAGATCGTCTACCGTCCGTTCATCCGCGTCGAGGGGGTTTCGCTCAAGGAGTTCCGCTCGCAGCGGTTGGAAATCCTCGACCACACGGCCGTGATCTTCACGTCGCGAACCACTGTCGACAGTTTTTTCCACATCTGCGAGGAGGCGCGCATCACCGTGCCCGAAAGCATGAAATACATCTGCCAGACCGAGGCCGTGGCGCTCTATCTGCAAAAATACATCGTCTACCGCAAGCGTAAGATTTCGTTCGGCGACGGATCGTTCACCTCGCTCGTCGAACAGATCATCAAGCACAAGGAGGAGCGGTTCCTGCTCGCCCTGAGCCTGCCCCACAAACCCGAGCTGCCCGACGCGCTGGCCAAACTCAAACTCGCGGTCGACCCCGTGATCCTGGCCCGCACGGTGCCCGCCGAAACCGACGACCTGAATCTCGCCGACTTCGAGATGCTGGCGCTCTACTCGCCTTCGGACGTCAAGGTCCTGATCGAAAAATTCGGCACCGACAACCTGCCCGCCATCGCCGTTTTCGGCGAAGGCACGCTGCGCGCCGCCCTCGATGCCGGCATCACCGTTCTGGCGAATGCCCCCACGCCCGCGGCGCCCTCGATGGTCAAGGCCGTCGATCTGTACCTCGACAAACTGCTCAAAGGCGAGGAGATGGAGCCCGTGGAGCTGACCGCCGACACCCGCAAGGAGGAGTTCCTCCGCACGCAGCAGCACCGGCTGGCCAAGAAAAGCCGCATCCGGCGCCCTGCCGAAACCCGTAAATGACGTATCTTCGGCAGCTTCTTCGGCCCGAACGATTCCGCAACCGACCACTCCGACACGCCTCCGACACGCCTCCGACATGACCGACCGTTCGCTTCCGCGCTCCCAAAGGCTCCGTTCGCAGGGGGCCGTCCGCCGTCTGTTCGAAAACGGCGAAAGCGGGTTCGTCTTCCCGTTCCGTTATGTCTGGTATGCCGAACCCGATGCCGAACGGAGCGTCGAGGCGATGTTCTCCGTGCCGAAGAGGTACCACAAGCGGGCCAACAAGCGCAACCTGCTGCGCCGCCGCACCAAAGAGGCCTACCGGCTCCAGAAATCGATTCTCTGCGCCGACGCCCGCACCCTGAACCTCGATCTGGCCCTCATCTACTCGTCGAAGGAGGTCCTGCCCTACAAACAGATCCAACATGCCGTCCACCGGATTCTGGACACGGTTGCCGGGCATCTTTAAACGCCTTTGCGCCCTGCCGCTGATCGCCGCGGTGCGTCTCTACCAGCTCTGCATTTCGCCGCTGACGCCTCCGGCATGCCGGTTCACCCCCACCTGCTCCCAATATGCGCTCGAGGCGCTGCGCAAATACGGCCCGCTGAAAGGAGGCTGGCTCACCCTCCGGCGCCTCGCACGCTGCCACCCGTGGGGAGGCAGCGGCTACGACCCCGTGCCGTAGACGACGGCGCTCCGCCCGACGCACGGGCTCCGCTTCAGTCGCAGCAGCCGCAGCAACCCTCCTCCTTCGTTTCGAATTCGAGCGTGACATGCCCCACACCCGCTTCGGCCAACCGCTCCCGGAGCGCCGCCTTCACGGCCGCAGCCTCCGCCATCGAAGCGATCACGACATGCGCCGTGAGCGCATTCTGCGTGGTGCTGATGGCCCAGACATGGAGATGATGCACCTCCAGAACCCCCTCTGCGGCCAGCATCCGCCGCGTCAGCTCCCCGGGGTCGATCCCCCGCGGCACGCCGTCCAGCGAGAGGCGCAGACTGTCGCGCAGCAGCGACCAGACCGACCCCACGATCACGCCCGCCACGACCAGCCCGACGACGGGATCGACGATCGTCCATCCCGTCCATCCGATCACCAGTCCCGAGACCAGCACGCCCACCGACACCAGCGCATCGGCCACCATATGCAGAAAGGCGCCCCGCACGTTCAGGTCGCGCTTCTTGTCCTTCATGAAGAGCCACGCCGTCAGACCGTTGACCGCGATCCCCGCCCCGGCCGTCCAGACGATGACCCCGCCCTCCACGGGCTCGGGCCGAATCAGGCGGCGGATGGCCTCCGCCACGATCACCCCCACGGCCAGAAGCAGCAGCAGCGAATTGAGCAGCGAGATGAGCACCGTGCTCTTTCTATAGCCGTAGGTGTAACGGGGTGCGGCATGCACGCGTTCGAGCCGGAAAGCCGCCAGCGCCAGCAGCAGACCCGCCACATCCGTGAGGTTGTGCCCCGCATCGGAGAGCAGTCCGACCGAATCATAGAGGAATCCCATGGCCGCTTCGAAAGCCACGAAAGCCACGTTGAGCGCTATGCCCCCAACGAAAGCGCGGTTGAGCGACCGGACGGAGCCATCGGGGCCGGCATGATGGAAACGGTGCGTCATGAATTCACGAATTGTCGGCGATGGTGTCCTTGATTTCCGAGAGTTCGACCAGTTTGTTCACAATGGCATAGATCGTCAGACCTGCCGCCGAATGGATCTGCAATTTCGATGCAATGTTGCGCCGGTGGGTGATCACCGTATGGACCGAAATATGCAAATCCCCGGCGATCTCCTTGTTGGTCTTCCCTTTCACCACGCCGACGACGATCTCCTTCTCGCGTGCGCTCAGCGCCTCCCTGGCCGGTCCGGACGGACTGTCGGCCGCCAGCCGTTCGACGGCCGGCACGAAAATCTCGTCCTCCACGGCATTGTGCGACGCCAGCTCCCGTTCGCAGGTGAAGATGTCGAACAGCACGCCGTTCAGCAGGTTCGAATTTCCCGAAGGGTAATACTTGATGATGATGTTCTTGAGTTCGCTCAGCCGCGCCTCCACCTGATCGTGGTGCCGGCGGAAGATGTCGACCGAATAATCCGATGGTTTTTCGCCGTCGAGCAGCGCCCTCACGTAGGGAAAGAGCGTGCGCTCCTCGTAGGTCATGTGCCGGTCGACCTCGGCGGCATATTCGTCGAAATAGCGCAGTATGGCGAACGAGACGTCGCTCTGGCTGCAATCCACCGCCTCGATGAGCTTGCGGCGGATGGCCGGGAGGCGGAATCCGAGAAAATAGCTGTGGGAGTTGTGCAGATAGTCGAGAAGCGTCTTCACCGACACCTCGCGGACATCCGATTCGTCGACCGTGCGCTCCACCGTCCGTTTCGCCACGGCCAGAAAGGTAGCCGTGTCGACCCCGTTTTCGCCGCACACCTCGGCAACGGATTTGTCGCCGAAGCCCAAAGCGATGCCGAAGCGGCTCATCACCTGCAAAACGGGGTAATGTTCCGCCACCAGATCGCACATCCGCTGTTCGGGAGAGTATCTTGCGGTCCGATACATGGAATCAAGTCTGATTGGGTGTCAAAGGTAGCGAATCGCCGCCGGACGGACAATACCCAAAACGAGGTATTCACCGCCGCGCGATGTCGGCATAGGTCGTCTGAAGCATCGTGCGTCCGATGTCGATCAGTCCGGGGGGGGGGAGTCGCACCGTCGGCGGGCATCCGCACGCCCGACGCAGCGTCCCACAGCGCCTCGCCCGACGCATCGACCACGCCGAAACCCTCGTTGAAGGTGTAATAGGCGAACTTGGGCGTATCGTCCGAGAAGATGTCCTTGCTGTAATCGAAATCGTCGTGCGCGATCCCCAGCTGCCCGAGCAGCGTCGCGCAGATGTCGATCTGCGAGGCATAGGTCCCGACCGTGCGCGGTCCGGCGACCGCTCCGCCCGTCCAGATCATCGGGATGCGGTGGCGCATCGGCTCGTTGTACGCCAGCGTTTTGGGATAGGGATACCCGTGATCGGCCACCAGAATGACGAGCAGATCGTCCCAAGCCGGCGAGGCTTTCCAACGTTCGATCATGCGGCCCACGCAATCGTCCGAAAAGGCCATGGCATTGAGCATCCGGTCCTCGAACCGGTCGTAAGGCACGTCGAACGGCACGTGGCTGCTCAGCGTCAGCATCCCGGCCAGGAAAGGCTGCTCCCCGGCGCTCCATTCGATCACGCGGTCGGCGAACCAGTCGCACATCACCCGGTCGTCGTATCCCCAGTCGGCGGGCGGCGTATCGAAACGCAGGTTCTTCTGCCAATGCAGCTGCTGCCACCCCGTGGCGTAGAGGTAGGCCGCCTGATTGGTGAAGTTCAGGTCGCCGCCGTACGTGAAACTCGTCTTGTACCCCTCCGCCGCCAGCGACCGGGCCATCGAAGGCAGCGTGGCGGCCTTGGCCGGCAGCTTCATCACCGAAAGGAGCGTCTGCGACGGGAATCCGCTCAGCACGGCCACCTCGCCGCGGTCGGTGCGGAACGAGCTGGCGAAGAAATTCTCGAACCAGAGCCCCTCGCCCTGAAGCCGCCGCATCTGCGGCATGACCGGCTCGCCGTCGACTTCGGCCTCCATGATCGTGCGGGCGAAGCTCTCCAGCAGAACCACCACCACATTGGGACGCTCCCGCCGCAGCACCCGTTCGTCGGGGCCCTCTCCGGTGCGGTTGCCCCGCAGCGCCTCGAAACGCTCCGCACGCTCCTCCTCCTCATAAAAAGGATAGGCCGCCGCATAGTCGGTCCGCTGCCCCACGGTCGAAAGGAACGAGAAGACGGGATTGACGGCCGCATGATTGAGCAGCATGTTCGGCGAGAAGTAAACTTTCGAGACATTGGCCACCGAAGCCTCCGTCCCGCCGCGGATAGCCAGGAAGTCGAGTCCGCCCAGCAGCAGAATCCCGAGCGTCCCCGGCAGCGCGGCGCGCCAGCCGACCCGCCGGCCGTCGAAGAGCCGCACCGCACGGACATAGAGCGCGATCATCGCGGCGGCGCAGAGCGCGAAATAGAGCGTATGCAGCAAACCCGTCCCCCACTCCACGCTCTTGACCGCCTCCGCCGGATCGGCCAGATAGACGAGGATCGTCGCATCGAGGCGGAAACCCCAATGTTCGTACAGCCCCAGATCGACGGCGAAAACCGCCGCCGCAAAAAGCGACACGGCCGCGAAATAGAGCGTCAGCGCCACCCGGACCGCACGCTGCGGCAGACTCACCCACAGCGAGAGCAGCACCAACAGCCACGGCACGACGGTGACATACCCCGCCACCGTGAAGTCCAGGGCCAGTCCGTGCCCGACGACCTGCCACCAGTCGGCAGCCGTCACCCCCTCCGTGGCATAGCAGGCCAGAAAGAGCGGCTTCTGCACCGCCATCAGGGCCGCCGTCGCCGCAAAGACGGCCGCGAGGAAGACGATTTTGTTTTTCAGTCCCTTCATAGCGCATCACGCACCCTCTCCGCCACCCGCATCGCCGGCCCCGGAGAGGCTCCTTCCGTCAAATCTTCTCGCCGTATGCCAGGTCGCCCGCATCGCCGATGCCGGGCACGATGTACGAACGCGACGTAAGCTCCTCGTCGACGGCCGCAGCCCATACGGTCGTGGTCTGCCGCGGCATGTTCTTCGTCACGTAGTCGATGCCCTGTTCGCTGGCGATGACCGATGCGACATGCGTATGGGCCGGCATACCGCCCCGTTCGCACAGGGCGTTGTAGGCCAGCACGAGCGACGACCCGGTCGCCAGCATCGGATCGACCAGCAGCAGGGTTTTCCCCTCCAGATCGCCGCACGAAATGTATTCGACCTTGACGGTGAACGTTCCGTCCTTCCTGCTCTTGCGGTAGGCCGACACGAAAGCGTTCTGCGCATCGTCGAAATAGTTCAGAAAACCCTGATGGAAAGGCAGTCCGGCGCGCAGGATCGTGGCGATGACGACCCGGTCGTCGTACAGGTTGACCGTAGCTTCGCCCAGCGGCGTCTCCACCGCCCGGGGCGAATAGCCCAGCGTTTTCGAGATTTCGTAGGCGGTGACCTCGCCGATGCGCTCCAGATTGCGGCGGAAGCGCATCGAATCCTTCTGCACCGACTTGTCGCGGATTTCGGCGATGAACTTGTTCAGAACGGTGTCCTGCTGGCTGAGAATATGCAACTCCATAGGGTTTTGGGTTTGGTTGTCAGTAAAGGAAGTTGTTGAACGGATAACGTCCGGCATGGATCTCGCGCACCATGCCGTAGAGGTCGCTGCGGAACTTGTCGACATTCGTCCGCGCAAGCGCCGAAAGGAAGATGCAGGGCGTGTTGGCCCGGGCGATCCAGCTCCGTTTCAGATCGTCGAGCGAAAGGTTTTCGCGCGTGGAAGGCGTCAGATCGTCCTCCTCTTTTTTAACATAGGTATAGGCATCGACCTTGTTGAAGACCAGATAGACGGGTTTGTCGCCCGCGCCGATCTCCTGCAAGGTCTGCTTCACCACGTCGATCTGCTCCTCGAACTGCGGATGCGACACATCGACCACATGCACCAGCAGATCGGCTTCGCGCACCTCGTCGAGCGTCGACTTGAACGACTCGATCAGCTCGGTCGGCAGCTTGCGGATGAACCCCACCGTATCGGAGAGCAGAAAGGGGAGGTTGTCGAAGACCACCTTGCGCACCGTGGTGTCGAGCGTGGCGAAGAGCTTGTTCTCGGCGAACACATCGCTCTTCGCGATGAGGTTCATCAGGGTCGACTTGCCGACATTGGTGTATCCCACCAGCGCCACCCGCACCAGCTGCCCGCGGTTCGAGCGCTGCACGGCCATCTGGCGGTCGATCTTCTTGAGGTCCTCCTTCAGTTTGGCGATGCGGTTGCGGATGATACGCCGGTCGGTTTCGATTTCGCGCTCGCCGGCGCCGCCGCGCGTTCCCGTGCCGCCGCGCTGCCGTTCGAGGTGGGTCCACAGACCCGACAGGCGGGGCAGCATGTACTCGTAATTGGCCAGCTGCACCTGCGTTTTGGCATAGGCCGTCTGGGCCCGCGACATGAAGATGTCCAGGATCAACCGCGTGCGGTCCAGAATGCGGCACGGCATCGCCTTCTCGATGTTGCGCGTCTGCGAGGGCGAGAGCTCGTCGTCGAAGATCGCCACATCCACCTCCTCGTCGCGGCAGTAGGCGGCGATCTCCTCGAGCTTGCCCGGCCCCACATAGATGCGCGACGAGGGCTGCGGCAGCCGCTGCGTGAAGCGCCGCACCGTCCGGATGTCGGCCGTTTCGGCCAGAAATTCCAGCTCATCGAGGAACTCTTCGGCCTGCTGCGGCGGCTGGTCGTCGCGGATCACCGACACCAGCACGGCCCGCTCCGAGGCGGCGGTCTCTTCCGGGGTTTTTCCGTTGTTGTATTTTCTCTCTTCCAAAATCGTAGATTTCAATTCGTCGCCGCAGGCCCCGCACCGCACCGCGCAGGGCCGTCGGGGCAAACTCCGTGCTACAAATAAGGGTATCCGCCCGGAAGCAGGATACCCTCGATAAGTGCGACGACAGCGTTTAATTCTGCACGCGGAAGTCGACCGGCAAGGTGTACTTCACGCGCACCACCTGGTTGCGCTGCTTGCCCGGGCTCCACTTCGGCGATTTGTTCAGCACGCGGATCGCCTCTTCCGAAAGCGACCGGTCGGGGGTCTGGAGCACCTGGATGTTGGTCAGACGGCCGTCCTTCTCGATCACGAACGACAGAACCACACGGCCCTGAATGCCGTTCTCCAGAGCGATCTGCGGGAATTTCACGTTCTGCTGCACCCAGGTGCGGAACGTGTTGAGGTCTCCGCCCTGGAACGAGGGCATCGTCTCCACGATGATGAACGGCTGGTCGTCCTCGACCACCTCTTCGGCCACCTCGACCTGCTGGATCACCTCGGTGTTCTCGTCGAACTCGGCGAAGTCGACCTCGGTGGTGATCTTCGTCTCGTTGGTCACCACCTGCAGCAGGTCGGCGATCACCTTCACCTCGACCTTCTTGGGCGCCTCGGGCGGCTTCTGTTCGTTACGCGTGATCTCCACCAGTTCCTCTTCCACGGGGCCGATCTGCATGTCGATTTTTTCGATGCGGTGCTCCTTGGGCGTATAGGCGAAAGCCAGAATGACGAGACCCAGAGACACGCAAAGACCGATCTCCAGAAACAGACCTCTCTTGTTGTTCAGGTCCGCCCTGGGTGTTTTCTTGATTTCCATCTATCTCAAATTTAATTGTTCGCTATCATGCCACGCGCTCCATGCACGATCCATCGGTCGGGAGCGCATATGCACCACAAATATAGGGATAAAAATTCAAAAACGAACGTCCGTGCGCAAAATTCTTCAATTTTTGCCTACTTTTGCTCCCGACAAGAATCTTCCAGGAACCGCCATGACACCCCTGCCGCCCCTTTTCGGGAAAACCCCCGACGAACTCCGGACCCTGTGCGCCGAAGCGGACATGCCCCGTTTCGCCGCCCGCCAGATCGCCCGGTGGCTCTACCTGCGGCGCACCGACGACCCCATGCGGATGAGCGACCTCTCGCTGACGCACCGCCAAAGGCTCGCCCGGATGTTCCGCCCGGCGCTGAGCGCCCCGGTGCGGACATCGGTTTCGTCCGACGGCACGAAAAAATACCTTTTCCGCACCTCGGGCGGCCACTTCATCGAATCGGCATGGATTCCCGACGGCGGGCGTTCGACGCTCTGCGTCTCCTCGCAGGCGGGCTGCCGCATGGGCTGCCGCTTCTGCGCCACGGGCCGTCAGGGATTGCAGGCCTCGCTCACGACGGACGAAATCCTCAACCAGATTGTCTCGCTGCCCGAATTCGACCGGCTCACCAACCTGGTTTTCATGGGCATGGGAGAGCCGCTCGACAACACCGAAAACGTTCTGCGGGCTCTGGAGATCATCACCTCGGAGTGGGGTCTGGGCTGGTCGCCCACGCGCGTCACCCTCTCCACCTCGGGGGTCCTGCCGCAGCTCGGCCGGCTGCTCGACGCGACGAAAGTCCATCTGGCCGTCAGCCTGCACAACCCCTTCCCCGAAGAGCGTGCGGCGATCATGCCCGTCGAGCGGGCCTGGCCCATCGCCGACGTGGTCGCCCTCCTGCGCCGGTACGACTTCACCCACCAGCGACGCGTCTCGTTCGAATACATCCTCATGCAGGGCCTCAACGACTCGCCGCGGCACCTCCGCGCGCTCACGAGGCTGCTCGACGGCATCCGGTGCCGCATCAACCTCATCCGGTTCCACCGCATCCCCGATTCGCCCTATTTCTCGCCGCCCGACGCGGAGATGATCCGCTTCCGCGACGCCCTCACGGCCCGCGGCATCCAGACCACGATCCGGGCTTCGCGCGGCGAGGACATCCAGGCGGCGTGCGGCCTGCTGAGCACCTCGGCCCGGAACGACGGCCTTCCGGCCGACGATTGAGCGCCGCTCCGGCGGCCGGCATCCATCCGGGTGCGGAATTTGCACGTATCCTCTCGACAAATATTCCGAAACGATGAACAAACGCATCTTCTATCTGCTGGCGACGATCTTCCTCTTCGCGGCAGGCGCCTCGCAGGCGCAGGTGAAATTCGAGACCGCCTCGACCGATGCGGTCCGTGAAATGGCCGTCAAGCAGGGCAAACTGGTCTTCATCGACCTCTACGCCTCGTGGTGTCCGCCCTGCCGCATGATGGAGCGGCATGTCTTTTCGCGCAAGGAGGTCGGCGCATTCATGGACGAACGGTTCGTAGCGGCCAAGTACGACACCGACCAGGCCACCGGAGCCGATCTGATGAAACGCTACGGGCAGGGCGCCATCCCGCTCTACCTGATCTTCGACACCGAGGGCCGTCTGCTGGGGCGCATCCAGGGAGCCTCGTCGCCCGAGGAGTTCATGCAGAGCATCCGCACGATCCTCCAACGCCGCAAGTGACACCCGCGCCGCACCCGGCGCCGCCCGCCGGAAAAAGGTCCGGTGCGCGAAGAAAAAACCGGGCATCCGGACAAAAGATGGGACGCATGTTGTATGCAGTTACCAAAAAAATTCGTATTTTTGCGGCATCCGACCATTCGCAGAACGAGTCAAACGAAATACTTAACAATCAAAACACTATGATTTCGATCGACAACTACGACTTCAAAGGCAAACGCGCGCTCATCCGCGTGGATTTCAACGTGCCTCTCGACGCCGAGGGCCAGGTGACGGACGACACCCGCATCCGTGCGGCGATTCCCACCATCAAGAAAGTGCTCGCCGAAGGCGGTTCGGCCATCCTCATGTCGCACATGGGCCGTCCCAAGAAGAACCCCGATCCCAAATACTCGCTGGAGCAGATCGTGCCCGCCATCGAGAAGAACCTCGGCACGAAGGTGGCTTTCGCCGGCGACTGCATGGGCGAAAAAGCCGCCGAAATGGCCAAGGCGCTCAAGCCCGGCGAGGTGATGCTGCTCGAAAACCTGCGTTTCTACGCCGAGGAGGAGGGCAAGCCCCGCGGTCTGGCCGAGGACGCCACCAAGGAGGAGAAGGATGCCGCCAAGAAGGCCCTGAAGGAGGGTCCGCAGAAAGAGTTCGTCAAGAAGCTCGCTTCGCTGGGCGACTGCTACGTCAACGACGCCTTCGGCACGGCCCACCGCAAGCACGCCTCTACTTACCTGATCGCCAAATACTTCCCCACCGACAAGATGTTCGGTTACCTGATGGAGAAGGAGGTCAAGGCCATCTCGGCCGTCATGGAGAATCCCGCGCGTCCGTTCTGCGCCATTATCGGCGGCTCGAAGGTCTCGTCGAAGATCGGCGTCATCAAGGCCCTGATCGAGAAGTGCGATTCGATCGTCATCGGCGGCGGCATGACCTACACCTTCGCCGCAGCTCAGGGCGGCAAGGTCGGCAAGTCGATCTGCGAGCCCGACATGTTCCCCGTGGCCCTCGAAATTCTGGAGCTGGCCAAGCAGAAGGGCGTGAAGCTCGTCATGTCGCCCGACGCGCTCATCGCCGACGACTTCTCGCAGGACGCCAACACCAAGACCGCCCCGGCCAATGACATTCCCGACGGCTGGGAGGGTGTCGACATCGCCGACGAGGGCAAGAAAGCCTTCTGCGAGCACATCCTCGGCTGCAAGACCATCCTGTGGAACGGCCCGGTCGGCGTCTTCGAGATCGACAAGTTCGCGACGGGCTCCAAGGAGGTGGCCCTGGCCATCGCCGAAGCCACGAAGAAAGGCGCCTACTCGCTCATCGGCGGCGGCGACTCGGTGGCCTGCATCAACAAGTTCGGCCTGGCCGACCAGGTGTCGTACATCTCGACGGGCGGCGGCGCGCTGCTCGAATACATCGAGTTCGGCGACCTGCCGGGCGTAGCGGCCATCCGCGACTAACTTTCGAGCCGCCTCCGGGCGGCTTTTTTCACCCGAAAACGATTCAACAACCGCAACACGATGAAGAAAATCCTTTTATTCGCAACAATCGCTTGTATGGCAAGTTGTCGGAACACGGCCAAGAGCCCGGCCATCGATCTGGCGAACCTCGACCCCGAGGTGGCGCCCAACGAGGATTTCTACCAGTACGCCACGGGCGGCTGGCAGCGGCTCAATCCGCTCAAACCCGAATATTCGCGCTACGGGTCGTTCGACGTCCTGCGCGAGAACAACGAGAAACGCATCAACGAACTCTTCGCCGGCATGACCGAGCGCGAGAGCGCCCCGGGCTCGGTCGAGCGGAAGATCGCCGACCTCTACAAGATGGGGCTCGACTCGGTGCGTCTCAACGCCGAGGGCGCCGCACCGATCCGCGAGGGCGTGGAGCGGATCCTCGCCATCGACGACCGTGCGCAGCTCACCGCTGCCATCGCCCGGCTCCACACTTCGGTGGCCAACCCGTTCTTCTCGGTGGGCGTCGAGTCCGACCTGATGGACAGCTCGATGAACGCGCTCTACGCCTCGCAGTCGGGCCTCATCATGGGTGACCGCGACTATTACCTCGACGCCGAGAACGAACGGTTCCGTACGGCCTACAAGGAGTATCTGGCCAAAATCTTCGCGCTGGCGGGCATGCCCGAAGGCGAAATCGAAGGAGCGGTCGCCGGCGTGATGAGGATCGAGACCGCGCTGGCCGAAAAGATGTGGTCGAGCGTCGAGCTGCGCGACATCCCGGCACAGTACAACCCCCCTCCCGCGGGCCGACTTCGAGAAGCGCTACGACGCCGTCAACTGGCCGGCCTACTACGCCGCGATGGGCATCGGCGACTTCGACCGGATCATCGTCACCACCCCCTCGTCGCTCGACAACGCCAACGAGCTGCTCAAGACGGCCCCGCTCGACGATCTGCGCCACTACCTGACCGCCCAGTACATCGACTCGGCGGCAGGCTACCTGAGCGACGACTTCCAGAACGCCTCGTTCGAGTTCTTCGGCCGCACGATGGCCGGACAGCAGGAGATGAAACCCCGCTGGAAACGGGCCATGTCGGTGCCCAACGGCACGCTTTCCGAAGCCGTGGGCGAGATCTACGTGGCCAAATACTTCCCCGAGGAGGACAAGGCCCGCATGCTCGACCTGGTGAAGAACCTCCAGACGGCCCTTTCGCAGCACATCGACGCCCTCGACTGGATGTCCGCCGAGACCAAGGCCCGCGCGCAGGAGAAACTGGCGGCCTTCACCGTCAAGATCGGCTACCCCGACAAGTGGAAGGATTACTCGACGCTCGAAATCGACCCCTCGAAGAGCTACTGGGAGAACATCATGGGAGCCAGCGCCTGGTACACGGCCGACAACATCGCCGAGCTGGGCAAGCCCGTCGACCGGGCCGAGTGGCACATGCCGCCGCAGATGGTCAACGCCTACTACAACCCGACGACCAACGAAATCTGCTTCCCGGCCGCCATTCTCCAGCCGCCGTTCTTCAACCCTGCGGCCGACGACGCGGTGAACTACGGCGCCATCGGCGTGGTGATCGGCCACGAGATGACCCACGGATTCGACGACCAGGGCCGCAACTTCGACAAGGACGGCAACATGAACAACTGGTGGACCGACGCCGACGCCGAGGCGTTCAAGGCCAAGACCGAGGTGCTCGTCAAGCAGTTCGACGCCATCGAGGTGCTGCCCGCACACGACGACCAGCCCGCCATCCACGCCAACGGTTCGCTCTCGCTGGGCGAGAACATCGCCGACCAGGGCGGTCTGCGCGTGGCCTGGACGGCCTACCGCAACTCGCTGGAGGGCAAGGAGACCCCCGCACCGATCGACGGATTCACCGACGCCCAGCGCTTCTACCTGGGCTATGCCGCCCTGTGGGCCCAGAACATCCGCGACGAGGAGATCGCCCGGCTGACCAAGCTCGACGTGCATTCGCTGGGCAAGTGGCGCGTCAACGCCACGCTGCGCAACCTCCAGTCGTTCTACGACGCATTCGGCATCGAGGGCGGCGCGATGTTCCTGCCCGAGGAGGAGCGCGTCATCATCTGGTAAGCCGTTCGCAGGCGCAACACGTTCCGGCCCGCGGTCTTCCCCGGGCCGGAATTTTTTCGAAAGCCTGCTGGGCCCGGGCCCCGGGCCCCGAACCGCCCGGACCGCCCGAACCGCAACCCGCACACACCGCAATCCCCGAACCATAACCTCCGACCGACATGACCGACACCGACAATCTCCGGCGCATGCGCTCGGGAGCCTGGCTCAACGCCATCACCCCCGACATCGCAGCCGAACTCCAGCGGGCCGAGGAGCTCTGCTTCCGCCTCAACGCCCTGCCGCCCTCCCGGCACGAGGAGCGGGAGGCGATCATCCGACAGCTCTTCGCACACGCCGGAGAGGGGCTCATCCTCCATAGCCCGTTTCACTGCGACTTCGGCACGCAAATATCCGTAGGCGATCGTTTCGTGGGCAATTTCAACCTGACGATCCTCGACGAAGCCCCCGTCACCATCGGCGACCGCGTCTTCATCGGCCCCGACGTGGGCATCTACACGGTCACCCACGCGCTGCTGCCCGACCAGCGCAGCGCGGGCATCATGCGCGCCCGTCCCGTCCGGATCGACGACGACGTATGGATCGGCGGACATGCGACGATCCTGCCGGGCGTCCGGATCGGCCGGGGCACGGTCATCGGCGCCGGAAGCGTCGTCGTGCACGACATTCCGCCGGGCATGCTGGCCGTAGGCAATCCGTGCCGGCCGCTGCGCCCCATCGCCGAATCCGACCGCGTAAGCCTCGGATAAGCCCCGCCCGAAAAGGCATTCGCCCCTGCCGCAAAGCCGCGGCAGGGGCGAATCGTATCGGGTTCTCCCGAAGGCCCTGTCCGAGACGGGGAAAACCGTATCCGGCTTCCGGTCAGTATTTGTAACGCACCCACTTGAAGAGCTCCCGGAGGGTGGGCTTCTTGCCGTACATGAAGATACCCACGCGGTAGATCTTGGCGGCCAGCCACACCATGCCCACGAACGAGGCGTAGAGCAGCCCCAGCGAGAGGGCGATCTGCCACAGCGGGATGTCGTAGGGGATGCGGGCCATCATCACCACGGGCGACGTGAAGGGGATGACCGAGAACCAGAACGAAAGCTGCGAATCGGGGTCCTTGATGACGGCCAGCATGACGAGCAGCGCCAGGATGATCGGCAGCGTGATGGGCATCTGCAGCTGCGAGGCGTCCTGCACGTTGTCGACGGCCGAACCCACGGCGGCGAACATCGCCGAGTAGAGCAGATAGCCGCCGAAGATGAAGAGCAGCAGACAGACGAAAATCTTCAGCATGTAGCCCACATCGGTCATGGCCGCCACGGCCTGGAGCATGTCGGGATCGAACCCGCTCTGCGCCGCGACATCGGGCATGCCCGCCGCTGCGGCCTCGGCTCCGGCCATCATGTCGCCGGGCATGAGATGGGGCAGCACGAAAGCGCCCGCGCCGCAGATCAGCACGCCCCAGATCACCACCTGCGTCACGGCGACCAGCGCCACGCCCAGAATCTTGCCCATCATCAGGTCGAACGGACGTACCGACGAGACCATCACTTCGAGCACGCGGCTGTTCTTCTCCTCGATGACCGACTGCATGACCATCGAGCCGTAGAGCAGCAGGAACATGTAGAGCACGAAGCCGAGAATGTACCCCAGCACCGTCGCCACGATCGACGAACGGGCCTGGGAGTCCTCCTCCTGCGACTTGTCGTTGCGGAAGGTCTGCATCCTCACGTCGGTCTTCACCTCGTCGAGAATCTGCGCGAGGTTATCGATACGGTACTGCTTGAGCTTCTCGGCCTCCAGAATCCGTTCGATCTGCCCCGTAATGGCGCTCTCGACCGGGAGCGACGACGTGGAGTTGACGTAGAAGCGCACGTCGGAGGGATTCGAGAGGATGTCGCCGCCGATGTAGAGCACGCCGAACGCCTCGGTCAGCTCGCGGCGCGCTTCGTCGATCTTCAGGTCGACCTGTTCGAAGGTCAGCTCGTCGTCGTTTTCCAACTGCGGAGCCACCAGCCCGCTGTCGTCGATGACGGCGATGCGCTTCTCGTCGCCGCGCGAGAACTCCATGATGAGCGCCGGAGCGACCATCAGACCGATCATCAGCACGGGCATGAGCAGCGTGGTGACGATGAACGACTTTTTGCGGACGCGTTCGTTGAATTCGCGTCCTATGATCAGGGATACGTTGGACATTTTATCGAGGTGAAAAGTAAAAGCGAAGAAAGGACGAAAACAAAGGGTAAAGGGGTGAAAAACCGGAATCATCGGGCGGGCGGCAGCCTCTTGCCGCCGGCACCCGGCCGTCAGAGCGTTCCGTTCACCGCCCGGATGAAGATGTCGTTCATCGAGGGGATGATTTCGCGGAACGACCGCAGCTCGACCGCCTCGTTGGCGGCGGCGATCACCTCGCGCACCCGGTCGTCCCGCTCGGCACGCAGACGGAGCGTCCGGTAGGCCGGCGTCTCATCCGGCGTCTCATCCAATATCTCGCAGCACCCCTCCAGCGCCCGGCGCAGCGCCTCCTCCTCTCCGCGGTAGGCCACCTCGAAGATGTTCGAGCCGTGGCGGCGGCGAATGTCGCCGACGCTTCCCGAAAGGATGTTGTGCGATTTGTCGATCAGGGTGATGTGGTCGCAGATCTCCTCGACCGACGACATGTTGTGCGTCGAAAAGATCACCGTCGACCCGGCATCGCGCAGCGAGAGAATCTCCTCCTTGAGCAGGTTGGCGTTGATCGGGTCGAAACCCGAAAAGGGTTCGTCGAAGATCAGCAGCTCGGGGCGGTGCAGCACCGTGACGATGAACTGCACCTTCTGGGCCATGCCCTTCGAGAGCTCCTCGACCTTCTTGTCCCACCATCCTTCGATGCCGAACTTGCGGAACCACTCCTTCAGCCGGACGATGGCTTCGCGGCGCGACAGGCCCTTGAGGCGGGCGAAAAAGAGCGCCTGCTCGCCCACCTTCATCTTCTTGTAGAGGCCCCGCTCCTCGGGCAGATAACCGATGCGGTAGATGTCGGCCGGCTCGATCTCGCGGTCGCCGAAGAGCACACGGCCGCTGTCGGGCGCCGTGATGCGGTTGATGATGCGGATGAGGGTGGTCTTACCCGCCCCGTTCGGTCCGAGCAGTCCGTAGACCGAACCGCGGGGAATGGAGAGCGATACGTCGTCGAGCGCCGTATGTCCCGCATAGCGTTTGGAGACGTGCTCGACCGTGAGTAAATCCATATTCATGCGTGTTTTTGTAACCCGGGTTGTCGCAGCAAAGATAGATATTTGTGGCGAATATCAAAAAATTTTTATCGTTTTTCGATAAAATTTTCTCCCTGAAGCGCCGCTCCGCTCCCGTCCTGCGGCCTCGCGGTCCCGCACTCCTGCGACAACACGGCTGCGGCCGCACAGCCTGCCGGCCCGCCGCCGGCCTCTTTTCCGCCGCTTACGAAATGCTCCGTTCGATGCGCCTCTTTTCCCGGGCGGCGATCCGTTCGAATTCGGCCGCCACCTGCGGATAGAACGCCTCGAAAGTCTCGTAGCGGCCCTGTTTTTTGCGGTACTTCCGCATCAGACTCACCAGTTCGGGCATCCAGCGGAATCCGCAGTCGATTTCATACATCAAGCGGTCTTTCACGATCTCTTCCGGGAAATCTTTGTCAAGCAGGTAGATGATCGTGATCGCCCGCACCAGCGATTCCTGCAATACGGACTCCCATTCGCTGTAAGCCTCATCTTGCATGGTCCTCCACACCGTCTGATACAGATAGCCGACGCTTCGGACGAGCGACTGCCCGCTCGGGGTGTCGACATCCAGCAACGGATTGGCATACGAGTGGTTGAACTCGTGAATGAGGATCGAAACGGCCGCCCCGCCATATCGAACGGCACCCATCTCGTCGACAGCGCATCCGATCACCGCATAAATGTCCTTCTTTTCACCGCGCCGCCGGTAGGCCACACCGTAATTGCACGGTCCGTTGCAGCAGCCGATGATGATACGGTATCGCTCACTGGGCGCGTATCCGTAAAAATCCGAACACCAGCCCGGATCGAATTGCACCATCACCTGCTCTTCATAGACTTTCACCGCACGGTCGTAGAACGGACGGTGCGCCTCGAAGAAGGAGGCGAATCCGCTTTCGACATAGAACGCCGACAGAAGCTCCAGGAAATGTTCCTTGTCCACTGCGCCCCATCGGTCATCCATCAGATTTTCATCGCATTCGATCAATGCGAAACGGCCGTCGCGCCATTCGATACCGACCGCAAGCGAAGGAATCGCATTGTAGCAGATGGAATACTCCTCACGCAAATGTTTCATGCACCCGACAAGCGCATGATCCTTCATATGGCCCAGCTCCCGGTCGATGTCCGCAGCATAATCGCCGTTTATATCGAAGCTGTATTCTTCGAATCCGGCCATGCGGGCTGCGATACCCAGCAGTTCGACCCGGTAGTCCACCGTCGGCACGATCTTTTCGGCATGCGCCGCCGCGGTCCAGAGCAAAGCCCATAAAAACACGATTCTTTTCATGAGAGCGGATATTTTTCATTCACGACAAACAAATATAGCCTTTTTTTGCTATTTTCGACTCCGGCCTCTCCGATTTTTCATCCGTTCCCTGCATGCCGAACCGAAAAAAATGATTAGTTTCGTGCGACGAAACGCACGAACAAACCGCCCGCCGAAATGACACCCTCCGCATCCGCCGACCCCCGCGAACGACCGCCGTTCAAAATCTTCTCGGGCGACCGCGTCCTGTGGATCATCATCGCCGCGCTGGCCGTGATTTCGGTGCTGGTGGTCTACTCGTCGACGGCCAAAATGGCCTACGACGCCCACACGGCCCGCACGACCTCGCATTTCCTGCGCCAGCAGCTGATGATCCTCTCGGGCAGTCTGTTCCTCATGCTCGTCGTGCAGAAGATCAACTGCCGCATCTACAACAAGCTGGCGCGCCTGATCTATTTCGGCTCGGTGCTGCTGACCGTCGCCGTCTACTTCATCGGCGCCCGGACCAACGGCGCCGCCCGCTGGATTCCCCTCGGACCCCTCCAGTTCCAGCCCTCCGAAGCCCTGAAGGTCGCCACGGTGCTCTTTCTGGCCCAGCAGCTGGCCTCGCGGCAGTCGAAGATCGACCGGCTGCGCATCGTCCCGTCGCTCAGGTTCTGGACCTGGCGCTCGTCGCCCGTACAGCGGCGCATCTGGCGCGAGGGCACCTGGCCCATCGTCATGCCCGTCATCCTGTCGTGCGTGGTGATCTTTCCCGCCCACTTCTCGTCGGCTCTGCTGGTCTTCGCCGCTTCGTGGGTGATGATGCTCATCGGCCGGGTGCGGCTGCGCGAGTTGCTCAAGCTGCTGGGACTGGCCTTGCTGGCCGGCATCTGCGCCATGATGCTCAACCTGGGCCGCAGCGAGACCGCCGAGGGCCGTCTCTCGACGTGGATTCATCTCTGGACCCGCCCGCAGACCGAAAAACCCATCGACCGCCTCACGGACACCGAACGCTCGATGATCGCCATCCACAACGGCGGCATTCTGGGCAAGGGTGCCGGACAGAGCGCCATGCGCGTGGAGATGATCCACCCCGAAAGCGACTACGCCTACGCCTTCTTCGTCGAGGAGTACGGACTGCCGCTGGCCGTCGTGCTGCTGATGCTCTATCTGTGGATTTTCTTCCGGGCCATCGAAATCTTCCGCCGCTGCGGCACGGCCTTCCCGGGGCTGCTGACGCTGGGTCTGGCGTTGCTCATCACGTGCCAGGCGCTGCTACACATCATGGTCACCCTCAACCTCTTCCCCGAAACGGGACAGACCCTTCCGCTCATTTCGCGGGGCGGGTCGTCGGTGCTCTTCACGGCCATCGCCCTGGGCATGATCCTCTCCGTCAGCCGCCAGAACGACGAACAGTCGCACGACACGCCCAAAGGCGAGACGCTGTATGGGAATTGAAAAATAACCGGGCCGAAACAAATGAAATCGTTATGGAACCCGTTCGTTTGGACAAATATCTTTGGGCCGTGCGGATCTTCAAGACCCGCAGCGATGCGGCCGATGCCATCCGCAACAACAAGGTCACGGTCGACGGCGCCTACGCCAAGCCTTCGCGCGAGGTGAAGATCGGCGACCGCATCGAGGTGCGGCGCCAGCAGGTGACCTATTCCTACAAGGTCCTCGACCTGGTGTCGAGCCGCCAGCCCGCCAAAAACGTACCCGATTACTGCCTCAACACCACGCCGCAGGAGGAACTCGACAAGCTCAACGTGCCGCACGAGACCGTCTTCGTCTTCCGCGACCGGGGCACGGGACGCCCCACCAAGAAGGAGCGCCGCGACCTGGACGAGCTGATGGACGGTATTTTTTACGACGGGGAGGAGTGATCTCCCCCGCAATACGCCTAACGGGCCCCATGTACCGTGATGCCGATCATCACGGCCGTCTCCCGGGTCCGGTTCCATACGGCATGGGGCACGCAGCCCCGCACCAGCAACGCCTCGTTCTCCCCGAGCCGCCGCTCCTCGCCGCCGAGCACGATCCGCACTTCGCCCTGCACGACGACGAAAAGATGATCGTGCGGATGCGTGTGCGCCGTTAGGGGACCGCCTCCGTCCGGTTCCAGCCGGGCGACCGCCACATCGCCGATCGTTCCGCCGGCCCCGTACAACCGCTTGGCCAGAAAGCCCACATGGTCGGGCGGCGTCATGAAATCCTTCAGGTCCATCGTCTTTCTCCTTTTAGCGGGAAAGCCTCCCGACACACCGGAACCGGCTGCCGGCCGGGCTGCCTATTTCTTGTTGAACGTATTCATCGTCAGCGCCGCACCGACAGCTGCGAACGACTTGACGGCGTCACCGAAGACCTTGAGCCGTTCGGGCAGCGCCTCGCGCTCCTCGCCGGTCCACTCGCCCAGCACGTAGTCGACCTGATGGCCGCGCGGGAAGTCGCCGCCCACGCCGAAACGGATTCGGGCGAACTCCTCGGTGCCCAGCAGCTCGGCGATGTTCTTCAGGCCGTTATGCCCTCCGGCGCTCCCTTTCTGCCGCATGCGCAGCGTGCCGAACGGCAGGGCGATGTCGTCCGAAACGACCAGCAGATTCTCCAGCGGAATCCTCTCGGCATCGAGCCAGTAGCGCACGGCCTTCCCCGAGAGGTTCATGTAGGTCGACGGCTTCAGAAGCACGAGCGTGCGGCCCTTGTGCTTCATTTCGGCCACATCGCCGTAGCGGGCCGTGGTAAAAACGGCGTTGGACGCCCCGGCAAGGGCGTCCAACACTTTGAAACCGATGTTGTGCCGGGTTTCGGCGTACTCCGCGCCGATATTTCCCAGTCCAACGACAAGGTATTTCATGCCGCGGCGCAATGATTATTTCGACGCGTCGGCGGCACCGCGCGAAGCACGCGTCACGCGCACGGCGCAGACGGCCGTCGTGGCGGGCGTCACGAACTTGAGGTTCTCGAACTTCAGGTCGCCCACGAAGATCGTCTTGCCCACGCCCAGCGGCGTCACGTCCACGACGATCTCGTCGGGCAGGTTCTCCACCAGGGCGCTCACCGTCAGCTTGCGGGCCGAAAGCGTCAGCTTGCCGCCGACCTTCACACCCTCGGCGTTGCCGGTCAGACGCACCGGAATGGCGATCGACACGGGTTTGCCGTCGGCGATGCGGTAGAAATCCAGATGCAGAATCTCCTCGCGGACGGGATGGAACTGAGCCTCGCGCAGCACGGCCTTCTCGGTCTTGCCGTCCATGTCGAACTCCACGATGTAGGAGTTGGGGGTGTAGATCAGCGGTTTGATCTCGCGGGGGTCCACCGAGAACGAAACCGTCTCGCCGTTACCGCACAGGATGCAGGGAACCATGCCCCCGCGGCGTACGGCCTTGGCTGCCTTCTTGCCGAAGTCTTCGCGCTTGACGGCCTTTACGGAAATGGTTTTCATGTTTTTTGTGATTTGGTTGTTATTGCCTTCGGCGGTTCTCAACGCACTCCCGGAGAGCTCGTCCCAATTCCGCCTGTTTTCGGTCGCAAAGATAGCATGCGGATTCCGGAAATCAAAATCCCCGAGGGATTTATTCGGTTTTCCGCAGGTGTTTTTCCCAGGCCCACGCCGAAGCGAGCGTCTCGTCGAGCGTACGTTCCGCCTTCCAGCCCAGCTCCCGGTTGGCCAGCGTCGGATCGGCCCAGATGGCGACGATGTCGCCCGCGCGCCGGGGTGCGATGCGGTAGTTGAGCTTCACGCCGTTGACCTTCTGGAAGCGGTCGAGGAGTTCGAGCACCGAAACGCCGCGGCCCGTGCCGACGTTGAAGACTTCGTAGCGCGCCTTTCCCCGCCCTTCGATCATGCGGCGGATGGCCGCCACATGGGCCTTGGCCAGATCCACGACGTCGATGTAGTCGCGGATGCACGAACCGTCGGGCGTGGGGTAGTCGTCGCCGAAGACCGACAGACACTCGCGGATGCCGGCGGCCGTCTGCGTGATGTAGGGCACCAGATTCTGGGGCACGCCGCGCGGCAGCTCGCCGATGAGGGCCGACGGATGGGCGCCGATGGGGTTGAAATAGCGCAGGGCGATGCCTTTCAGACCGTCGTAGGCGGCCACCGAGTCGCGCAGGATGTCCTCGCACATCTGCTTCGTGTTGCCGTAGGGCGAGGTGGCGGGCTTGCGGGGCGTGAGCTCCGTGACGGGCTGCTTGTCGGGTTCGCCGTAGACGGTGCACGACGACGAGAAGACGATGTTGCCGCGGCCGTATTCGCGCATGAGCGAGAGGACGTTCATCAGCGAGGTGAGGTTGTTGCCGTAGTATTCGAGCGGCTTCGCGACCGACTCGCCCACGGCTTTCGACGCGGCGAAGTGGATCACCGAATCGAACTCGTACCGTTCGAAAACCCGTCGGAGCGCCTCCCGGTCGCGGCAGTCGGCCTCGACGAACGGAATTTCGGCTCCCGTAATGCGGCGGACGCCCTCCACGGCGCTCATGTCGCTGTTCGACAGATTGTCGGCGATCACCACGCCGTAGCCCGCTTCGATCAGCTCCACGGCCGTATGCGAACCGATATACCCGGCACCGCCGCTGACCAGAACACACGATTTTTTCATGGTTGCATCCATTTGTTTGAGCCACAAAGATAACGATTTTCGGACAATGCGCCGTCACGAAACGTTTTTTTCGCACGCCCCCGCCGAAAACGACGACGAACCGATCAAAAAATCGGCCCGACGCCTACGAATTCCGAAATATAGTCGTATATTTGCTAACAGATCGACACCGTTGCGACCGGACGGACTGCGACGGACCTCCGCCGCATCCGGCGCGGAGCCGCAACGGGGGCCGAAATCCATGTTCTCACCCTTAACCACCGATCGCCATGTACGGAAAAATCAAGGAGCACCTCCAGCGCGAACTGGACGCCATCCGGGCCGCAGGACTTTATAAGACCGAGCGGATCATCGCCTCGCCCCAACGGGCCGAAATCGAAGTGGGAGGCCGCAAGGTGCTGAATTTCTGCGCCAACAACTATCTCGGCCTCTCGGACAACCCCCGGCTGATCGAAGCGGCCAAGCGGGCGATGGACGCCCGCGGCTACGGCATGTCGTCGGTGCGTTTCATCTGCGGCTGCCAGGACCTCCACAAGGAGCTCGAAAAGGCCGTTTCGGACTATTTCGGCACCGAAGACACGATTCTCTACGCCGCCTGCTTCGACGCCAACGGCGGGGTTTTCGAACCGCTCCTCACCGAGGAGGACGCCATCATTTCGGATGCGCTGAACCACGCGTCGATCATCGACGGCGTGCGTCTCTGCAAGGCCGTGCGCTACCGCTACGCCAATGCCGACATGGCCGAGCTGGAGGAGTGCCTCAAGAAGGCGCAGGCCCAGCGTTTCCGCATCGTCTGCACCGACGGCGTCTTCTCGATGGACGGCAACGCCGCCCCGCTCGACAAGATCTGCGCCCTGGCCGAGAAATACGACGCTCTGGTGATGGTCGACGAGTGCCATTCGGCGGGCGTGCTGGGCCGCACAGGCCGCGGCATTACCGAACTTTACAACCTGCGCGGTCAGGTCGACATCCTCACCGGCACGCTGGGCAAGGCTTTCGGCGGCGCCGTGGGCGGCTTCACGACGGGCCGCCGCGAGATCATCGAGATGCTGCGCCAGCGTTCGCGCCCCTACCTCTTCTCCAACTCGCTGCCTCCCGCCGTGGTGGGCGCCGGCATCGAGACGTTCCGCATGCTCGCCGAAAGCGACGAACTCCACGACCGTCTGGTGGCCAACGTCGAGCACTTCCGCACGCGGATGATGGCCGCCGGTTTCGACATCAAGCCCACGCAGTCGGCCATCTGCGCCGTGATGCTCTACGACGCCAAGCTCTCGCAGGATTTCGCGGCCCGTTTGCAGGACGAGGGGGTCTTCGTCACGGGATTCTACTACCCCGTGGTGCCCAAGGGGCAGGCCCGCATCCGCGTTCAGGTGTCGGCCGGCCACACCGCGGAGCAGCTCGACCGCTGCGTCGAAGCCTTCGTCAAGGTAGGCAAAGAACTCAACGTCATTCAATAACACCCCTTCACCCATGGCAAAAACGACTTTGGACGCGATCGACCGCAAAATCCTCAAATACCTGATCAAAAACGCCCGCATGCCCTTCCTGGAAATCGCGCGCGAATGCGGCATTTCGGGAGCCGCCATCCACCAGCGCATCCGCAAGCTCGACGAGGCGGGCGTCATTCTGGGCAGCCGGCTGCTGGTCAACCCCAAGATGATGGGCTTCGACGTCTGCGCCTTCATCACCATCACCCTCAAGGACCCCCAGCTGCTCCAGCCCATGGTCGACCAGCTGAAGAAGGTGCCCGAAATCGTCGAGTGCCACTTCGTTACGGGCAAGGGCAACATCCTCGTGAAACTCTATTGCGTGGACAACGAACACCTCATGCGCACGCTCTTCAACGGCATCCTGCGGTTGCAGGGCGTGACGACCACCGAGACGACCATCTCGCTGCAGGAGTCGTTCCAGCGCCAGGTCAACGTCGACTTCATCGAGGAGTGACCCCGGCCGCGGGAGCGGCCCCATGCAATGCAACGCCCCGCCGGATGGATTCCGGCGGGGACATTTTTTTCGGACCCCGGCCCCGTTCAGAACACTTCGCGCAGGATCCGCACCGACTGCACGGCGCTGAGGGCGTCGAGGTGATAGCCGAAATAGACCAGCATGGCGTTGAGGAACTCGACCCGCTGCGTGCGGTTGAGGCCGATTTCGGCGAGCAGCGTCACGTCGCACTCCAAGAGGTCGCGCAGCGTGCGGGCGCACTCGCGGCTCATCACCTCGGTGTGCGGCGGAAGCGCCGGGGTGTAGAGCCCCTCGCGGATGTCGAACCAGGCGCCCGGCATGTAGCCGTTGCCGGGGCTGAATCCCAGAAACCGGCTCAGATGCGCCAGGAACCAGAGGTGGAAGTTGGCCACGCCGTCGCCCATCGCATCGAGCGCCGCCACCGACCCCCACACGAAGTCGAACAGCGCCTCGTTGGGCTCGCTCTCGCGCACGAGCCGGTAAATGACTTCGGCCATGAAGAGCGCCACGGTCGATTTGCGCACGTCGAACGGCAGGCTCTGCAAAACGAACCCCGCCCGCACCTCCCGGAAGCGGTGCATCTGCTGCCGGGGCGACTCCAGCCCCTCGAACTCCACGGGAAACATCGGCTGGAAGAGCGCCAGCTTCGACCCCCGTCCGCTGCGGCTGCGCACGCCCTGAACCATGTAGCTGCGGCGGCCGCCCACATCGGTCAGCACATAGGCGACCATCGACGAATCGCCGTACTTGATCGTGTGGAGCACCACGCCGCGCCCCTTGTAACTCTTCATTTGCGCAGATGCACCGAGTGCCACCCCTCGCGCGCGCCGCTCTCCACGAACGAGAGCCCTTCGGCCCGGCCCACCGCGACGACGGCCGCGACATCGGCTTCGAGGAAGCCGCTCATGACCAGATCGCCGCCTTCGCCGAGCGCCGCGGCATAGCGGGGCATGTCGGCCGTAAGGATGTTACGGTTGATGT
Source organism: uncultured Alistipes sp. (assembly GCA_900553175.1). Lineage (GTDB taxonomy): Bacteria > Bacteroidota > Bacteroidia > Bacteroidales > Rikenellaceae > Alistipes. The sequence goes on along the minus strand of USCH01000002.1, from coordinate 23,380 downwards.
TGGCCAGAATGAAGTCGTAACGGCGCCCCGCGATGCGGCTCACGTCGCCCAGCATCGGCTCGATGCGGTCGGCCACGCCGTTCAGGACGATGTTTTCGCGGCAGTTGGCGTCGGCCCAGTCGTCGATGTCCACGGCGTCGACATGCGCGGCGCCGCACTTGGCCGCCACGATGGCCAGCACCCCCGTGCCGCTGCCCATGTCCAGCCCGCGTTTCCCGGCCACGCCCAGATCGAGCACCGCGCGGGCCATGAGCCAGGTGGTGGCGTGATGCCCGGTTCCGAACGACATGCGGGGCATGATGACCGCCTCCATTTCGCCCTCGGGCGCCGCAGGATGGAAGGGTGCGCGGATGCGCAGCCGCCCCTCGACGTCGGTCGAGGGAAAATTGCGTTCCCACAACGCATTCCAGTTCTGCGTCTCGATGTCGATGTAACGGCCCTCCGCACCCCGTCCGGCCAGCAGCGCATCGACCTGCGGCTTGCAGTCGGCCAGCCGTTCACGCAGGATGTAGGCCTTGAGCAGGCCGTCGGCCGTCTCGAAGCTCTCGAACGGATAATCGGCCAGAAAGGCGGTCAGAATGTCGGCCTGCTCGTCATCGGCGACCGGAATATTGAGCGCAACGTAATCCATTTCCCAGTAAATTTTCGTAACTTCGCTTCGGACAAAGTTAACGATAAAACCCGAAACGCACACCTCCGGATGGCGGAAAATACGAAAAAGTGGGCCGATGCGGGCCGCCGCTACCGCACCTACATCCAGCTGGAAAAACGGCTCTCGGAGAACACCGTCGAAGCGTACATGCACGACCTGAGACAGTTCGCCCACTTCATCCTGCGCATGTGGGACGTCGAGCCGCGCAAGGTCGGACGCGAAATGATCGAGCGCTACCTGGCCCGGCTCTACGACCTCGGCATGGAGAAAGCCACGCAGGCCCGCGCGTTGAGCGGCATCCGCAGCTTTTTCGGATTTCTCATGATCGAGGACCGCATCGAGACCTCCCCCGCCGAATTCATCGAGACGCCCCGCTTCGGACGGCACCTGCCCGACATCCTGACCCTCGGGGAGATCGACCGCATCATCGCCGCGGTGGACACCTCGACCCCCAAGGGGCGCCGCGACGCCGCCATGATCGAACTGCTCTACTCCTGCGGGCTCCGGGTTTCGGAGCTGACGTCGCTGCGGATCAACGATCTGTTTTTCGGCGAAGGGTACGTGCGCGTGACGGGCAAGGGCGACCGGCAGCGCATGGTTCCCGTAAGCGCCGCGGCCCGCGAACGCATCTACCGCTGGCTCGACGACCGCCGCGAGCTGGGCGCGAAAGCGCGCAGCTGCGACACGCTCTTCCTGAACAACCGCAGCGAACCGCTCTCGCGGGTGATGGTCTTCCACATCCTGCGGCAGGCGGCCGCAAGAGCCGGCATCGGGAAACGGATCAGCCCCCACACGCTGCGCCATTCGTTCGCCACGCACCTGCTCGAGGGCGGTGCCGGCATCCGTCAGGTGCAGGACATGCTGGGGCACGAAAACATCGCGACCACCGAAATCTACACCCACCTCGACCGCACGCACCTGCGCCGCACGCTCGAGGAGCACCTCCCGCTCTCCAGCGGCCGCTGGACGATCAACGCCGGCAAGGAGTGATCGGCCGCGCTCCGTCTCCACGCCTTCCCCGCCTCCGATGCCCTCCATGTCTCCGGGCCGCCGGAAACCGAAACCCGCATCGCCCGGACCTTTCCGTCCGATACCGCTCCGCCCGACGCCGCGTTTCCGCCGCCGGGCCGCTCTACGCGATCCTTGCGACCGACGACCGCTCCGTGAGCCGCATCGACGCATAGTCGAGACCCGAAATGACGACCGCGACCCCCTCTTCGCACCCGGCGATCCGGGCGAGCGCTTCGGTGAGCGGCTCATCGGCGCAGGCCCGCAGACGGTCGAACGCCTCGCGGTAGGCGGCCGGGAATCCCGTCACCATCAAACCCGCGAAAAATTCGGTGAACGGCTCCCGGTCGGGCGCGTCGCACACTTCGACCGAGCGGACCCGTCCCTCCGCGTCGAAGGTCACAAGCGGACGGCGGACGATCCCCTGCGGTGTCCAGAGCAGATTAGAGGCTATCTTTCTCACGATCGGAGAGGCTGTCGGCCCGCATGCCGCCGACGCATGCCGTCGTATCGGCCTGCCGCCTCAGCGCACCGAAGAAGTCGTCGGCGAAAATACGGATTCCGAGCTGCTTTTCATAAAGCCGCTCGACGGCCGCCCGGGCCTGGGGTCTGTACACTACGCTGAAGTCGGTGAAAGCGACCGACGGACGGCGCGGCGGCGCCGGAAAATCCAGCAGGGCGACATGCAGCCTGAGGTGGGTGGTGTCGGTCACGAAACGGCGCGAAAGCGTCTCCTCCCGGCCCCGCCGCAGGGGGAGCGACTGGAAGAGGGCCCGCGTTCCGTTCCGGCGTTCGAGCCACATCTTGCTGCGGAGCCCCTTTTCGTTGCGGTCGAGCGAATCGACGAGGTATCTGAATCCGACCTCGTATTCGCCGGGCTCCACGTCGAAAACGAAGTGCAGCCGGACCGTATCGGCCAGCTTCTCCACGCGGATGAGCGAATCGGCATGCTCCGTCCGGGTGAAAGTCCGCACGGCCACATGGTCGATCGTATCGAGCACGGCCACCTCCAGATCGTAGTATTTGCCCTCCTCCTCGAGCCGTGCGATCGCCCGTTCGACCACATCGCCCAGCCGCGCGCTCTTGCGCTTGGAGAAGTTGCCGATGGTGTACTGCACATCCTCGGTCGTGTAGCCGTAGGAGGCGAAGATCGGTTCGTAGAGGTTCAGCGAATCGAGACGTATGTTCCGGTTGCCGACATAGGCATTGGCCAGAAAGGCATCGTGGAAAATCATCGCCAGCCGATCGTCGGGGATGATCTTGTGGCGGGCGCATGCCGCCGAAAGCAGAAGGGCGGCGGCAAGGAGGGCGCGGGAAAGGGATCGGGTCATCGGAAACTCTTTTTTATCGTACTGCGCACGGTCAGCTCCGTCAGCACCGAAGCGACCAGCGCGAAAGCTCCGGCGACGGCCAGCAGGTCGGCGCCCCGGAACTCCACGGGATAACTCTTGGTCAGAAAGGTCTCGGCCGGAATTTCGATCACTCCGAAGTGCTGCTGCACCAGGCTGACACCCATCCCCGCCGCCAGACCGGCCGCACCGCCCAGCAGGCAGATGAGCCACCCCTCGCACCGGAAAACAGCCCGCACCAGACGCCGGTCGGCACCCAGGGCACGCAGCGTGGCGATGTCGTCCCGCTTCTCGACGACGAGCATCGTCAGCGCCCCCACCACCGAGAACGAGGCGACGGCCAGCACCAGAAAGGCGATGAAGAAGATGCCCCACTTCTCGTAGGTCATGATCCGGTAGAACGACGCGCGCAGCTCGTTGCGCGTCCGCACGAGGAACTCTTCGCCGGCGATCCGCCCGACCGCCTGCCGCACCGCCGCGGCATCGGCCCCCGGTTCGAGCCTCACAAGCAGCGCCGAAGCCGCCCCGGGACGGGAGAAGAGCCGCTGCGCGAGCCTCAGCGACGAGAGGACATAGGTGCTTTCGCTCTCCATGTCGACCGTGAAGGCACCGCCCACGGGCACCGTGAGGCGTGCGAACCCGTCCGTCGGCAGCAGCGAAGAGAACGACCCCGGCCGCACCGCATAGATCCGGATGTCGGCGTCGGCCAGCGAGCGTATGCCGAGCGTATGGGCCATCGCCTGACCGACGACGAGCCGCTCCAGATCGCCGATGCGCACCTCGCCGCTGCCCGCCGTGACGGCATCGCCGAGCGGCAGCACGTCGCCGTACCCGTCGTCGACGCCCCGCACGGTGGCGGTGGTCCGGTGGCCGGCATGTTCCAGCAAGGCGCTCTGCTCCAGCACCAGGGAGTGAGCCGCCACGCCGGGGAGCCGCCGCAGGGCGGCCGTGTCGATCGCCCCGGCGTCGAAACTCTGCCCCTCCCGGGGCGAGATCGTCAGGTCGGCATCGAAAGCCGAACAGTTGGCCCGCACGAGCGATTCGAACCCGTTGAAGACCGACAACAGGATAATCATCGCCGCCACGGGCATCGCCACGGCCGCCACGCTCAGCCCCGAGATCAGGTTGACGACCGACCTGGACTGAGCGGAAAAGAGATAGCGGCGGGCAAAGAGATGCGGCAGCATGATCGTCGGATTCTCCGGGCCGGACTACCGTTTGAGCGCCTCGTCGATGTGCTCGATGTATTCGAGCGAGTCGTCGACGAAAAACTGGATTTCGGGCACGTTTTTCAGCTGATTGCGGATGCGGCTGCCCAGGGCGCGGCGCACGAACCAGTTGTTGCGCTCCAGCTCCTCCATCACCCGCGGAGCGTTTTCGAACGGGAAGACGCTCACGTAGATCTTCGCGTAGCCGAAGTCGGGCGAAACGCGCACGGCCGTGACCGTGACGAGCGATCCGCTGACGATCGCGGCGCCCTCCTTCTGGAAGATCTCCGCCACGTCCTTCTGGATCTGTTTGGCGATTTTCTGTTGACGGGTGTTTTCCATATCTTTTTGTCTTACAATCCGTATTTGAACACTTCGCGGTTTTTCTCGCGTTTGACGCGGGGTTTCCACGTAGCGAAACCCTCCTTGTTGAAGCGGTAGTTCAGGCCGACGCCGATCATCAGATTGTCCAGCGGCGAGCGCAGGGGCGTGGCCCAGAACGGGTTCTCCGGGCCGTCCGTGGTGTTGCCGGCATAGCGGTTGCGGTTGCGCACGATGTCCGAATAGCCGAAGTAGTAGCGCACGCGCATGTTCAGCTCGAAGCGGCCCAGAAGCACCGCCACGCCGCCGCCGCCCGCCAGCCCGTAGCCCCAGCGGTTGTCGCGCGGCACGCTGAACGAATAGTCGCCCCGCCAGGGCGTCTGGCCGCGCTCGCGCGCCACCTCGTTCTCGTAGGTCGACGAGAAGTTGTAGAAAAAGGTCGCGGCGGCCTCGAGGTAGACCCGCACGTGGTTGCGCAGCAAGTAGACATGGGGCTGCCACACCACCGGGAGCACCGCCGAATTGATCTTGCGCGTATAGTAGAGGTACTCGCTCTTGTCGTCGACCTGCGAAGCGTTGGGCGCGAACGAGAAGCCCTGCTGGATGAACTCCAGATCGACGCCGAAGCCGCCTACGAACCGCTGCTGTCCGTAGTAGCGCCAGGTCAGGCCGCCGCCGTACATGCCCCACCGCGCCCGCATCTCCTGCCGGGGTTCCAGCCGGCCGTTGGCCATGCCGTAGCCGGCGATGACACCGAGCGTGTGCTGCGCCGCGGCATTCCGGGTCGACACGCAGGAGAGCACGAGGAGCATGCCGTATAAGATGCGTCGTAAGTTCATGGCTATCTGAAAGTGTTGAACATGTTGCCCGTGGCGTTCATGCTGTTGTTCACGCGGTTCTGTTCGTCGCGGTCGCGCTCCTGCTTCTTGGGGCCCTCCTTGGCCCGCTTCTCGGCTTCGCGCTGCAGGCGCTGGGCCTCGCGGTCGTCGAGCAGCCGCGTGAGGGCCTGCATGGTCATCGGCGCGAAGATTCGGTTCATGTCCATGTCGATCTCGATCTCCCAGTTGGCCTTGGTGGCGAAGGTGTCCCCGCCCCGTTCGTCGGCGAACATCTCCGCCCGTTCGGGCTGGCGGCGCAGCACCACGTCGCCCGTGTCCCACTTGCCGTTGCCGTTGCGGTCCTCGATGATGCGGAACTTGATCTCTCCGGCCGGAACGTAGTTGAACTGCACCTCGCCCGGCACCACGTCGCGCCGCTCCTGCTTGAGGGCATTGTTGCCGTCGAGCAGCTGGATGATGTAATGCGTGTCGTCGCGCCCCTTGACGCGGATCTTCACCACGGCATACTTCTCGGGGTCGGCGACCGAGTATTTGCCCACGATCGAGTCGTTGCGGAACCCGGCGATGTCCTCGATCGCCCCTTCGGGCAGGGTCAGCGTATACTGGCCTTCGTTCTTCCAGGGGGCGCGCACGTACCAGCGCCGCAGCTGGGCCGTGTCGCGCTCGAAATGCACGGGCACGTCCTCGACCGTCTGGTCGGGCCGGGTCAGGGTCAGCAGCACCGCCGCCGAATCGAGTCGGGCAAGCGGGTAGTCGAAATCGACGGTCAGATGGTTCTCGGGATTGATCTCGCCCGAGGTGGGCATCTTGAAGGCGAACGGATTGGGCTTCTTGGGCTCGACCCACTCCTCGCCGGCCTCCTCGGCCTTGCGGCGCTCGCGTTCGAGCCGTTCGCGTTCGCGCTCCTCCTCCTTGGTCTCGATCTTCCGCCACGCCAGCTTGAGCGGCTCGGTCACCTCCTGGAGCGTGTTCAGCGAATCGTGCTTGAAATAGGTGATCTCGCCCCGGATCGTGTCGGGCAGCGAGGCTGACGGCACGGTGAACCACAGGGCCAGCGTATCGCGTCCCGCGGTCTGGGGGTCGACGATGAAGCCGTCGTCGGGAATGCTGTCGAAACGGATGCGCTCGATCCGCGGGCGGGCCGCCCCGAAATAGAGCATGGCCTTGTGCTGCAGGGGGCGTTCGCTCTGCGAGAGGATCTGGCGGCGGAACATGCGGTCGGTGAACATGCGCAGGTAGAGCTGCGGCTCGGCCGAGACGTAGCGGCGCAGCGAATCGTACCAGATGGCGAAGTCGGGCAGCTCGGCCGGATTCCACGTACCGTCGAGGAAGCCCACCTGGTCGCTGCCGGGCTCGTACATCTGGTTGTCGTTCTTGTCCTGCACGGCATAGACCCGGTAGGGTATGGGCTTGAGATTCTGGGCGATGAAGATGCCGTTGTTCTCGGCCCGGGCTATGGCCGCAGGCTTGTACTTGAAGATCGTCGAGTCGTATTCGGCCACATCCTCCACCGAATCGGCCGGGAAGAACCAGATGAAGGATTTCGACACCGAATCGGCCTTGTAGGCATCGGCCGTATATCCCGAGAGGATCATCGAGTCGATCTCCGGTCCGGTCGAGAAGACGTAGCGCATCGAGTTGAGCGGATTGCCCTCGTTGTTGTCGCGCAGGGCGCTGCCGAAGTTGAGCGCATAGGTCGTGTTGGGCTGCAGCGTGTCGCGCAGCTGGATCACCACGCCGCGGCCGCGCAGCGTCAGCGTGGGTTTCTTCTTCATCTGCGGCGAGGTGAAGAACTCCTTCTGCTGGTCCTTGAGCTGCACGAACTCGTTGAACTCGATGTAGATTTTCCCGTGGCCCGTCAGCGGACGGTCGGTCTGGAAGTTATCGGGCGTCATGCGCACGATGACCGGAGGCAGCGTGTCGCGCGGACCGCCCGTAGGGGTCATCATGCTGGCGCAGCGGCTCAGCAGCGCCGAGGCGAAGAGCAGCGCCGCGGTGGTGCGCAGCAGGCCGGAAACGGATCGTGGAACTGAGTTCATCGTCACTCTTCGGTTTGCGTTCGGTTATCGGGGTCGCGCGTCTCGTCGACGATCCGCCAAGGCTCCTCCACGGCGATCCACGTTTCGAGCCACGGGCGGAAGAGCACGGAGAAGGTCGCGGGCGACCCCTCCAGATCGACATCCTGCCGCGAATAGGCGTAGAGCCGGTGCACGCGGTCGACCACCACGACCATGAGCACCGGGGAGCTCACCTCCATGACGCTCAGGTCGGAGTCCTCCGCGGGATAGGCCATGAAATCGGGTTTGGTGCGGGTCTGCGTCGAGGTTTTGGAGGTGATCCTGCCGGCATAGGCATCGTCGTAGGAGGCGATGCGCCACTCGGTCGTGTCGACGGCATAGGCGTAGGCCTTCAGATGGTCGGTACCCGCGAGCGGCGTCTCCTCGCCCCCTTCGGTCTGCTGCGCCCGGGCCTCGACGAAACACTCGAGAAAGACGGGCGGACGATAGAAGTCGTTGTAGATCGACCAGTTGCCGTTCTTGTAGGAAAACCCGCTCTTCCACGGCTGGAAGACCGCCGAGACGTAGGTCGTGCCCAGATTCTGCGCCAGCTGCTGCTGCGTGTAGGCATAGAGCCGGTTGACGGGATCGACGACCGCCACCATCTGCCACTCGCGGTCCAGCGGCATCTGCAGCCACCCCTCCGAACCCTCGTAAACGTAGGGTTGCGACACGGCGATGGGTTCGGTCCGCCTCTGCGAGGGGTCCTCTTTCGAGGTGATGATCCCCGCCAGCGCATCGTCGTACGACGCCACGCGCCAGGCCGTCGTGTCGGCATCGTAGGCGAAGGCCGTCGCTCCGGCGATCACCGAAGGGTTGCGGTCATCCTGGGTCTGCTGCTGCAAGGGTTTCAGGACGTAGGTCGTCCGGTAGGAGACCTCCTTGAAACAGCCGGTCAGCGCCAGCGCCGCCACGAAGGATATGATTCGTATTCTCTTCACAATCGGTCGGATTTCGGGTGTTCGCCCCGCAGGGCATCGAGCATCTGGCCCACGGTGAGGCCCGTGAGGGGGTGACGGCGCGTGCGCATGATCTCGCAGAGGGGCACCAGAGCGAATTCGCGCTCGGCCAAAAGCGGGTGGGGCACCCGCAGACGCTCGTCGTCGATCACCTCGTCGTCGTAGAAAAGGATGTCGATGTCGATCGGACGCGGCACGTAGCGGGCCCCCGTGCTGGCTTTCTCCACAGCCTCGGCCGCCCGGTTGCGCCCCAGCTCCTCCTCGATGGTCTGCACGGCGTCGAGCACCTCCAGCGGTGCGAGGTCGGTCGAGACCTCCAGCGCCTGGTTCGAGAAACGTCCGCCGGCCTCGAAACCCCAGGGTTCGCTCTCGTAGCGGTGCGAGCAGCGCAGGACGGCCCCGATGCGGGCGTTGATCAGCTGCTGCGCCGCCTGAAGGGTGCGTTTCACCTCCCCCGTATTGCCGCCTGTCAAAAGTACCACACGTGCCATATCGTTACAAATGCCTGATCATCTTGCTCACGGCCAGAGCGAAATGGGTGAATACGATCGTCGGATTGCCGTTCTGCGCCAGCTGTGCCGAGGCGCTCTCGATCTGTTCGATGAGCGGCTCGATGTTGCGCGATCCGACGAAGGGGGCGAATTTCGTGCAGAAGGCCAGCTCCTCGCCCCAGAGGTAGCTGACCTGAGGGATGCCCGCATGGAGCATGTAGCTCTCGCGCAGAAGCCGCGCGGCATCCGCCAGAAAGGCGCGCTGCTGCTCGCGGGAGAGCTGCGCCGCATCCTCGGCCCAGGCGATGAGTTCGAGGTGTCGGTCGTTGTAACTCAACCGCATGAGCGAGCGGAACAGCTCGAAATCGTCGCGCCGCGCGGCATCGTCCACCCCCGCAATGAGCTGTTGCAGCGCCGTGAGGCTGCCGCCGGCCAACCGGGCCATGTTGCGGGCCTGCAACGGATCGGCGACACCCTCTGCGCGGGCCACACCCTCCAGCACCTCGGGGGCGATGTGCGGCACGGCGACCTCCTGCGTGCGCGAAAGAATCGTCGGCAGCAGCCGGTCCGGACGTTCGCTCACCAGGATGAAGAGCGTCCGCTCCCACGGCTCCTCCAGAATCTTGAGAATCTTGTTGGCCGCCTCCTCGTTCATCGTCTCGGGCAGCCAGACGAGCATCGTCTTGTAGTCGGATTCGAAACTCTTGTAGGAGAGCTTATGGATGATCCGGTCGGCTTCGCGGGCCGTGATCATCCCCTTGAGCGTCTTGCCCAGATCGAGCCGGTCGTACCACTCGCGGGGGGAGACATACCCCCTGCGTTCGGCGAAAAGCGCACGGAACTGCGGCAGGAACTCATCGCTGAGCATCGCCTCGCCCGACTTCTTGCCCTGCCGGTTCACCGGAAAGACCAGATGCAGGTCGGGATGGGCCAGCTGGGCGATCTGCCGGCAGTCGGGACATTCGCCGCACGAATCGCCGTCATGGCGATGGCGGCAGCACAGATACTGCACGTAGGCCACGGCCACGGCCAGCGCTCCGGCTCCGGCCTCCCCCGTGAAGAGCTGGGCATGGCTGATGCGTCCGGCATCGGCGGTCTCCGCCAGATGCCGTTTCAGATCGTCCTGTCCTATGATCTCGGCGAATCGCATGTCGGTTTCATTTTTGCGCTCCCGACCCCGGGCCGCGCCTCCTCCTCAGGCGCCGGGTCTGCCGCACGGCCATGCCGAACAGCCCGGCCATGCATGCTGCCAGCAGGGCCGTTCTCAGCCCTCCCCGCTCCATCCCGAGGGCGGCCACGCCGCCCAGAAAAAGGCCGAAGCTCACGGCCAGCACGACGATCTTATCCCGAGTTTCCGTTCTCATGTCAGTTTCGTTTCAAAGCCGAGCGGATCATCGCCCCGACGTCGATCCGCTCGCGGCAGACCAGATACCAGGCATAGACGGCGAGCAGGGCGAAATCGAACGCATAGACCGCCGCCGGAACCGGCACGAGAGCCCGGGCCTCTTCAGCGACGAAAAATACGGCCAGAGCCGCGACGACATACTCTCCGATCCGGCGCCAGTCGTAGGGCGTGGGGAAAAAGCGCCGGTTGAGCCACCAGCTCACCCCGACCATGGCCGTCTCGCTGGCCAGCCGCGCCCATGCGGCGCCGTAGTATCCCCAGCGGGGGATGAGCGTCCCGCCGGCCAGAAGCATCGCAGCAAGACCCGTGCCCGTGACGACGATCGCCAGCGCGGTGCGTTCCTCGCGTTTGTACCAGAACGACAGGTTGAGCCACACGCCCGTGAGGACGTTGGCGCCCAGCACGACGGGCAGGATGAAGATGCCCTCCCGGAAATCGCGTCCGACGATCAGGGCGAACAGATCGCGGAAAAGGGCGATGCCCAGAAAGATGAGCATCGAGGCCATGACGTAGTATTTCAGCGCCGCGGCGTTCATCGCCACGAACTCCGACTTTTTGAAGTTCGACAGGAAAAAGGGTTCGGCGGCCAGACGGTACATCTGATAGAAGAGCATCATCACCACGGCGATCTTCGTGATGGCTCCGTAGACACCCACCTGCGCCATGGCCCCCTGCGGAACGAGGTACTTGATCATCTGGCGGTCGATGAATTCGTTGGCCGTGCCGGCCAGCCCGCCGACGAGCAGCGGCAGCGAATAAGCGAAGACCGCCCGGAGCAGCTTCGGGTCGATCCGCGGCACCACCCCTCCGGTCGTCGCGAGCATCACGGCCCAGGTCACCGCACTGGCGGCCAGATTGGCGACGAAGACCCATCCCACGCCGAAATCCGACGCGAAGAGCCCCGCGGCGCCGAATGCGAAGGCCAGCACCACGTTGAGCACCACGTTGAGGGCCTTGATGCCGACGAACGTCATCGCACGGCCCTGCTCGCGCAACCGCGAGAAGGGGATGCAGGCCCACACGTCGAAAAGCACGATCAAGGCCACCCAGACCACATATTCGGGATGGGCCGCATAGGCGTCGCCCATGAGCACCGCAATCCGTTCGCGGCAGGCGATGACGATCGCGGCGAAAATCGCCGCGGCGAGCGACGTGGCGCCCCACGTGGTCGCGAACAACCGCCGTTTGGCCGCCCCGACGCCGCGTCCCAGCATTTCGGCCTTGGCCGAGAAACGGAAATAACTCGACTCCATGCCCATGGTCAGCAGCGTCAGCGCCAGCGGGATGAGGGCATAGACGTCGGTGACGATGCCGTAGGTCTCCTGACCGAAAACACGCGTGTAGTAAGGCGTGAGCAGATAGCTCAGGAACCTCACCACGATGGTGCTGATGCCGTAGACGGCGGTTTGTCTGGCCAGTTTTTCGAGCATGGCGGAAACGGATGCAGTTGGCAAAGATACGAAAAGTCGAGAGCAGAAGCAAGCGATAGCTTGATTATGCCGAGACGGAGTATCTTCGGCGCAGCCAAAGATACGAATAAGTCGAATACAAAACCAAACTTGTTTGGATTTTGTTGAGGCGAAGTATCTTCGGCACAGCCAAAGATACGAATAAGCGAGGGCAAAAGCAAGCTTGCTTGCATTTTGCCGGGCGGGAGTATCTAAGACGAAGTCAAAGATACGAAAAATCGGGCGCTAAAGCAAGCGTCAGCCCGATTATACCGGATCGGGCGCATATCCCGGAAACGCCCCCGTCATGCCACGGTCCGGGCATCGTCGGACGCCCTGCTCGCAGGGCTGCGCTTATCGGTCTCGCACCCGGAAGCGCCTGCCCCGATGTCGGGACCCGCCCCCGGGCATAAAACCGTCTTCCCCCGGGAACCGCCCCTCGGGCATAAAACCGCCCCCCCGGAAACGGAAACGCCTCCCGAATCGTCTTCCGAAGCCCCCCCCCGGGAAACGGAAGCGCCTCCCGAATCGTCATCCGAAGACACCCTCCCGGGAAACGGAATCGCCGCCCGAATCGTCTTCCGAAGACACTCCCCCGGAACCGGAATCGCTCTTTCCGAGGATGAGATCATCGTCCCCGGAAACGTCCTCCCCCGGAACCGGAAGCACCTCCCGAATCGTCATCCGAAGACACTCCCCCGGAACCGGAATCGCTCTTTCCGAGGATGCGATCATCGTCCCCGGAACTGCCGCCTGACGGAAACGAAATCGCCCCTGCCGGATTTCCGGCAAGGGCGATTTTCAAAGATTCGTCTTCCCGCGCCTTTTCCCGCCCCGGCAGAGTCCGAACGAGTTCGCCTCTGCCCCGGCTTATCGAAAAGGTCCTGTCCGGCCCGTTCCTCCCGGGAACCGGCCTGTCGGGAAACGAACGGTCCTAATACCCCAGCGACTTGGAAGCCGCATAGGAGATCTTCAGGGCATTGGCCCGGCGAAGCTCCTGCTTCACGTCGGTCACGATACCCATCTTGGTCATCTCGTCGGCCTTGAGGCAGATGGTCATCGAAGCACGGTCGGCCTCGTTGAGCTTGTCGCGCTCGGCGGCGACGAAATCGAGGATGTCCTTGGTCGTCTTGTACGAGTCGTTGAGCTGGATGCGCGGCGCCGTACCGAAAGTGGCCTGCATGGCCAGCGAGGGCTGTCCGATGTGGATGTAGCTGACGAGCGATTTCTTCTCGAGCTTCTGCACCTCGGTAGCCTCGGGCAGCTTGTAGCGCACCAGCAGCTCCTGATCGCGCATGGTCGTCGAAACCATGAAGAAGAAAAGGATCATGAAGATCACGTCGGGGAGCGACGCTGTCGAAATGGGGGGCAACCCTTTGTTGCCCTTCTTTTTCATTACTGCCATAACCTTACTTCTTGATATTGCGCGGTTCCGCCTCGGAGATCTTCAGGGGGATCGCCTTGGCGATGACATCGCGCTGTTCCTGGGGCAGAGCCGCGAACTTGTCGCCGAATTTGCGCTGGGCCACTTCGTCGCGGATCTCGTTGAACGCACGTGTCAACTCGTTCTGTACCATGATATAGGCCTGATAGCCCGTGTCGCGGGTGGTTTGCAGCGAAACCACGCCCAGACTTACGGGATAGACCCACTTGCCGCCGTCGGGAAGATCGAACTCCTTGTTCTCCTTCTCGGGCAGTTCGGCATCGTCCATCGGATTGAGCACGAACTCCTTCGCACGGTCCTTGAGCTGATGGAGGTCGATGAAATCCTGCTTGCCGGGCTGTCCCGCCATGATCTGACCGCTACCGTTGACGAGCACCAGGAAGAGGTTGCGCTCCTTGACCTTGATCTCCTCCTGCTTTTGGTCTTCGGGAGGAATGGGCGGAAGCATGCGCACCAGACCGGTGTCGGTATTCATGGTAGTGGCGACCAGGAAGAAAATCAGCAGCAGGAAGGCGATGTCGGCCATGGAGCCGGCGTTGATTTCCTGTACTTTTCTTTTATCCGTAGCCATTTGTCAGTCGGTTATTTGAATGCGCCCCAGATCTCCGTCACGACGGCCGTCACGAACGCGGCGGCGAAAGCGACGTAGGTCACCAGGATGCTCGTTTCGGTAATCACGGTCTCGCCGTGGCTGAAGAAGCCGTTGTTCTGGAGATCGACGATGTTCACCGTATGGCCCGCAGCGTAGAAGTACGACACGCCCACGACGATGAGTATGAGCAACACCGAAAGAATGGTCCCCTTGACACCCGCCGGGTTCTGGATCATTCCGAAAAGGGCGCAGAAGAGCGCAGCGGCGATCGCGAACACGAAGAGGAAGTAGCCCCACATCAGGTTCAGACTGATCGCAGCCTCCGAGCCGCCCGTAGCCACCGCGTAGACCAGCAAGGCCACGGTGACGGCCATCAGAAAGCCCAGCAATATGTTCAGAATCTTTTTCATAATTGCGTCACAACTGTTTTACTGTGGATTATTTCTTGCTGTAAGCCGTCAGGATGTCCATGAGCGTGATGGACGAATCCTCCATATCGTTCACGAGCGAGTCGATCTTCGAAACGATATAGTTGTAGAACAGCTGAAGAATAACCGCAGCGATAAGACCCATGAGGGTGGTCAGAAGGGCGACCTTGATACCGCCTGCGACGAGCGTCGGGCTGATGTCGCCGGCAGCCTGGATGGCGTCGAACGCACCGATCATACCCACGACGGTACCCATGAAGCCCAACATAGGCGAAAGGGCGATGAACAGGCCGATCCACGACAGACCCGACTCCATCTGGCCCGTCTGCACCGAACCGTACGAAACGACGGCCTTCTCGACGGCGTCGAGACCCTGCTCGTAGCGGTCGAGACCCTGGTAGTAGATCGAAGCGATCGGACCGCGCGTGTTGCGGCAAACCTCCTTGGCAGCCTCGATGCCGCCCGTCTTCAGCGCCTCCTCGACAGCCTTGACGAGTTTCTTGGAGTTGATCGTCGAGAGCGACAGGAAGAGAATGCGCTCGATGGCCACAGCCAGACCGATCACCAAGCAGAGCAGCACCGGAAGCATCCAGCCCCAACCGCCCTCGAGGAACTTCTGCATCAGAATGTGGTGCATGCTTTCGCCGGCGATTTCGGTTTCGGCAACGGCGACCGTTTCGGCAGCGGCAGCGGCTTCCTGTGCGAATGCGCTAACGGTACCCAGCAGGGCGACCGACAGACTCAAAAAAGTTTTTTTCATGGTTGTGTTTTGATAAATTAGAATTTGATTAGTTGAATTTTTACGGTTTCGTTTTCGTCTCTGTTATTTTTCAAAAAAAATATCGGTTTCTTCCCTCCGCCCGTTCCGCAGCCGCTCCGACCGCAATGGTCCGCCGCCGGACCGGCGGGGACGACTCCGATCGGAATGCGAGGCGCACAGTCCACCCAAACAGCTGAATATCAACACACCACACCTGTTCCGGCGGCACCGTTTCCGGCAATTTCCGTTGCGTTAAGAGCGATTAACTGTGCGAAATATAAAAAAAAAATTCGGTTCGTGCAACGCCTCACACCGTAAATTCGCCCCGAAGGGGCCGCCGCAGCAGGTCGAGCGAACGCCCGGCCGAGAGCCCGAGCCCCAGCACGTACATGAGTTTGGCGACGGCCGCCTCGGTGGTCATATCGTAGCCGCACACCACGCCCGCCTTCTGGAGCCTGAGACCCGTCTCGTAGAGCTCCATCGACACTTTCCCGCCGCCGCACTGCGTGACGTTGAGCACGACGACGCCCCTTTCGATCGCCTCGCGCAGCGTGCGGATGAACCACTCGCTCGTGGGTGCGTTGCCCGCCCCGAAGGTCTCCAGCACGACGGCCCGCAGACCGGGCGCGGAGAGCATCGAGCGCAGCACGCATTCGCTCATGCCCGGGAAGAGCTTGACCACGGCGATGCCCTCCTCCAGACGGGTGGCGATCCGCAGCGGCGCGGCACCGTCCGAAAGCTCCGCATCCGCCCCGCACTCCTCGCAGAACGTCCCGTCGCCCGAACGGCGGATCGCCGCCCGGTTGTAGGCGATGCTGACGCCCACTTCGGCCAGCGGGGGATAATTATAGGAACGGAAGGCGCTCAGCGCCTCGGCGCTGCGTTTGGTGGTGCGGTTGGCCCGGAAGAGGCGGTTCTGGAAGTAGAGCGACACCTCGGGCACCACGGGCCCGCCGCCGTCGCGCGCACCGGCTATTTCAATGGCCGTGATGAGATTTTCGCGGCCGTCGGTGCGCAGCACGCCGATCGGAATCTGGCTCCCGGTGAAGACGACCGGCTTGGCCAGGTTTTCGAGCATGAAGCTCAGCGCCGAAGCGGTGTAGGACATCGTGTCGGTGCCGTGCAGCACGACGAATCCGTCGTAGCGGTCGTAACGGTCGCGGATCAGCTCCGCGAGGGCCACCCAGTTGGCGGGCGAGACGTTCGACGAGTCGATCACGGGCGACACGGTGTGCACGTCGATGTCGACGTTCAGCCGTTTGAGCGAAGGGAACTCGTCGTAGATGGCACTGAAGTCGAACGGCACCAGCGCCCCGGTTTCGGCATCGGTCTTCATGCCGATGGTTCCGCCCGTATAGATGATCAGAATCGATGATTTCGCAGAATCCATAGGAAGTTGGTTCAAAGGGATAGTCCGAACATGCGCGCGGCATTGGCCGTCGTCACCGCCGCGACCGTCTCCGGTGCGACACCTTTTATTTCGGCGATTTTTTCGCAGACATAACGCACGTATGCCGACTCGTTGCGTTCGCCCCGGCGGGGTGCGGGCGTGAGGTAGGGGCAGTCGGTCTCGAGCACCAGGTCCCCGAGGTCCATCTCGCGCACGGTGTCGGCCAGCCTGCTCTTTTTGAACGTCACGACCCCGCCGATGCCGAAGAGGAAGTCGCCGCAGGATTTCAGCCGCTCGTAGGTCGCCGCATCCTCGCCGAAAGCGTGGAAGACGCCCCGCAGCCCCGAGCCGCGGAACTCCTCCGCAAGGGTCGTCATCTCGGGCCACGCGCTGCGCGTATGCACGACCACGGGCAGGCCGAGCGCGACGGCCGTTTCGCATTGCCGTCGGAAAGCCTCGGTCTGTTCGTCGCGGAAGTCGGCCGACCAGTAGAAGTCGAGGCCTATTTCGCCCACGGCACAGAAGCGTCCGACCCCCTCGGGCGGAGTGCGCAGACAATCCCCGACCCGCGCCAGCTCCTCGCGCCAGCGGGGATTGCCGTTGACCGAAGTGGGGTGCAGCCCCATCATCGGGATGCAGCGGTCGGGATGGCTGCGGCAGAGTCCGAACATCCGTCCGTCGCTCGCGGCATCGATGGCCGGCAGCAGTAGCCGGACCACGCCGGCGTCGACGGCCCGGGCGAGCGCCTCCTCGCGGTCGGCGTCGAACTCGGGTTCGTAAAGGTGCGAATGGGTGTCGATCAGCATCATGGCAGTTTCATGTAACGTCCGCCGGGCAGCTGGCGCAGGACGCCCGAAATCTCGAGCCCCAGCAGCAGCGCCGCCAGCTCGCCCGGCCCGCGGCCGCTCGATTCGCGCAGCGTCTCCACCGACACGGGATCGGACGAAGTGAAGAATTCCAGCAGGGCGGCCTCTTCGTGCGTCAGGGGCTGCGCCGGCTCCGCCGCACGGGACAGGGCCGGATCGGGTGCCAGGTCCCAGTTGAGCTCGCGGATGATGTCGCCGGCCGTCAGGACCGCCTGCGCCTTGCGGTTGCGGATCAGCAGATTGGTCCCTGCGGACATCGGATCGGTGACCCGGCCCGGCAGGGCCATCACCGTCCGGTCGTAATCGTTGGCGAAATTGGCCGTAAGCAGCGACCCGCCCGCGGCGGGCGATTCGACGATCCAGCAACCGGCGCTCAGGGCGGCGATGATGCGGTTGCGGGCGACATAGGCCGTGCCGTTCTGGCGGCTCTGGCTGTGGATTTCGGTCAGAAGCGCACCG
This sequence comes from uncultured Alistipes sp., assembly GCA_900553175.1. Classification (GTDB taxonomy): domain Bacteria; phylum Bacteroidota; class Bacteroidia; order Bacteroidales; family Rikenellaceae; genus Alistipes. The sequence goes on along the minus strand of USCH01000002.1, from coordinate 5,704 downwards.
CCCCGGTCGACGATCTCGCGGGCGAGGGCCGCATGTTGCGCAGGCGCCGCCCCGGGCAGGGAGCAAGGCAGCACGGCCACGGTCGGCACCCCGGCGGCCAACGCAGCCCTGTGGGCCGCCGCATCGATCCCGAACGCCAGACCGCTGACGACCGCAAATCCCGGCACGCGCCGTGCGAGCTCCCCGATGACCCGGTCGCACTGGGTGCGGCCGTAGTCGGTGGCCCGGCGGGTGCCGACCACCGAAAGCAGGCGGGAGGCAAGCAGCGAAGCATCGCCCTGCACATAGACGACATGGGGATAGTCGGGGATTTCGCGCAGCAGCGGAGGGTAGAGCGGATCGGTCGAGGCGACGGCTTCGATGCCGTGGCGGGCGCAATGTTTCAGCTCCCGCTGCGCCGCGGCGAAACCTTCGCGCCGCACGATGCGGCGGGCCAGCTCAGGTTTCAGCTCCGCGCCGTCCGTCAGCTCCTCGAACGAAGCGCCGAACACGCCCGCCGCGTCGCCGAAAAACGCCAGCAGATGCGCCGCACCCCTCGGACCGATACCCGGCGTCATCTGAAGCGCTATGTCCTCCACGCTCATGGTCGCACGAATGATCAATAACCGAGTAAAGGTAGGCATTTTCGCCGAATCCGCCAAAAATCGGAAAATTCGCGCAAAGTCGCCCTGAAGTTTTGCAAAATCCGGAAATCTATGTATATTTGCACTCCCGATGCGTCCCGATCGGGCCCCGCCGTGCGAAAAGGCTTGTCTTCGGATGCGTTTGCATTTTCCGCGGACGGCGCCGCCGGCAAGACCAGCCGGAGCAAAGATACAAGGACGCTTGCGGGGAAACAGGGTCTGATGGCCGAGTGGCTAGGCAAAGGTCTGCAAAACCTTGTACAGCGGTTCGAATCCGCTTCAGACCTCACCGAAACACCGTTGTAGCAATCTACAACGGTGTTTTCTTTTTGGTTTGTTCAGCAAATTATTTCAATGTTTTTCCCAAAAATCTTAAAATTTTCAATGGCTATATATGTTACTCGTATCATAATTATAATTACATGATTCGTTTGATTAACGATCCAATCTATATCTATTTTCTTTCAACACCGGTTTCCTGAATTCAATCAGTAAGTTTCTGATAGCGTCGCAAGAGGAGTGTGACGATTTGGCTTTCATCGAGGTTTCTATCGAAATCATAAGCATCCATTACCGCAGCATCGTTGGTGCGGTGTGCTTGCAGCAACTCCGGAAACAGGATCATATTACCATACATATCGGCAAGCGTTGCATCCGGATATTTCTCGCGGGCATTCAATATGGCCTGCGCCGTCTGTTCAATCTTTTCCATTCGTGCAGACGTAACCGCAGGCCATGGAAAATTATTATAAACGATGTCTTTTGAATAACGATAGTCGCTTTTCAACCGTCCGCATACGACTCTTGTCCACGCATTATGAACAGAAGATGTCAAAATGCCGAAATGATACAAGGTAGCGTCAGGAACAAGCTTGACGGCATTGCTGCACAAAACGTCAGCCCCCATAAACCCGATAGGAACATACTGCCTGCGTTCAGATGAAGTTTCCGGGATAAGCAGATAATTTCCTTTGGGCATATTTTCGACATGAAAACGGAGAGGTCGTTCCGCCAATTTAACCGTTCCGGCACTCTTACTTGCCAAACGAAATTCCTGTACAGCCTTTACCCGCTTCATACATTCGGGCAATTTCAACAACTCTACTGGATTCGCATCGCCCAGCCACAGACACCAGCGCGGACGGCGGTTGATAAATTCATCCGAACCATACCAACGCTTAAAGAATTTTTCGGATGCCGGTTCTTTACAAACAAACTCCTCTTTTTCCTCGTCGCTGAACAGATAAAATCCTCCGTCGATCGGTTTGTTGCCGATGCCTATTTCGGGAATATCGCACAACGGTTTCGAGCGGCTCTCGACGAATATATTATCGCCGTCGATCAAATAGCCGTTGATGTTGGCTACCTCACGAACGGTATCGCCGTCGTAGAGTTTGCGTTTGTGTTTAGATGCGTTCATCGAAAATCCGACGATTACGCAATGTACATGCGCTTTTTGGCTCGCTTCGCTGTCCCAAATAAACGTCCTCCATGCAAAATCGATATGCACGCCCGATTCCATCAGCGGTTTCCACAGATTGGCGACCTGCTCGCCCTGCGTAACGGAGTTGGTAGAAACGAGCGCTGCACGAATAGCGGGGTTCTCCGACATCAGTTTCTGCGACTTCTTGTACCAGCCTGCTACATAGTCCAGATTGCCGGCATTCTTCCACTTCGCACCGAATATCCCCAGCAAATCCTCTTTCTGGCTTGAAGACATAATCCGTGCACCCAGGAACGGCGGATTTCCCATGATATAATTCAGCTCGGCGGCAGGGACAACCTCGTTCCAATCCATGCGCAGCGCATTTCCTTCATGGATGTTGGTGTATGTTTTCAGCGGCAGCGGGTCGAGGTTGAACCCGACGATTTCATCGGTCTCCAGCATCATCTGCGACTCGGCAATCCACAAGGCGGTTTGCGCGACCGAGCAGGCAAAATCGTTGATTTCGATGCCGTAAAACTGGCTGATGGAAACCTGTATCGGGCTTTCACTGGCGGAATACATCGTAACCTGACCGTGAGAGAGTTCCACCAAAATTTTGTTTTCCAAGCGGCGCAGGCTCAAATAGGTTTCGGTCAAAAAGTTTCCGCTGCCGCACGCGGGGTCTAAGAATGTGAGCGATGCCAGCTTGCGTTGGAACACCCGCAGCTTTGCCGTTCTGGTTCGTTCCACGGGATTGGCGCATATCTCGTCAAACTCAGCTTTCAGTTCGTCCAAAAACAGCGGGTCAATGACCTTGTGGATATTTTCAATGCTGGTATAGTGCATACCGCCGCTGCGGCGGGTTTCAGGGTTCAGGGTGCTTTCAAACACCGCGCCGAAAATGGTGGGGCTGATTTCCGACCAGTTGAAGTTTTCGCTGGCTTTCTCCAGCAGCAGGTTTCGGATTTCATCGGTGAACGGCGGTATCTCGATATTCTCATCGCTGAACAGCCCGCCATTCACATATGGAAACGCCGCCAATTCCGGGTTGTCATCTTTCAAATAGGGGTCACGGTCTTGCAGCTTTGTGTCCAACACGCGGAACAAATCTACCAGCCCCTTGCGCAGTCCGCGCGTGTCAAAGCCTTTGAGGTAGTCGTGGAACATACCGTGATGCCCAAAAATCCCGGCATCCTCGGCATACAGGCAAAATACCAAGCGAACGCACAGCTTGTTCAGGCTTTTCAGCGAATGTTCGGATTCCGGGTTTGCATACTGCTTGTAAAAGGCATCATATAACAAGCCGACAATTTCACCTGCCGCTATGGAAACTTCCATCTCCCGTTTGAGGTGTTCGTTTCCGGCATCGACAAGGAATTGCAGCCGATAGTATTCTTTTTCCAGATTCGCAAGTTCGATGATTTCAGGCTCACCGCGCGGGCGTTCCATATCATACACATAAAAGGTGCTGAAATTGCAGGTTACCACCCAGCGCGGGTGCTGCGATACGGGCAGCTCCAAAATATACCGCTTAGCCTGTTCAAAAGGGGTCAGCAGCGCACCGTCTGATTGCTTGATGGGCTTGTTCAAATCCTTGCCAAGCCCCTTTTGTTCTATCAGAACGTGGGTAGCGGGAATCGTGCCGTCAATGAAACTGGTGTGGTCAAGGTGGACTTGCTCCTCAAACTGAATGAATTGCTCCGGGTGTTCGACCCCATACACATCACGGAGCAGGGACAGCCAGAATGGTTGACTTTCGCCTTTTTCGTAGCCCTTATCTTTCCAGTAGGCGGCAAAATTCTTTGCGGCCTGTTGCTGTTGCGCAGCGGTCATAGCGGTCACCTCATAGCACAGTATTTATCATTATCATAGCACACCCCCCTGTTTACGGCAATTGCGTTTTACAAAAAATGAGGGTAGGCGCGATCCGCGCCTACCCCCTTTTGATGTTTACATTTCAAAATCACTTCAGGATTTTATCTTCATTGAAATAATACGCCTGAAACACCGTGCCGTCCTCCATAAGGAACGCCGCACTGTGGCGTTCCTTACGGCACTGCGTGCCGCCGCCCTGTTCGAGTATCCCTGACGGTGCACCAGATCGTGCCTTCTTGAAATAGAGCAACAAAAAAACGCCCTACACTTTCGTGTAAGGCATTCTTTGGTGCACCATCGGGGACTCGAACCCAGGACCCACTGATTAAGAGTCAGTACCGGGCAACGATACAACGTTCAAATTATCGTTTTTCCGTTAGTCTCAGGTAGTCAAAAGTAGTCAGAATGGCTCCGGGATGTAGTCAGTTTGTAGTCAGGCAGTTCCCGCCGTGCTATCCGCGGTGGGCGGGGCAGAGTTGAAATAATCGTCCAGTTTGCCGCTTACTTTCAGGCCATCTTCGGCTTCCAGATGGGTGTAGATGCGGGCCGTCATCTCGATGCTGGCGTGGCCAAGCAGCTGCTGGGCGGTGCGCAGATCCACACCGGCGTGGTACAGGCAGGTGGCATAGCTGTGGCGCAGCATGTGGGCGTGCACCGGCAGCAGTGACACCCCCGCTACATAATAAGCCCACATCTTTTTGTAGGCTGACTGCGTCATCACGCCGCCATCGGCTTTGGTCACAACGTGCTCCCCCAGCTGCGGGGTGGCATCCAAAATCGCCCGCAGCTTGGCGGGCACCGGCACCAGGCGGTGGGAAGCCGCGTTTTTCAGTTCCATACTGGGGTCCGGCTGATTGCCGCCCGCAAAGGTCACGGCCCTGCTGACAACCAGCGCCGCCGGGCCGACATCCCGCCATTGCAGGCCCAGAGCTTCCTCCTTGCGCAGGCCGCAGTAATAGCAGAGCGCGCAAAACACCTTGGCCCGCGGCTCCGCAATAGAGGACAATAGCTCCTCCGCTTCGTCCTGCGTCAGGTATTTCTTTTGCTTAGGGCGCGCGTGGGTCGTAATGCGGATGCCGTCGGTGGGGTCATCGCGGATCAGGTGGTTTGCCTGGGCTGTCTGCATGATCTGCCGCACCGTGATCAGCACCTTGTGCTGCAGGGATTCCGACTGCTCCGTAATCTCCGCCATAATGGCCCGGATATGTACCGGCCGCACCTCCTGCAGCTCCATGCATCCAATGTGCTGCATGATGTGCAGATTGTAGGCATCCCTGTACATTTTGGTGGTGGCCGGCCGCAGCCCCTGCTTGTAAGAGCGCAGCCAGATTTTTGCCCACTCGCCCACCAGGGTATGGTCCCCCACTTCCAGCCCCGCTTCATCCTGCACCTGCACCGAGCGCACTGCAGCTTTCAGTTCCGCTTCGGTGCGGCCGTACACCAGCCGCGTTTTGCCGTTGGACAAGGTGATCCGCTTTTGGTAGCGGCCATCTGGACGGCGGGTCAATTTTTGTTTGGGCATAAAAAATACACCTCCAAGGTATGACTTGTAAGCCTGCCTTAAAGGTGATACAATACAAGTGTTGGGTTGGTATTGTATCCGCTTTTAGTGGGCAAGCTGATCTATGGAAACGCTCTCGGTGTTGGTAGCACCGGGGGCGGTTTCTCTTGCTTTTTGTCAAACGAGATGCTATCCTATTTTTGGCGTTGCACAACGGCAGGCGGTTAGCCACACCTCCCGAAAGGGGGTGAGGCCCATGCGGATTACGTTACATATCGG
>USCH01000001.1 GCA_900553175.1 uncultured Alistipes sp. | reverse complement strand
TAATGATTTTGTATGAAAACTTGGGTTTCTGCGCCTGTGCGCAGGACGCGGAAATTTTCAAAAAGAGAGGAAGTTACGATATGATTCCACACGGCAAAGAGATCAAGGTGTTCACCGGCTCGTCCAACCCCGACCTGGCGGACATGATCTGCAAGAACCTCGGCATCTCCCTGGGCAAGAGCACGGTCACGGCGTTTGCCGACGGCGAGTGCTCCATCTCCATCAACGAGCCCGTCCGCGGCGTGGATGTGTTCATCGTGCAGAGCACCTGCAAGCCGGTCAATGACAGCCTCATGGAGCTGCTGGTCATGATCGACGCGATGAAGCGCGCCTCCGCCGGCCGCATCACCGCCGTCATCCCGTACTTCGGCTACGCCCGGCAGGACCGCAAGGCCAAGGCCCGCGACCCGATCTCGGCCAAGCTCGTGGCGAACCTGCTCACCGTCGCCGGGGCTGACCGTGTGCTGACCATGGACCTGCACGCTGCGCAGATCCAGGGCTTCTTTGACATTCCGGTGGACAACCTCTACGGTGCGCCGCTGTTCGCCACACACTACCTGCGCCGCTTCGGCTACGGCCGCGAGGACATGGTCGTCGTCTCGCCGGACGTCGGCAGCGTGGCGCGCGCGCGTTCCTTCGCCATGAAGATGGGCCTGGGTCTGGCCATCGTCGATAAGCGCCGCGAGAAGGCCAACTGCTCCGAGGTCATGAACATCATTGGCAATGTCGAGAGCAAGACCTGCCTGCTGCTCGACGACATGGTCGATACGGCCGGCAGCCTGTGCGGCGCGGCCAAGGCCATCGTCGAGGTCGGCGGCGCGAAGGAAGTGTATGCCTGCGCGTCCCACGGCGTGCTCTCCGGCCCGGCCATCGACCGCATCAACGACAGCGTCATCGACGAGCTGCTCCTGCTCGATACCATTCCGTATCCGAAGGGCAAGCCGGCCTGCGACAAGATCCAGTATCTGCCCGTCGCGCCGATGTTCGCCGAGGCCATCAACCGCATCTATGAGGAAATGAGCATCTCCTCGCTGTTTGAGTGATGTTCTTTTCCAATCGCGGCGGCGTGCAGTGGCTGGTCGTGTTTCTCGGCAACCCGGGGCTGAAGTATCAGAACACGCGGCACAACGCGGGCTTTCTCACGGCGGATGTCGTGGAAAAGGACTGCGGCGTGCGCATCGACCGGCTGCGCTTTCACGCGCTCACGGCGCAGGCGGAGCTCGGCGGGCAGAAGGTCCTGCTCATGAAGCCGCAGACGTATATGAACAACTCCGGCGAGGCCGTGGCGCCGGCGGCAAAGTTTTATAAGGTGCCGCCGGAGCATATCCTGGTCGTGTCGGACGAGATCCACCTGCAGCCGGGCCGCCTGCGCATCCGCACGAAGGGCTCGGCCGGCGGGCACAACGGGCTCAAGAGCATCATCGCCTGCCTCGGCACGGACGCCTTTCCCCGCATCCGCATCGGCGTCGGCGCGCCCCCGCACCCGGACTATGACATGCCCGACTGGGTGCTCGGCACGTTCCGCGGCGCGGACAAGACCGCCATGGACGATGCGGCCGCGCGTGCGGCCGAGGCCTGCGCGGTCTATATCCGCGACGGGGCGGACCGCGCCATGAGCCGCTTTAACTGAACATTTGTCAGGGGTTTCCCACGTCTACCGGAACCGCCGCAGCCGACCGTGGGGCCATCGCCGCCGGGCCGCGCGCGAAACCGGTCGGGCCGCGGGAGGCCCCTGATCTATTCGCAACTGGAGAAAAGGAGGAGCGCATCCCTTGAAAAAACACTGTATCGCCATGCTGCTCGCGGGCGGGCAGGGCTCGCGGCTGTACGCCCTCACGGCGAAGGTCGCCAAGCCCAGCATCCCGTTCGGCGGCAAGTACCGCATCATTGACTTCCCGCTGTCCAACTGCGCCAACTCCGGCATTGACACCGTCGGCGTGCTCACGCAGTACCAGCCCCTGCTGCTCAACCGCTACATCGGCAGCGGCCAGGCGTGGGATCTGGACAGCATCGACGGCGGCGTGTACATCCTGCCCCCGTATCAGAGCGCGGGGGAGCGCGGGTCGTGGTTTTCCGGCACGGCCAACGCCATCTATCAGAACATGGATTTCATCGAGATGTATGACCCCGACTGCGTGCTCATCCTCTCGGGCGACCATGTGTATAAAATGGACTATGACAAGATGCTCCGCGCGCACGAGCAGGCCGGTGCGGCCTGCACGATCTCGGTCATCCAGGTGTCGATGGAGGAGGCCTCGCGCTTCGGCATCATGAACGTCGGGCCCGATGGCTTTATCAACGAGTTTGAGGAAAAGCCCGCCCACCCGAAAAGCGACCTTGCGAGCATGGGCATCTATATCTTCGACTGGAAGGCGCTGCGCCGCTATCTCATCGAGGACGAGGCGGACCCGGACTCCGACAAGGACTTCGGCAAGAACATCATCCCCAAGATGCTCGCCGCCGGGGAAAAGCTGCTGCCGTACCGGTTCGAGGGCTACTGGCGCGACGTCGGAACGATCGTCAGCCTCTGGGACGCGAACATGGATATGCTCTCGCCCACGCTCATCAATCTCTATGACCCGAAGTGGCCCATCCGTGCCAAGAGCCCTATCCGCCCGCCGCACAGCATCGGCCGGCAGGCGGAGGTCGTGCACTCGATCATCACCGAGGGCTGCACGATCGAGGGCCATGTGGAAAACTCCGTGCTCTCGAGCTCCGTCACCGTCGGCGCGGGCGCGCGTGTGCTCTACAGCATCCTGCACCCCGGCGTCGTCGTGGAGCCGGGCGCCGTGGTGGAGTATGCCATCGTCGGCGAGGGCACGGTCGTCGGCGCGGGCGCGCACATCGGCGCGCAGCCAGACGGGACGGACGGCTGGGGCGTTGCCACGGTCGGCCCGGATGTGTCGGTGCCCGCCGGGGGCACGGTCCCGGCCGGGGCCATGATCTATGACGGAGCGGAGGTGCACGCATGAGCGAAGTACATGGCATTGTTTACGCATATCACAGCTCCCCGCGGCTCGGGGACCTGACGCGCTACCGCACGAACGCATCGCTGCCGTTCTGCGGGCGCTACCGGCTGATCGACTTTGCGCTCTCGTCGCTCTCGAACGCGGGCGTGCACAGCGTCGGCGTCATCATGCAGCGGGACTATCAGTCCCTGCTCGACCACCTCGGCAGCGGCAAGGCGTGGGATCTGTCGCGCCGCAGCGGCGGGCTGCACCTGCTGCCGCCGTTCGGCGTCAACACGCGCGGCGACTATACCGGCACAGCCGAGGCGCTCAACGCGGTCATTTCCTACGTGCGGAATATCCCGGAGCCGGAGGTCGTGCTCATGCCGGCGGATATCGTCTGCAATCTCGACCTTGCCGCCGCCATCGCGCAGCACAATGCCTCCGGCTGCGGCATCACGGCCATCTGCCGCGACGGTGTCGTCACCGGAGAGCACCATCGCTACCTCACGGACGAGCACGGCCGCGTTACGAAGCTGATTACCAGCGCAGCGGCCGGCGCGGGCGTCGCCGCCATGGAGATCTACATCGTCAATAAGGACGTCCTGCTCGGTATGCTCGATTTCTGCGCGCAGGAAAACCGCTTCCACTTCCACCGCGACGGGCTGTTTGAATATCTCCGGCGCGGCGGCACGATGGATGTGTTCCTGCACCCGGGCTACGCCGTGCACGTGGACACGGTCGCGGACTATTTTGCCGCCAGCATGGATATGCTGGAACCGTTGGCGCGCGCATCGCTGTTCCCGGCCGAGCGCCCGGTGCGCACGAAGGAGCGCGCGGACGTGAGCACGTACTACGGCGAGCACGCGCACGTGGAAAATTGCCTCGTGGCCGACGGCTGCTTTATCGAGGGCACGGTCACGGACTGCATCCTGTTCCGCGGCGTGCGCGTCGCGCGCGGGGCGCACCTGAGCCGCTGCATCGTCATGCAGGACACCTGCATCGCGGCGGACGCCATTTTGCAGTACGTCATCGCGGACAAAAACGTCCGCATCGGCCCGGCCGTCACGCTCACCGGCTGTGAGGCCCTGCCGATCGTGATCCCCAAGGGCAGCGAGCTCTGACCCGGACGAACCCAGTAAAGGAAGAAATGTATTTATGCCAATGACCAATCAGATTTCCCGCGATGAGCTGCGCAGCGCCATTGCCGACAAGCTCTGTGCGCACTTCGGCGTCACAGCCGGGGACGCGACCGACGAGCAGGTCTTTCAGGCCGCAGCCATCGTTATCCGCGAGATCCTCTCGCGCCTGCACACGTTTGACAGCCGCACCGCGCCCGAGCGCGAGGTGCACTACCTGTCGATGGAGTTTCTCATGGGGCGCTCGCTGATGAAGGACGCGTTCAACCTCGGCATCGGCGACGCGCTCACTGGCGCGCTCGAGGACCTCGGCCGCAGTGCAGCCGACATCTTTGAGACAGAGCCGGACGCCGGCCTCGGCAACGGCGGCCTCGGCCGCCTCGCCGCGTGCTATATGGACAGCCTTGCCACCGAGGGCATCCCCGCCACAGGCTATTCGCTGTGCTACGAGCTGGGCATCTTCCGGCAGCGGATCGTCGACGGCCGCCAGACCGAGGTCGCGGACAACTGGCGCACCGCCGCGTCGAGCTGGCTCGTGCCGTGCCATGAGGACACGGTCGAGGTGCGCTTCGGCGGCCGCGTGGAGCAGCATTGGGACGCCTACGGCCATTACCACGGCGAGCTGCGCGGCTATGAGAGCGTGCTGGCCGTGCCGCGCGATATGCTCATCGCGCCGTATGGCGACGGGCGCGTCAATACGCTCCGCCTCTGGGAGGCGCACAGCCCGAACGACCTGGATATGTATCTTTTTGCCGCCGGCAGCTACGTGCAGAGCCTCGAGCAGCGCACGATGGCCGAGGTCATCACGAAGGTGCTCTACCCGGCGGACGACCACATGGAGGGCAAGACCCTGCGCATCCGCCAGCAGTATTTCTTCGTCTCCGCGACGGCGCAGAGCATTCTGCGCGCCCACCGTGCGCGCTACGGCACGGTGCGCAACTTTGCCGAGCACCACGTCATCCAGATCAACGACACGCACCCCACGCTCATCATCCCCGAGCTCATGCGCCTGCTGCTCGATGACGACGGCCTCGGCTGGGACGAGGCATGGGCCATCGTTACCGCCTGCGTCAACTATACGAACCACACCGTCATGTCCGAGGCGCTCGAGACGTGGCCGCAGGGCCTCATCCAGAGCCAGCTCCCGCGCGTGTGGGAGATCATCTGCGAGATCAACCGCCGCTGGTGCGACGAGCTGCGCGCCCGCTTCGGCGACGATGCGCGCGTGGGGCGCAACCTCATCATTGCCGACGGCAGCGTGCATATGGCAAATCTCTGCCTCGCCGCGTGTAAGACCATCAACGGCGTCTCCGCCCTGCACGGGGAGATCCTGCGCCGCGACCTCTTCCGCGACGTCTGCGCGCTCGACCCCGGCCGCTTCACCTATGTCACCAACGGCATTGACCACCGCCGCTGGCTGGCTCAGTGCAACCCCGGCCTGCACGCGCTCGTGTGCGACGTGCTCGGCAGCGACCGCTATCTCCTGCACCCCGAGGAGCTCGCGGGTCTGGAGCGCGCGGCGGACGACCCCGCCGTGCTTGCCCGGCTCGAGGAGATCAAGGCGCTCAACAAGCAGCGGCTGGCCGCGTGGGTGTTCCGCACGGACGGCTTCTCGCTCAACAGCGACGCGATCCTTGACGTGCAGGTCAAGCGCCTGCACGAATATAAGCGCCAGCTTCTGTGCGCCATGCGCATCACGCAGTTGCAGCTCCTGCTGCACGACGACCCGGATCAGCCCTTCCAGCCGCGCACGTTCCTGTTTGCGGCCAAGGCCGCGCCCGGCTACGCTGTGGCCAAGCGCATCATCCAGCTGCTGTGCTCGCTCGCGGCCGATGTGAATGCCGACCCCGTTTGCCGCGGCAGGCTGCAGGTGTACTTCCTGCCGAACTACCGCGTCTCCGCCGCCGAGATGCTCATGCCCGCCGCGCAGGTGTCCGAGCAGATCTCGACCGCCGGCAAGGAGGCCAGCGGCACCGGCAACATGAAGCTCATGATGAACGGCGCCGTCACGATCGGCACGCTCGACGGCGCAAACGTCGAGATGTTCGAGCAGCTCGGCGCGGACAACATGTTCCTCTTCGGCCTGCACGCCGACGAGGCCGAGGCGCTGCGCGCCGCGGGCTACGACCCGCAGGCGTATGTCCGCCGCAGCCCGTGGCTGGGCCGCGTGCTTGAGCGCATGAGCTGCGGCTATGCCGACGGCGAGAGCTATGCCGACCTCGTCAGCAGCCTGCTCTACGGCGGCGACCCGTACCTGCTCCTCGCCGACTTTGACGACTATGCCGCCACGCACGAGCGGCTGTATACGACGATTGCCGACCCCGCCGTGCGCGCGCGCCTGTCGCTCGTCAACATTGCCCGCAGCGGCATTTTCGCTGCCGACCGCGCCGTGCGCGAATACGCCGAGCGCATCTGGGAGGTGCACGCATGAACCCGTATGTCTGTGTGGTCGGCGCCGTGAATCTCGACATTTGCGGCCGCCCGGAAAAGAAGCTCATCTTCCGCGACTCCAACCCCGGCGCCGTCACGCTCACGCCCGGCGGTGTCGGGCGCAACATCGCGCACGATCTGCGCCTGCTCGGCGTGGAGGTCAAGTTTCTCACCGCCTTCGGCGGCGATTCGCACGCCCAGCTCCTGCGCAACGACTGCGTGGAGCTCGGCATGGATCTCAGCTGCGCGCTCGACGTGCCCGGCGGGCGCACATCGACGTACCTGTACATCACGGACGAGCGCGGCGAGATGCAGCTCGGCCTGTGCGATACGGACATCTCCGCCGCCATCACGCCGGATTATCTGCAGCGCCACCTTGACGTGCTCGACGGCGCGGCCGCCGTCGTGCTCGACGGCAACCTGACGGCCGAGACCATTACCTGGCTCGGTGCGCACTGCAGCGCCCCGCTCTTTGCCGACCCCGTCTCTGTCACGAAAGCAGAGCGGATGCGCGCATCACTCGGCGCGCTGCACACGTTTAAGCCCAACCTCACCGAGGGGCAGAACCTCACGGGCGAGTCTACGCCCGAGGGCATCGTCGCGGCGCTGCTGGCACAGGGGGTGCAGCGAGTGTTTCTCAGCATGGGGGGCGACGGTATTCTCGCCGGCACGCGCGATGAGCTGGTGCACCTGCCGTGCCTGCCCACCTGCATGGTCAACACGACCGGCGGGGGCGACGCGGTCATGGCCGCGCTCGTCTGGGCGTACCTTGCGGGGCTTGACCTGCGCGAGAGCGCGGCGGCCGCCCTGCGCGCCGGCAAGGCCACGGTCGAATACCCCGGCACGAACAATCCCGACCTCGGCGTGCTCGTCCACGGCTGAGACACACCAAAAAAACGAGACAGCAGACTTCCCAAATTGGAAGTCTGCTGTTTTTTCATAGCAGGATAGCAATCCGGTAGACAACTGCCGCCGCACACCATGCGGCCGCGCATGAGCCAATGGCTGCGGCCAGCGTGCCCAGCCGGCTGCCAAGCTCCTGCCGCATGGCCGCCTGCGCCGCCACGCACGGCGCGTACAGCGCCGTGAACACCAGAAAGCTCGCGGCAGCGGCGGGGGAGAACACGCCCGGCAGCGCCGCTGTCAGGTCGCCGCCGAGCAGCACGCCGAGCGTGGACAGCACGGTTTCCTTGGCCAGCAGTCCGGTCACGAGCGCGGTCGCGGCGCGCCAGTCGCCGAAGCCCAGCGGCGCGAACAACGGCGCGAGCGCCTGTCCCGCCACGGCCAGCAGACTCTCGCCGGCATTTGCCGCCACGCGCCATGCCGGCGTGAACGTCCGCAGCACCCACACGCCCACGCTCGCCGCGAGGATGACCGTGAACGCCCGCGCGAGAAATTCCTTTGTGCGCACCCACATCCGCCGCAGCACGCTGCGCGCGTCCGGCCAGCGGTAGTCCGGCAGCTCCATGACAAAGGACGCCGCCTCCCCGCGCCAGACTGTCCGGCCGAGCAGCTTCGCCGCGCCGGCGGCCGTCCCGATGCCGAGCGCGTACAGCGCCAGAAACACCACGGCGCTCCGCCCCGGGAAGAACGCGGCCGCAAAGGCGGCGTACACCGGCGCCTTCGCGCTGCAGCTCATGCACGGCGTGAGCACGATCGTCAGCGCCCGGTCGCGCCGCGTGGGCAGCGTGCGCGCGGCCAGCACCCCCGGCACGCTGCACCCAAAGCCCAGCAGCAGCGGCACGGCGCTCTGCCCGCTCAGCCCCAGCCGCCGCAGCGGCCGGTCCATTACGAAGGCCACGCGCGCGAGATAGCCCGTGTCCTCGAGCAGGGAGAGGAAGAAAAACAGCGCCAGGATCACCGGCAGAAACGCTGCCACGTTCCCCACGCCCGCAAACACGCCCTCGCGCACCAGCCCATGCAGCAGCGGCCCCGCGTCCAGCGCCGTGAGCGCGCCGTCGGCCGCGTCCGCCAGCCAGGCGATGGCGCGCGCGAGCAGGCGGCTCAGGCACGGGCCGATGATATGAAACGTCAGGTAAAACACACCGCCGAGCAGCCCGGCCATCGCCGGATATGCCGTGTACCGTCCTGTGAGCACCCGGTCGATGCGCGCGCTGCGCCGGCTCCCCGGCAGCGCCTGCGGCAGGGTGAAAAACCGCCCCAGCCTGTCCACCTGTGCAAAGCGCGCCGTGGGCAGCGCCTCGTCTCGGGCAAGGTCGCTCTCGCGCACCATGCGCGCCGCCGCCTGTTCGGCTGCGGCCGGTGCGTGCAGCGTGCCGCCGTCGTCGAGCCACTGCGTCGCCGCGAACACCGGCGGCAGTCCCGCCGTGTGTGCCGCCGGGGCGAGCAGCCGCGCCAGTGTCCGCACGCAGGTCTGCACCGGCCCCGGCGCCAGCGCGCGCCACGGGTCGGGCGGCGGGCCGTGCGCTGCCTGCGCGGCCGCGTCCAGCAGCGCGCCGAGCCCCTCGCCCAGCGCTGCGCTCACCGGCACGACCGGGATGCCCAGCGCCCGCGCTAGTCCCGCCGTGTCCACCGATCCGCCGCCTGCGCGCAGCGCGTCCATCACGTTCAGCGCCAGCACGACCGGCACGCCCAGCTCCAGCAGCTGCAGCGTCAGGTATAGGCTGCGCGCCGGGCACGTCGCGTCCGCGATGCTGATGACCGCGTCCGCCGCGCCGCCGAGCAGATAGCTGCGCGTGACGCGCTCCTCGTCCGAGTACGGCCGCAGCGCGTACACGCCCGGCAGGTCCACGAGCGTGATCTCCGGCCGCGCGCGGCACACGCCCTCGCTGCGTGTGACGGTCACGCCCGGGAAGTTGCCCGTGCGCGCGTTCGCCCCCGTGAGAGCGTTGAAAAGCGTCGTTTTGCCGCAGTTGGGGTTGCCCGCGAGCGCGAGGATCATGGCCGTGCCTCCTTTTTTCGGATAACACAGCCTATGCGCAGACAAAAAGCGGTAGACTTGTACACGCGCGGGATGGTAAAATAAAGCCGCGGCAAATGAAAACGCCGCCCGTGATTGGGCGGCGTGCGTTTTGCAGAGATGATGCGATTCCGGGCAGGATGACAGAGCAGCGGGGGCGCTCGAGGGGGCGAAGGGCCCACCTCGAATGCAATCTGATTGCTGCCTGTGCGCGGACCTATCCGGGCACAGACAGCAAAACGCCGCCCTTTCGGGCGGCATGATTCGGTTTTCGCTTCAGCGGAAGGTGGCGGCGCAGTCGCAGATGTGCACGTCGATGCCTTTGCCGGCGGCGTACTCGTTGAGCTTTTGCATGAGCTTCTCGCGGTTGGCGTTGACGATCTTCGTGGCCAGACGCTGCTTCTGGTCCTGCGACATGGTGCGCAGGATGCCCTTGACGATGCGCGACGAGGCCTCGGGCGTGTTGCAGGCGAGCTTGAGCACGGGGTTGATATTGCCGCTCTGGCTCAGCGCCTCAAGCACGAGCGGGAGCTGGGAATCCAGCTTGTCGGTATAATCCAGGCTTTCGATCCGGAACGTGACTTCAATCATGATGAAAAACTCCTTTGCTAGTACATAACGTGAATGGGAAGCATTATAGCAGAAACTTTTTGCGATTTCCACCGTTCGCGGCAGAAAAATGCTGACAATCTTTCAACGATCCACGTGAGAGGAGACCTTATGTCTGAAAACGATCACATCGACGCGCAATGGCTGCGCGCAGCACAGTCTCCGCCGCCTCCGCCGCGCCGCCGCGGTTTTTGCTGCGCCCTGAGTCTGCTGGTGCTCATTCTCGTTCTGGCGAGCGTGCTGTTTTACCCGCGTGTGCAGGCACTGCTCACGCCGGTGCCTACCGTGCAGATCCAGATGGAGTCATCCGTCCTGCCGGACACTGCGCCGAACTGCGCCGCCAATCCGCGCGTGGCCGCCGTGCTGCACGCGGCGATGCGCGGCCAGACGGACGCCGCGGTCTATGACTGCGACGCCGGCACGCTCGAGGCCTGTATGGCCGAGCTGCTCGACGACCCGGAGCTCTGGGTGCGCTCCTACCGGTACACGGTCCACGGCGGGCTGAACGCGCACATCACCGTCACGTTCGACTGGGTCTATCCCGACGACGGCCCGGCGCGCCGCGAGGAACTTGCCCGGACGGCGGACGGCCTGCTCGCCGCCGCCCCGGCGGAGGACTATCCCCGCGCGCTGTATCTCTACGACTGGCTGCTGGAGCACGTGCGCTACGTCCCGCGCGAGACGTATGACCAGACGGCCTACGCCGCCGTCTGCGAGGGGGAGGCCGTCTGCGGCGGCATCTCCGATGCCTACGTCTACCTGCTCGAGCGCGGCGGCATCCCGGCGCGCGTCGTCACGGGTACGTCCCTGTCCGCCGACGGCACGGCAGACAGCCACGCCTGGGTCGCGGCGGAGCTCGACGGCGCGGTCTATTACTTCGACCCCACCTGGGACCTGCAGGACGACGAGAGCGAGGCGGCACTGCCGGGCTATCTCAGCCACACGTGGTTCGCCCTCACGGCCGAGCGCATGGCCGTGCGCCACACGGCCGAGGACTCCACCCTCTGGCCGGACAGCCGCGCCAACGCCGATAATTACTACGTCCGCAACGGCTACACGGCGGCGGAGGCCTCCGTCGCCGCGGCGGCGGCCGCCGTGCGCAGCCAGTGGGACGACGGGCGCGCCGTGCTGGAGTTTCGCTGCGAGACACCGGAGGTCTACGCCGGGATGCAGTCCCTGCTTTTCGACCGCGACCGGCTCTGGGACGTCTACCGCGCGCTTGGCAGCTACGTGCCCTCGTCTGCCTATCAGTGCGTGGACGACCAGCAGATCATCCGCCTGATTCCAACGCGATAGGGTAAAAAACAGCGCCGCAGCCAAACAGGCTGCGGCGCTTGAGCTGCCCCAAACAAATACGCAAGCGCAAAAGAAACAGAGCAGCGGGGGAGCTCGAGGGGGTAAGACCCGCCTCGAATCGGATCAGCTGCCGTAGAAAGTCTTGATTTTCAAGACTTTCTCGAAAAGCGGCAGCGCCGCAGCCGGGCGCAGCGTCTGCAAACCGAAATCCAGTTCGGAAAAGACACGGCGGCTGAGGAAGTAGTAGACGGTCTCCATCGCCAGACTGCCGAGCAGCAGGACCCCTTCGACGGCACAGAGACGGATTTGCAGCATGCGGCGCCGGAACAGGAAGATCGTCGCGAGCGGCAGCGCACACGAAAGCGCGAGCAGCAGCCCCATGTACGGGGTCGGCTGCACGGGCTCGCCGGCTGCGGTCGTCAGCGAGAATGCCCGGAGGGTGAACTCGCCGGCATCGCCTCCGAACCAGGCCAGAGGGGCGAAAAGAGCGACAGCCGTCAAGGCTGCCGCAACGAGCAGGTAGAGCGATTGAATGCGTTGAATCATAATCACAATGTTTTATCGATCAGGTATTTGTTGCGGTCCGACGCGCTCCGGTTGACCAGTTCGCCCAAAAATCCGGCCAGGAAGAGCTGCACGCCGAGGATGACGGCCAGGATGGCCAGATAGAACAGCGGCTGCTCCGTGACCGAACGCAGCAGCGAACCGTGCGCCTGCCGCCACAGCTTCTCGGCGATGATCCACACGGTCGTGGCGCCGCCCACGAGGAACATGAGCGTGCCGAGGCTGCCGAAAAAATACATCGGCGAACGGCCGAAGCGCGACAGGAACATCACGGTGATGAGGTCCAGATAGCCCTTGACCATGCGTTCGAGTCCGAATTTGGAGTGGCCGTACTTGCGGGCGTGATGCTCGACGACCTTTTCGCCGATGCGGCCGAAACCCGCCTGCCGGGCCAGAATGGGGATGAAGCGATGCATCTCGCCGTAGACCTCGATCGACTTGACGACCTTGGAACGGTAGGCCTTGAGCCCGCAGTTGAAATCGTGGAGCCGGATGCCCGACACGACCCGGGCCGTCAGGTTGAAAAACTTGCTCGGCCACCGCTTGCCGACGGGATCGTAGCGCTTCCTCTTCCAGCCGGAAACCAGATCGTAGCCCTCCTCGAGAATCATGCGGCGCATCTCGGGAATTTCGTCGGGCGAATCCTGCAAATCGGCATCCATGGTGAAGACCACCTCGCCCCGGGCGGCGGCGAAACCGCAGTAGAGGGCGGCCGACTTGCCGTAGTTGCGGGCGAAGCCGATGGCTCTCACCGCCGCGAACTCGCGCCGGAGCCGCTCGATGACCGACCACGAGGCATCCGACGAACCGTCGTCGACCAGGATGACTTCGTAGGAGAGCGCATGGCTCGCGGCCACACGGTCGATCCACGCCACCAGCTCGGGCAGCGATTCGGCCTCGTTGTAGAGCGGAACGACGACCGAAACGTCGGGGTTATTCGCGGCGTTCATCGGACGAGGGGTCGGAAGTGTCGTCATCGTCGGCGAACACATCGGGCTCGCGCCGGGCGAAAGCCGACACGAAGAGGCCGAAGAAAACGCCCTGGATCACACAGCCGAAGATGCACTGGACGACGATCCACAGGGGAGCGAAAAGCACCTTGCGCGAGAGGGCCGCAGCGTCGTCCAGCTGGGCGGCGGGGAGGCTCTTCGCCACGATGGAGAGATTTTCGGCGAGCGTCTGTTCGTAGCGCTCCGTGAAAAGCACGTTGCGGGCGACGATCTCCCAGGCTCCGTAGAGGATTCCGGCGAAGACCATCATCCAGAAGACGTACTTCATGCAGGCGCCGAAGCCGTACCCTTCGGAGCCCTGCCGCCGGGCCCGATCCCTGACGAAAAGATAGAGCAGCGTGACGAGAACCGCCACCGAAAGCAGCGTGAGCAGCGGCGATTTCCAGTACAGCCCCGCCACGGCGGAGAGAATCTGCACCAGCGCCATCACGGCACCCGTGCGGGCGGCATCGTTCCAGAATGTGTTCTTGTTCATGATTTATGGGTGTTTTTGTCAGTCGTTCCAAAGTCCGCGGCCCTCGCGCAGCAGCTGCGGCTCCCCCTCCGTGAGATCGACCACCGTCGTGGGGATGCGTCCGCCCGGACCGCCGTCGATGACCAGATCGGCTTCACGGCCGTAGCGCTCGTGGAGCAGTTCGGGATCGGTGGCGTATTCCGGCTGGGATTCGTCGTCGGGAACCGAAGTGGTCACCAGCGGGCAGCCCAGCGTTTCGACCAGCGCACGGACGACGGGATGGGACGGGATGCGGATGCCTACGGTGCGGCGCCGGCCGAGCAGCTTGTCGGGGACGCGCGAAAGTGCGGGGAGGATGAAGGTGAAAGCGCCGGGCAGATGGCGCTTCAGCAGCCGGAAGGAGGCATTGTCCACCCGGCAATAGTCGGCCACCTGACCGAAATCGGCGAAAATCAGCGAGAATTCCTCCTTGTTCTTCATCGCGCGCAGCCGGGCGAGCCCCCGGGCCGAACGGACCGAGCAGCCGAAAGCATAGAGGCTGTCGGTCGGGCAGATCACCACCCCGTCGCCGTCGAGCACCGCGGCAGCGCGCCGCAGCTCCCGTTCGGAGGGATTCCGTTCGTAGATTTTCGTCAGCATGAATACAAATATACGGAAAAAAGCGGATAAAAGCCAACGGTCATCGAATCTTGCGCCGGTCGAGTTCGGCGCTGTAGGCCCGGGCGTTGGCCAGATGTTCGCCGTAGGTCCGGGCGAAATTGTGATGGCCGTCGAACGTGGGTCGCGCACAGAAGAAGAGGTAGTCGTGATTTTCGAACCGGAGCACCGCGTCGATGGCATTCTTGCCCGGCATGCAGATGGGCGAAGGCGGCAGGCCCTTATTTATATATGTGTTGTAGGGCGAGGGGTATTTCAGATGGCGGTTGAGAATGCGCCGCAGGCCGAAATCCTGCATGGCGTATTTGACCGTCGGATCGGCCTGCAACGGCATGCCGCGGCGCAGGCGGTTGACATACACCCCGGCCACGCGGGGCATCTCGTCGCTCTGGCGCGTCTCCTCGTAGACGATCGAGGCGAGGGTCATCACCTCCAGCCGGCTCAACCCGCTGCGGGCCCGGAGCGAATCGCGGGCAGGGGTCCAGAAGCGGTCGTACTCGCGCCGCATGCGGCGCACCACCTCCTCGGGCGAGGCGGTCCAGTAAAACTCATAGGTGTCGGGGATGAACATCGAAAAGAGCGTCACGCTGTCGAAACCCACCCCGGCGGCCACTTCGCGCGAGGTGAGCGCCCGCAGCAGCGACACCGAATCGGCATCGAGCTGGCGGGCGAGCTTCCCGGCCAGCTGGGCGGGAATGCGCACGTTGTTGATCGTCACGCGCACGGGCGTCTGACGCCCCAGCTTGAGCATGCGGACGATGTCGATGACACTCATGCCGGGCTCGAGCTCGTAATGGCCCGGTTTCCAGCCCGTCGGCAGATCGAGCCGCCGGGCGTAGCACCGGAAAGCGGCCCAGTGGCGGATATGCGGCAGGAGCGAATCGGTCAGCATGCCGTAGTCGGAGCGGGAGCTGACGAAGAGTTCCGCCCGGCTGCGGACGGCATTGCCCCGAAACTGGGCATAGGCTCCGAAAACCGCGGCGGCACACACCGCGGCAGCGGCCAGAGCGACGTATATCCGAGTTTTTTTGCGCATCGTGCGAAAATTTTTGCGAAGATACGAAAAAATTCCTACTTTTGTCCCGGGTGAGTCTCATACGACCAGCTCCCGCAGAACCCCCCAGGCGAGGAATCGAGCAAGGGTATGCGGTCGTAGCGGTGCGATATGAGGAGCTCACCCTTTTTTCGTATCCCTGCACAAAAAACATACGAAAGAGGCTGCCGCCCGGTGCGGCAGCCTCTTTTTCGGAGTCGGCACATCTAAAATACCGCACGCACGCCCACGGTGAACGAGGCGCCGTATTCGGGATAGAACGGAAATTCGTAAAGCCGCCGGTCGAGCAGGTTGCGGCCCTCGACGAAAAGGGCCGTGCGCCCCGTCACGCGCCACTCGAAATCGGCGCGCAGGTCGATGGCGAACGGGGTTTCGAACGAACCGGCCGACAGAAACGGGCGTTGCTCGAACAAAGTCCACCGGCGGGCGCTCCCGAACAGGCCGCTGACGCCGAAAGCGATCTTGCGCCGCTCGTAACGCAGCCCCGCACGCCCCCGGAAAGCGGGTTCGCCGTTGTCCGGCGAGATTTCGAAGTCTGCGATGCGCACCTTCTCGTCGTTGTAGAGGTAACCGTGAGCCGCCAGGTCGACGCTGAGTCCGTCGACAGGCCGCAAGGTTATCTCGCCGTGGAACGACGTGACGGTCTGACGGGCCTGCATGGGCCGGGAGGCGCCCGAAAAATAGTGCCCCGAATCGAACTGCTCCCGGCCGGTCGATTCCTCGGGGATCCACTGCCAGAAGTTCCGGACCGCTCCGCACCAGTAGACGTGGTTGTCGTGCACCGAGAAAGAGGCGTAGAGCCGATAGCCGAAACGTCCGCCCCACAGATTGCCGCCGATGCCGAAGCGGCCGTTGTAGTCGACCGAACTGCGGCCGAGCCAGGCGGACGGACACACATAGGGATTCTGTCGCACGAGCGAACGGAACGCGTTGTCGCGCACATCGCCGTCGAGAGACAGAAAGGGCGAAAGACCCCTGACGCCCAAATCGAAATCGAGCCGCAGGTACGGAACGACGTAGTTGCCGCGCCTCCCCCGGGCGACGCGGTCATGGAAGTAGTCGGCACCCGCCTCGAAGCGGACCAGACCGCCGTCGACTCCGTAACGGGCCGAAGCACGGAGCGTCTGCTGGAGCGTATCGGCGAGCGCCTTCAGTCCGGCGAGGCGCCGGTACCCCACCCCGAGCGAAAAGCGGTGGCGGCCGAATGCGCGGGCCAGGCGGCCCGAAACATCCAGCGAGGTCTGCCGGCCCCGCTCGGGAGCGGCCAGCGCCCGCGTGTGATCGAAGAAGATACCGCCGCCCAGAGCCACCTCGAAATTGGTCCGGGTCAGGTCGAGAAAATCGTCGCCCAGCCGCACATCGGCGCGGACATCGCCGTAGTCGGCCGCAGCGCCGGGACGCATCCACGCCTCGGGCATGGACTCGGCCGGTTCCGGGTAGTAGCCGTTCAGGAAATCCGCGCTTATGTCGGCCGGATGCTGCCAGGCGGCATAGCGGTGGAGCAGGCGGTTCTCATAGCTCAATGCGCCCTCCAGCACATGCCGCCCGAAGTATTTTCCGGCAGCGGCGCCGATGCGGTTGCAAGTGCGCACCGAGTTGTTTTTCGCCCCGAAGTCGTTGCGGATGCCGGCATAGCGCCCCTCGTGGTTGACATAGCCCACGACGTAGCCCGTGCCGCGGTTCTGCGACGAAGCGTAGAAATCGAACACCGAATTGAGCGGATACCCCGCTCCGGCCTTCACGTAGAACGGCAGGGGGCGGTTGAACTCCCAGTAGGTGACCGTGGCTGGACGGATGGGCTTCGTCTCGAAAGAGGTGGCGATGGCCAAAGGCATGATCGCATAGTCGATTTCGGGCCGCATGCGGGTCGTGTCGGTCATGTCGGGCTCCACGGCGAGTTTCGAGGCGCTCTCCAGGCTGGGGACATAGGCTTTGGAGACCTCGACCCGTTTTTCGACCTGCGCCGGGGCGGGCAGGACGAACAGCGCCGAGAGCAGCGCAAGGATGAATCGGTTTTTCATGGTCAGTCGATTTTGCGGATTCGGGCCTTCGCCTCCCCGACGATGCCGTCATCGTCGGGCGAATAGCCGTCGGCGATGCTCTGCCACGTGGCACGGGCCTGGAAGAGATCGCCCCTGCGCTGATAGACATCGCCCAGCAGCAGATAGGCCCGGGCCAGCCAGGAGGCCTTCGGACTTCGTTCCGAAAAGGCGAAGACCTCCCGTTCGGCAGCGTCGAGATCGCCCGATTCGAACGTCGCCAGAATCAGATAATAGGCCGCGGCCGAACCCTCGTCGGAACGGACGTCGGCCGCCAGCGCCCGATAAAGCGGCACGGCCTCGGCCATGCGGTCCGCCCGGCGCAGCTGCTCGGCCCGGGCGAAACGCGCCTCGCGGAGCGCCACAGGCCCCGCATCGGGCAGGGCGAGCACGTCGGCGGCCATCGCTTCGATGCGGGCGGCATCCCCGCCGGCCAGCGTGGCGCGCACGTAGCCCGTCGCGGCCTCCTCGCGTCCCGCAGCCGTAGGGGCGACCTCGCAGAGCTTGCGGTAGGCCGCGGCGGCCTCGTCGTAGCGCCGGTCGGCGAAGGTCATCGATGAGAGCTTCTCCAGCACGGTGACCGAATAACGGTTGGTGCCCTCGGCAGCCAGCGCCGACAGGGTTTCGATGGCTTCGGAGCGCTGCCCCACACGCAGATAGCAGTCGCTCAGGAAGTAGAGCGCGTCGGTGAGGTAGCGGCCGCGGGGATAGCTCTTCACATAGCTGCGCAGCGACTTCGCGGCATCGTCGCAGCGGTCGTCGAGGTAGAGCCGCTGTGCGGCGGCGAACGACAGCGAATCGCGGGCGATGGCCGTCAGGTCGCTCTCCAGGCCCGTGCGGTCGACATAATCGAAATATTCGTCGGCCCGGCCGTCGGAGAGATAGATTTCGCGGATGCCCTCCATGGCCTGCCGGGCCTCGGCCGAGCGGGGCGACATGCCGACCGCCTCTTCGTAGTATTTCAGCGACTTCGCCCGGTCGCCCAGATTGAGCCACGCCAGCCCCAGATCGGAGAGGGCCTGAAGCCGCCGCGGCGAGGAGGGATAGTCGGCGACGAAGCGTTCGAGCCGGTCCGCGCCTTCGGCATAGCGTTCGGCGGCGATGAACGACCGGCCCAGTTCGTAGGCGGCCTCCTCGACATAGTCGCCCTCCCCGGCCGCGACGATCTGCCGCAGCGCCCGCAGCTTTTCGTCGCGGCGGCCGAGAATGCCCAGCGTCACGGCCCGCTTGTAGCGCGCATAATGCGCCTCGGGCGTTGCCAGGGCGATGGCCCGGTCGTACTCCCCGACCGCCTCGTCGAACCGCCGCGCGGCGTAGCGGACATCGCCCAGCCGGTTGAAAGCATCGGCCCGGTAACGGTCCCGATCGCCGTGCAGGGCGAGAAACTTCCCGAACGCATCGTCGGCCCCCGGCATGTCGCCGCGCAAAAAAGCGCAATAGCCCAGATTGTAGAGAGCCATCGCATACTCGCGTTCGGTGCGGGGGGCCCGTTTGAGGTAGGCGTTGTATTTGGCGGCGGCAAGGGCGCGGTCGCCCTCGGCGAAAGCGATCTCGCCCTGCCAGAAGGTGCACAGCGCAGCGTATTTCGGGCTGACGTTCACGGCAGCCGATTCGGCCAGGCAACGCCGGGCGGCCGCCTTGTCTCCGGCCGCCCACGCCTCCAGACCGCGGAAGTAGGCGATTTTCTGGAGGGCGGCCCGCATGTCGGCATCGGCCGACGGCGAAGCCTTGAGCATTCGGTAGGCCGCATCGTAGTCCCGGGAGTTGTAGCAGGCGGCCACGAGCAGCGTGCGGGCCTCGGCGGCCCGTTCCGAGGAGGGGTAACGCGCCACATAGCGGTTCAGCACGTTGATCGCCCCGTTGAAGGCGCCGTCCCCCAGTTCGTATTGCAGCTTGGCGTAGTTGAACAGGGCGTCTTCGGCGATCGCGGCATCGAACCGCTCGTCGGAGGCCATGGCGAATGCCTGCATGGCGGCCCGCTTGTCGCCTCCGCGCAGGTAACAGTCGGCCAGATGGTAGGAGGCGTTCTGCGTGAGCGCATCCTCGGCGCCGCAGGCCCGGCGCAGCCACTCGGCCGCCTCGGCATAGCGGGCCGTGCGGTAGAGCGAGAAGCCCATCAGGTAGCAGCCGTCGCGGTCGAACGTGCCGCCCGCGGCTTCGAAAGCCTCGAGATGGGCGACGGCGGCCCCATACTCCCCGAGACGGAACCACGATTCGGCGACCGTGCGTTCGATCTCGGCACGCCGCTGGGGCACGGCACGCGCGGCCAGCGCCTCGCCCTGCTCGGTCACGTAGCGGTAGTTGCCGTCGCGGAATTCGAGCTGCAACAGGAAGAAGGGCGCCACATCGCGGTAGGCATCGCTTCGCAGCAGCTCGGAGAAGCCCTGCTTGGCACGGCCGCAGCGCCCCTCGGCGTAGTCGATGTAGGAGCGGTAATAGAGGGCGTGATCGGCGTATTCGCTGCCGGCAGGGATGCGTTCGAAATGCGTGAGGGCCGCGGCATAATCGCCCTCGGAAAATGCGGCATACCCCATGCGGATGTCGTAACGTTCGCGGCGCGGCCCGTCGAGCCGGCCGTAGTCGACCGCCGCGAAGGCTTCGCGGGCGCGCAGCATGTCGCCCCGGGCGCAGTAGAGCGAACCGAGTGCGAACTGCACGTCGTTGAGACGGGACGAGACGGGATAGCGGGCGATGAACTGCCGCAAGGCCCCTTCGGCATCGTCGCTGCCCAGCTCCACGGCCAGAGCCGCCAGATAATAGTCGATCTCCTCGGCGAGCGCCCGGTCGTCGGGACCGAGCTGTCCGCGGGCGGCGGCGAACTCGTGGCGGGCATCGCTCCAGCGGCCGAACGAAAAGAGTTCGCGCCCGCGGTCGAAAGCGGCTGCCGAGGCTTCGGGTGCGCCGGCGAGCCCCGCAGCGGCGGAGCGGCAGCATCCCGCCGCCCGGGTTTCGGGGCCCGAAATGCAGGCCAGGCACAGCATGAACGATAAAAGACAGGATCGCATAGACAAAAAACCGTATGGGACGATGGCAAAGATACGAATAAGCCGAGCGCAAAAGCAAATTTATTTGCATTTTGCCGAGGCGAAGTATCTTCGGCGAAGCCAAAGTGCGAAAAGCCGAGCGCAAAAGCAAATTTATTTGCATTTTGCCGAGGCGAAGTATCTTCGGCGCAGCCGAAGTGCGAAAAGCCGGAGGCGGAAGCGACCGCATTTTAATCTCCCGGTCCGCACGGAGAGGAACGGAATTTGCCGCCCGAATCGCGTTGAACCGAAAAAAACGAGAATCATGATCGAGAAAGTGACGGTCGAAATGACCGGGAAAGACCAATTCGGCCCCGTAAACGGTCCCTCCTGCGACCGGATGAACCCCAAGGAGCTGCTGCTCTACGCCGCGGCACAATGTTCGGGACGCACGGCCATGCGTCTGCTGGACAAGATGCGCATCATGCCCCGGCGCCTGGAGATCAGCTATTCGGGCGAGCTGAACACCGAGGAGCTGCAATCCGAGAGCCTCTTCCGCTCGTTCCACGTGATCTACAACGTGGCCTGCGGCGAAGGCATCGAGCAGGAGCGCGTGAGCCGCGCCATCGCCCTCACCCACGAACGCTACTGCGGTCTGACGCAGATGCTGCGCCGCATCGCCCCCGTAACGAGCGAGGTGGCGATCGTCAGCGTCGAGCCGGAGCCCGCCGAAGCGTGAGACGGACCGGACACCGGACGCAAAAGAGAGAAAGAGGGAGCTTCGACATGCCGCACCCGGAAGTCGGATAAAAAATTTTCGGGAGGGGCGTCTCTTCGCCGCCCTCTTTTTTTCACTCCTGCACCGTGATGCGGAGGTAGTCGGAGACGGCGAGGGCATAGTTGTAGCGGGCGATGATGTCGTTGGTGTAGAGCTGGATCCAGCTCAGCTGCGCTTGCAGCACATCCAGAATCGTCGCCAGCCCCTCGCCGTAGGAATAGGTGCTCAGTTCGAGGTTTTCGCGCGCGATGGCCAGACTGCGCTCCGAAGCGTCGACCTGCGCCCGGCTGCGGACGACGGCCGTCCAGGAGTTCATCTCGGTGCGGACGATCTCCTCGGCCGCCCCGGCCGTCTCCCATTCGGCCGCCAGCTTCCGGGCCCGGGCCGCACCCACGGCCCGGCGCCGCTCGCCGCCGTGGAAGATCGGCACCGACAGCTTCACGAACGCCGAACCGTTGACATGGGTTTCGCCCGTGCGGTTGGGGGTGTCGGGCATCCACGAACCGCCCACGCCGACGCTCAGCTGCGGATTGAACGCCGCCTGCGCGACCCGCACGTCGGTTTCGGCCTGCTCGACGCGCAAACGGGCCGCGGCATAGTCGGGCCGCCGCTCCAGAGCCTCGTCGGCCGACAGACGGCGGGGCAAAGCGATCGAATCGCTGATACCGCCGTCCAGCACCACCTCGCCGGAGGGGTCGCTTCCGCACAGGATGTTGAAATTGTGGAGCGCCACCTCGGCCATCTGCCCGGCCTCGGTCTGCCCGTAGCGGGCTTCGCTCAGGCGCGCGTCGATCATCAGCACGTCGCCCCGGGCGATATAGCCCTCGTCGAAACGGCGGTCGACGACCCGTTTGAGCGAAAGGATGATCGCCACATAGCGCTGCATGGCCTCGGCATAGAGCCGTGCGGCCGAAAGATTCCAGAAAGCACGGTCGGCCGCATAGAGCATCTCCAGCCGCGTGAACTCCTCGTCGCAGAGAGCGATCTCGTAGCCCAGCTCGGCCCGGTCGGCCGCCGCCCGCACCGACCCGCCGCCGTAGACGGTCTGCACGATCTGGGGCAGGACGCCGAACGTCCACCGTTCGACCCCCTCGTGACGACGCATCGCCACCGAGAAATCGCCCTCCATGGAGAGACGCGGCAGGTAACCCGTGCGGGCCTGTCCGAGCGTCTCGGATGCGGCGGCGGTGCGGGCGGCGGCCGCCTTGAGTTCGTTGCTGTAGGCGATGACCGACCGGCGGTAGTCCGTCAGCCGGACCTGGGCCCCGAGCGGGCCGAAGAGAAGCGCTGCGCCGAGCGCGGCCAGAAGTCGTTTCATGGATGTATGCGATAGAAAATGGCGTAGACGACCGGCAGCACGAAGATCGTGAGCAGCGTAGCCACCAGCAGACCGCCCATGATCGTGGCGGCCATGGCGCCGAACATCGAATCGAAAAGCAGCGGCAGCATGCCCAGCACGGTGGTGCCCGAAGCCATGACCACGGGCACGATGCGGCTGCGCGTGGCGGCGACGAGCGCCTCGAAGGGCGCCGCACCCTCCGCCCGGAGCGCACCGATCCGCTCGACGAGCACCACGGCGTTCTTGATGTTCATGCCCACCAGTCCCAAAAGCCCCAGCAGCGAGAAGAAGTTGAAGACCTTGCCCGTCGCAGCCAGCCCCAGCACCACCCCGATGAAGATCAGCGGGATCATCGACAGGATCACCGCCGGGTCGCGGTAGTTGCGGAACAGCAGCAGCAACACGGTGAAAATCAGGAGCAGCGTCAGCGGCAGATAACGGGCCAGCGCTTCGTTGGACTCCTGCTGGCTCTCCTGCTCGCCGAAAACCTTCATCGTGTAGCCCTCGGGAAGCGCCATGTTCCGTTCGACCGAGTCGCGCAGCGCAGCGAAGAGCTGCATGGTGTTGACGCCCCGGGCCGGATCGCACTGCGCCTTCATCACCCGGCGGCGGTTGTAGCGCTTGACCACCCCCTGCCGGAAATCGAAGCGAAAATCCGATGCGGCCTGCCCCAGGGAGAAGACCCGCCCCGACGGACTGAAGAGAGGCAGCGCCTGCAAGCTGGTGAGGTTGTAGCCGCTCATGTTCGCATCCTTGAGGAGGATCGGCATGAAAAGGTCGCCCTCGCGGTACTCGCCCAAAGGGTAGCCCTGCGTGGCGACCGTGATGCCGCGGGCCATCCGGTTGCGGGTGATGCCGATGCGCTGGCCCCGCATCTGGGAGTAGACGGGCATCCATGCGGGGATGCGGTTGCCCCAGCTGTTGCGCACGTTGGCCGTGCCGTCCGTCCGCCGCATGATCGCCTCGACCCCGGCCGCGAGACGGGCCAGCGTGTCGGCATCGTCGCCGATGAATCCGAATTCGATGGCCGCATCGGGCACGGGCGAGAGCTTGAAGAGCGACGAGCGCAGCCAGACATCGGGAAACGACGATTCGACATAGGCGGCGAAACGCTCCTCGACATCGGCCGTCCGGCGCTTGTCGTGCAGCTCGACGAGCACGTTGCCGAAATTGGGCCGCAGCGACACGCTGCTGCTGGCTAGGTAGTAGCGCGGCGGCGTGGAACCCATGGTCATCGAGACGCCTTTCACTTCGGGCTGGGCGCGGAGCCACTCCTCCATGCGCACCATGTTGCGTTCGGTCTCGCGGATCGAGTACCCCTCGGGCAGCAGCACGTCGGCCCGGAAGTAGGGTTTGTCGAGCGACGGGAAGAAATTCTGCGGCATGCGCCCCATGACGGCGAGCGAACCGATGAAAAGGGCGACGACGGCCGCCAGAACGCCCCACCGGACCCGCAGCAGCCGGGTCAGCACGCGGTCGAAAGCGCGGTAGAACTTCGTGTCGTAGGGTTCGTGCCGCACCTGCCCGACGCGCAGCATGCGGCTGCCGAACAGGGGTGTCTGCGTCAGAGCCAGCACCCAGCTCAGCAGCAGCGACACGGCCAGCACGACGAAGAGCGGTTTGACGATCTCGGCGACGGACGAGGGGGCCAGGTACAAGGGCAGGAACGAGAAGATGCCGATGAGCGTCGCCCCCAGCAGGCTCCAGCACGGCGCCTCGGCGCCCTCGGTCACGGCCCGCACGCGGTCCACGCCGCGCGCCATGGCCTGCCGAGCATTGTCCGTGACGACGATGGCGTTGTCGACCAGCATGCCCATGGCGATGATGAATCCGGCCAGCGAGGTGCGGTTCAGCCCCTCGCCCACCCCCTGCATGACCAGCAGCGTGCCGCCGATCGAGAAGAGCAGCGAGCTGCCGATGAGCACTCCCGAGCGGAAGCCCATGACGAGCATGATGACCGCGATGACGATGGCCACCGATTCGGCCAGATTGACGAGAAAGGCCGCATTGGCCTCGCGGGCGATGCGGTCCTCGGGGTAGAGCACCGTCAGCTCCATGCCCACGGGCATCCGGGAGGTCTCGCTGCGCAGCAGACGGGCGATGCGCGCTCCGGTCTTCACCACGTCGGCCCGCGCCTCGGTCGAGATGCCGATGCCCACGGCCCGGCGGCCGTCGATGCGCATGAGCGTCTCGGGCGGATCGGCATACCCCCGCTCCACGCGCGCGATGTCGCCCAGGCGGTACTGCTTGCCCGACGAGGAGATGAGCAGCTGATCGGCTATGTCGTCGAGCGTGCGGTAGGTGCCGTCCTCGAGGATGCGGATTTCGAGCGCGCCGGCCTGCTTCTCGCCGCTGTCGGTGATCGTGTTCTGCTGTCCGATGGTCGTCAGGAGCTCCTCGGGGCGGATGGAGAAGTTGGCCAGCGCGGAGAGGCTGACCAGAACGTTCACGACGGGTGTCTGCTCGCCGTAGAGCGTCACCTTCTGCACGCCGTCGACGGTCGCCAGCGCCGTTTTGAGCCGCTGGGCCTGCCCGCGCAGCTCCGACCACGAGAAGCCTTCGTCGGCCGAAAGCCCGTAATAGATGCCGTAGACATCGCCGAAATCGTCGGCCACCGTGATGCGCGAGGCCCCAGACGGCAGCTGCGGCTGGATGTCGAGCACCTTGCGGCGCAATTCGTCCCACAGCTGCGGGATGTCGCGCGCCGAAGCGGCCGGATCGAGCTCGACCTGGATTTTGGAGAGCCCGTAATAGGATTCCGAGGTGATTTTATGGACCCGGCGCATCGACTGCACGCTGCGTTCGATGGGCTCGGTGATGAGCTGTTCGACCTCCCGGGGCGCGGCGCCCGGATAGGAGCAGACCAGCGCGGCGGTCTTGATGACGAAGACCGAATCCTCCTTCTTGCCCAGCGTGAAGAAACCCGACACGCCGCCCGCCAGCAGCACGGCCAGAAAGAACCACACCACCTTCGCATTGCGAAGCGAATACCGCGTAAGACTCATGACCCCGTCAGTTCAGGATACGCACCTCCTCGCCCTCGCTGAGCCGGTAGACGCCCGCCGTGACCACCCGCTCCCCGGGACGGAGCCCCTCGTCGACCACCACGCGGTCGGTGCCGTACAACTCGCCCAGAGTCACTTCGCGCAGCGACACCCGGTCGTCCGCCCCGACGACCCAGACGAACGTTCCGCCGTCGACGGGGGCGTAGATCGCCGTCAGAGGCAGCGTCACGGCATCGGGCACCCGGTCGGCCGTCATCATGGTGATCGTGCACGACATGCCGGGCGAGATGAGGTAACGCGCCGTGTCCACCCCGGCAAGGGTCAGCGCGACGGGGAAGCCCGAGGCGTCGGACGAGGTCTTGGCGTACTCCTTCAGGTGCGCGGCGAACGCATGCGGACGGTAGTTGTCGAACTCCACCGAAAAACGGGTGGAGGTGTCGGCCAGCGCGGCGAGCGCCCCCTCGGGAACGGTGAACTTGACGGTCGTGGTGCGGGGATCGACGAGCCGCAGGATGGGCTGTCCGGACTGCACGCGTTCGAAATTATCGACATAGACCTCCTCGACCACGCCCGAGAAAGGGGCGCGCAGGTGGGTCTCCTTCAGCAGGTCGAGCGAATTTTCATAGGCTGCGCGCGCCTGGGCGTAGCGGGTCTGCGCCGCTTCGGCCTCCTGGCGCGAAACGGCCTGATGCGACAGGAGCCGCTGCATGCGCTGCACCTGCGAGCGGGACTCCTCGAAAGCCGAGCGGTCGGCCGAAACGCGGAGGCGGACATCGCGGGGGTCCAGCTCGGCCAGCAGCGCATCCCGGACGACCCGTTCGCCCTGGGTGACGGGCACGTCGAGCACCTGCCCTGAGAGTTTGAAAGCCAGCGTCACGGCATCGTCGGGCGTGGCCATGCCGGCGAAATCCTTGCGGAGGTATCCGGCATCGGAAGTCGTCGCGACCTTCACGGGACGCACCGGCTCGCGGACCGCGGTCCGTTGTCCGCATCCGCACGCCCACAGGGCGGTCACCGAAAGCAAAGCGATACGCATAAGAAAAAAGTTGACTCCGCAAACGGAGTCAACTTTCATACCACATGCCGCACCCGATCCCTACGGACGAATATCGCGACAATTCATTTTAGCCGTGATGGTTCCGTCGTCGAGCACGACCATGCCGTAGCGTGCGCGCAACATGGTCTTCATGGTCGAGGCGTCGATGTTGTAGCAGCGCACCCGCACGCCGTCCAGATCGAGCCGGCGCACCTCGTAGAGAGGTTCGGGCGTCAGGCAGACGACGGCCGCGCCCTCCCCGAGGGCACGTGCGGCCAGCCGCTCCATGCGCCGCCGGCAACCGCGGGGCAGCTTTTCGAGGTCGGTGACGCAGAGCATGTAGAGGCGTCCGGGCGTCGTGAGAATCCGCTCCGTGGCATCGCCCTCGGCATCGCGCAGGGAGAACTCGCCGATCAGAGGCTCGACGACAGCCGCTTCGCCGTCGGTCCGCGTGTCGACCCACTCCCACTCCGCGGCATCCTGCCAGGCGGTGTCGTCGAGCGAAAATTCGCGCAGCGCGCCCGTGCGGAGGTTGCGGTAGACCAGCACGGTCTCTGCCTCCCCGGCCGCATCGGCCGGCTGGGCATGCATCTCCTCCCAGATGTTCACCCCGACCTTGTAGGGCAAAAAGTCGATCAGCGGGAGGTGGCGGTAGCAGTAGTAGCCCAGATACATCGTCGAAACGAAGAACGTGCAGGTCAGCACGATTTCGAGCGCATTGAAAGCGAAGATGCGGTCGGGGCGGTAGCGCCACCACACCACCACGGCCATCGGCAGCAGAACCGCATTTTTGGCGAAGGTCTGCCAGGGGGTGAGCTTCAGCGCTTCGCCGAAGCAGCCGCAGTCCTCGACGGGAATCCACGTGGCGCTCAGGAGGGTGAGCAGCGTGAAGAAAGTCATCGACAGCAGCGCGAAGATCGAAATGAGCCGGATGCGGACCTTGAAAAGCAGCATGCACCCCATCATCAGCTCGGCGCCGCACAGCCAGATCGAGAAGGCCATGCTCGCGCCGCCCAGCCACTCCATGCCGTAGATCGAGAGATATTCGTTGACCTTCAGCGCCGTGCCCCACGGGTCGATCACCTTGGTGAACCCCGAGACGATGAACGTGCAGGAGAGGACGAGCCGGCAGAGGTTGGCCAGAATCTTGAATGCCCGGGAACTACGCATGGCCGTCGAGAATTGGGTTCAGCGAATCGAGGATGCGGGCGAAGATGGTTTCGGGCGGCGCCATGCATCCCCTTTCGTCGCCGCAGCCGACGACCCGCAGCGAGGGGTCGGACGCGGCCGCTTCGAGGTAGACCTCGCGCACGGCCCGCTGGAGCGCGAGCGACGATTCGTGGATGTCGTCGGCCCCTTGCAGATAGGCCCGGTCCTCGCCCGCGCGCGCAGCCGAGAGTTTGCGCTCGGTGAACGCAAAGGGCACGTCGAGGAAGAGCGACAGATCGGGGCGCGGCAGCGCATTATGGCCGAATTCGAGGTCGAGAATCCAGCGGGCGAGCCGGCTCCGCTCCCCGCCCCGGGGCAGCTTGGCGCACTGATAGCTCACATTCGAATAGACATAGCGGTCGAGCACCACGGCCTTGCCCCGGGCGAGCCACTCGCGGATCTGCGGTGCAGCCTCGGCCCGGTCGCCCGCGAAAAGCAGCGTCACCAGATAGGGGTCGACCTGATGAGCCGCGCCGAACTCCCCCCGCAGGAAGCGGGCGATCAGCTCGCCGTAAACCGGCGCATCGAAACGCGGAAAGTGAATGTATTCGCTCTCCGTGCCGCGGCGGGCGAACCACTCGCGCAACATGCGGACCTGGGTCGACTTGCCGGCCCCGTCCAGCCCTTCGAGTACGATGAACATATCGATATAAGGTCTCTTCGTGTTTGGTCGGCTACCGCAGCATGCGCACCGCCCGGCGCACGCCGTCGGCCAGCGCATCGACCTCCTCCGTCGTATTATACATGGCCAGCGAGGCCCGGCACATGCCCGTCGTGCCGAAATGGGTCATGACCGGTTCGGCACAGTGCTGCCCCGTGCGGACGGCTATGCCGAGCTTGTCGAGAATCATCCCCATATCGTAGGGATGAACCCCCTCGACATTGAACGAGAGGATGGCGCATTTGCCGGGCGTGCGTCCGTAGATGCGCAATCCGTCGATCTCCTCCAGACGGGCCTCGGCATGCCGCAGGAGGGCGTTTTCATGGGCTTCGATCTCGGCGGGATCGAAGCGTTCCAAGAACTTCACGGCTTCGCCCAGGCCGATGGCCCCGACGAAGTTGGCCGTGCCGGCCTCGAACTTGAGCGGCACGGGAGCGAACGTGGTGCGTTCGAACGTCACGCGGTCGACCATGTCGCCGCCGCCCATGAACGGAGGCATGGCCTCCAACAGCTCCCGTTTGCCGTAGAGCACGCCGATGCCCGTGGGCCCGTAGAGCTTGTGCCCGGAGAAGGCGTAGAAATCGCAGTCCAGCGCGCGGACGTCGACGCCGCCATGCACGGCGCCCTGGCAGCCGTCGACCACGACGACGGCCCCCGCGGCATGCGCCGCCTCGACGACGGGCCGCAGATCGGGCCGCGTGCCGAGCGTATTGGAGGCCTGCGTGACGGCCACGACGCGCGTGCGCCCGTCGATCAGCTCCCCGAGCAGTTCGGTGCGCAGCCGTCCCTCGTCGTCGAACGGCAGCACACGGATTTCGGCTCCCTTGCGCTGGGCCAGCAGCTGCCACGGAACGATGTTGGAGTGGTGCTCCATCTCGCTCACGAGAATGTTGTCGCCCGCGCCGACCGCCTTTTCGCCCCAGGCATAGGCCACCGCATTGAGCGACGCCGTGGCGCCCGACGTGAAGACGACCTCCTCCTTCCCGGCGGCACCGATCCAGCCGGCGATCTGCGCCCGGGCCGCTTCGTAGAGCTCGGTGGCCTCCTCCGAGAGGAAATGCACGCCGCGATGGATGTTGGCGTTCCGCTCGCGGTGGAAGCGGTCGACCGCCTCGATCACCTGCAGGGGTTTCTGGGCCGTGGCGCCGCTGTCCAGATAGATCAGCGGCTTGCCGTAGACCCGGCAGCCGAGAATCGGGAACTCCCGCCGTATTTCCTGTACATCGAACATATCACATCCGCTCCATTTTGCGGGCGACGGCCTCCATGAGCGCCTCGCCCAACTCTTCGCCGCACGCACGCCGCACGATGTCGCCCACGAAGCCCTCGATCTGCAAACGCCGGGCCAGGGTCCGGCTCAGACCGCGCTGCCGCATGTAGAGGATCGCCTCGGCATCCATCTGCCCCACGGTCGCGCCGTGCGTGCACTTCACGTCGTCGGCATAGATCTCCAGCTGGGGCTCGGTGACGATGCGCGCCCCTTCGCCCAGAAGGATGTTGCGGCTCTGCTGGCAGGCATCGGTGCGCTGCGCGTCGGGCGCCACATAGACCAGACCGCGGAACTCGCCCAGACCGCCGTCGGCCGCGATGCCGCGCACCGATGCGTCGCTGCGGCACTCCGGCGCGAAGTGGTTCGTACGAAGCCTCACCGCGCAATGCTCGCCGCCGCCGGCCAGAAAAGCCCCGCCCACCGAACTTTCGGCCCCGGGTTCTTCGAGGTCGACGCGGTAGGAGGCGTTGGCGCTCGCCAGCTGCACGGTCACGAGGCTGCAACGGCTTCCGGCACGCTGCGTCACTCCGGTTTCCGAGAAGGCCTCGGCAAGAAACACTTCGGTGATCTCCAGCCGGGCGTCGCGTTCGAGCGAGACGGAGAGCGACGACGCAAGCGCCTTTTCATGAACGACGACCAGACGGGCCGACGCTCCGGCGGCCGCCTCGACCCGCAGCCGCTGCGGATCGACGGCGACGAACGCATGCGGCCCCTCTCCGGATGCGGCGATCCGGAGCGTTTCGGCTCCGACGGAAACGAATCCGCGGAGCGTATCGGCAATCGGCCCCATCACTCCCCGCACTCGTTGATCAGCCAGTCGTAGCCCTCCTTTTCGAGCTTGAGGGCCAATGTCTTGTCGCCCGTGTGGATGATGCGGCCCTTGTAGAGGACATGCACCACGTCGGGGACGATGTAGTCCAGCAGACGCTGGTAGTGGGTGATGACCACCGTGGCGTTCTGCGGCGTATGCAGCTTCGTCACGCCCGTGGCGACGATGCGCAGGGCGTCGATGTCGAGACCCGAATCGGTCTCGTCGAGAATGGCCAGCTTCGGATCGAGCATCGCCATCTGGAAAATCTCGTTCTTCTTCTTCTCGCCGCCCGAGAAGCCCTCGTTGACGGCCCGCGACGTGAGTTTGGCGTCCAGCTCGACGATGGCGCTCTTCTCGCGCATGAGCCGGAGGAACCCGGCGGCCGACAGCGGCTCCTCACCGCGGAAGCGGCGCTGCTCGTTGACGGCCAGCTTCATGAAGTTGGCCATCGTCACGCCCGGAATCTCGACCGGGTACTGGAAGCCCAGGAACAAGCCCAGCCGCGCCCGGTCCTCGATGGACATCGCAAGCAGGTCGCGGCCCTCGAAGGTGGCGGAGCCTTCGGTGACGGTGAACTTTTCGCTGCCGGCCAGCACCGAAGCCAAAGTCGACTTGCCCGAGCCGTTGGGGCCCATGATGGCATGCACCTCGCCGGCGCGGACCTCGAGGTCGATGCCCCGGAGAATCTCCTTGCCGTCGACCGACGCATGTAAATTTTTGACACTCAACATATCTCTTTCCGTTTTATCCTACCGAACCCTCCAGACTGAGGGACAAAAGTTTCTGCGCCTCAACGGCGAACTCCATAGGCAGCTTGGCCAGCACCTCGCGGGCATAGCCGTTGACGATCAGCCCCACGGCATCCTCGGTCGAAAGGCCGCGCTGGTTGCAGTAGAAGAGCTGGTCGTCGGAGATCTTCGACGTGGTGGCCTCGTGCTCGACGACCGCCGACGGATTGCGGCAGTCGACCGTGGGAAAGGTGTGCGCACCGCACTTGTCGCCGATGAGCAGCGAATCGCACTGCGAGTAGTTGCGCGCCCCCTCGGCCCCCCTGCCCACACGGACCAGACCGCGGTAGGAGTTCTCGCTGCGGCCGGCCGAAATGCCCTTCGACACGATGCGGCTGCGCGTGTTGCGGCCGATGTGGATCATCTTGGTGCCCGTGTCGGCCTGCTGGAGGTTGTTGGTCATGGCCACCGAGTAGAACTCGCCCGACGAATTGTCGCCCGCGAGGATGCAGCTCGGGTATTTCCACGTGATGGCCGAGCCGGTCTCGACCTGCGTCCACGAAAGGCGCGCATTCTCGCGGCAGATGCCCCGCTTGGTGACGAAGTTGTAGATGCCGCCCCGGCCCTCCCTATCGCCGGGATACCAGTTCTGGACGGTGGAATACTTCACCTCGGCGTCGCGCTCGACGACGATTTCGACCACGGCGGCATGCAGCTGGTTCTCGTCGCGCTGCGGGGCCGTGCATCCCTCCAGATAGCTGACGTAGGCGCCTTCGTCGGCGACGATGAGCGTCCGTTCGAACTGCCCCGTGCCGGCGGCGTTGATGCGGAAATAGGTCGACAGCTCCATCGGGCACCGCACCCCCTTGGGGATGTAGCAGAACGATCCGTCGGAGAAGACGGCGGCATTCAGGGCGGCGTAGAAGTTGTCGGTATGGGGCACGACGCTGCCGAGGTATTTCCGGACCAGATCGGGATAGTCGCGCAGCGCCTCGGAAATCGAGCAGAAAACGATGCCCAGCCCGGCCAGCGTCTCCCGGAAGGTGGTTTTGACCGAAACCGAATCCATCACGGCGTCGACCGCGACGCCCGAAAGCGCCATCTGCTCCTCGAGCGGGATGCCCAGCTTGTCGAAGGTGCGCTTGAGCTCGGGGTCCACCTCGTCCATCGACGAGAGCTGCTTTTTGGGCTTGGGGGCCGCATAGTAGATGATCTCCTGGAAATCGATTTCGGGAATCTTCAGGTGCGCCCATGCCGGAGGCGCCAGCGTCAGCCAATGGCGGTAGGCCGCCACCCGCCGCTCGGTCATCCACTCCGGCTCGCCCTTCTTGGCGGAAATCAGGCGCACGACCTCCTCATCGAGCCCCTTGCGGATGAAATCGGTCTCGATGTCGGTGGTGAAGCCGTATTTGTACTCCTGACCGCCGAGGTCCTGCAATATCTCTTTCTCGTTGTCTGCCATTCCTTACGGCCCTTTCGGGCGAAATATCGTGCGAAGAT
The DNA here is from genome assembly GCA_900553175.1 of uncultured Alistipes sp. GTDB lineage: Bacteria > Bacteroidota > Bacteroidia > Bacteroidales > Rikenellaceae > Alistipes. Next base: position 94,881 of record USCH01000001.1, on the reverse strand, counting down.
ACGAATAAGTGAGCGCAAAAACAAGCATGTTCGCATTTTGCCGGGGCGGGAGCATTCCGGGCGAAGCCGAAGATACGGAAAAACGGCCGCCCCGCCGCCGGTCCGGCAAATCCGGTTCCAAAATGCGGACGGGCCCGCATTCGGAACCGGGGGCCGCATGCACGGCCGCCGCTTTCCGGCACTCGTTGCGGCCTTTGCGGGAGAGCGGTTCCGCATAAATTCCGTTTTTTTAGCGATATTTCTTTGCATTCTCCCGAAAAGATTCTATATTTGCACACCTTTTCACACGCTTCGGCGTGTCCGAGGGTGCCCGGAGAGATGGGTGAGTGGCTGAAACCACCGGTTTGCTAAACCGACGTACGGAGTAATCCGTACCACGAGTTCGAATCTCGTTCTCTCCGCAAAAATGCCGAAAGACTGCAAACACAGGTTTGCAGTCTTTTTCGTTTCCGGGCGCACGAAAGGGTTCGTGCGCACATGCCGCCCGAGCGTCCCGCTAAAAAATCAGCACAGTAATTGCACCGGGGTGCGGCATGCAGACAGACCTCCGGAAAACAGCTTTCGTTTTACTATTCCTGGGATTGTCCGGCGGCACGGCCTCGGCGCAGACTCCCGACACCCTGCGGCACAAACGGGCCGTCGAAATCGGCAAGGGCATCACCTACCGCGCACCGGGCGGAGGCTTCTCGCTGACGATGCGGCTGCGGATGCAGGACCTCGCGGCGGTCTCGCTGAACCGCGATTTCGGGCTGGACGAAATCGAGGCCCGCATCAAACGGCTGCAAGTCAAGTTCGACGGACACATCCGCTCGCCGAAGCTGACCTACTCCATCCAGCTCGGGTTCGCGGGACATGCCGCCAACGCCCGCAGCAACGCCGACCTCATCAGCGATGCGATCCTGCGGTACAGCCCCCGCCGGGTCTGGAGTTTCGCATTGGGTCAGACCAAAATCCCGGCAGGCCGCGCACAGATCACCTCGTCGGGCGTGTTGCAGTTCGTCGACCGCAGCATCGTCAACGGCACGTTCGGCGCCGACCGCGATTTCGGCGTTTTCGGACAGTACGACCTGCCCCGCGAACAGGGATTCACGGTCACGGTCAAAAGCTCCGTCACCCTGGGCGAAGGGCGAAACTGGGGCCGCTCGTCCAACGGCGGACTGGTCTGCACGAAGCGGGTGGAGCTCTACCCTTTCGGACGGTTCCGGCAAAAGGGCGAATCGTTCGAGGGCGACCTGGCCCACGAGGAACGGGTCCGGCTCATGCTCGCCGGGGCCTACTCCTTCAACCGCAAGGCCGTGCGGACCCAAGGGCAGCGCGGCGACCTCCTGCCCGACGGAGCGAGCCGCGATTTCGGGAACTGGTATGCGGACGCCGTACTCAAGTACCGGGGATTTTCGTTCTGCGCCGATTTCATGGGACGCACCTGCTCCGATCCCGTTTTCGACGACGAAGCCCGGACATGGATCTACACCGGCTGGGGCTTCAGCGTGCAGGCCGGCTACCTCATCCGACGCAAATGGGAGGTAGCCCTGCGCAGCTCGGCTCTCCTGCCCCGCGCCGAGGTGCAGCCCCGGGCCGGATACCGCCGCCGCACCCGGACCACCGCAGCCGTCTCGCGCTACATCGCGGGGCATGCGCTGAAAGTGCAGGCCGACGTCTCCTACGACCGCCGCAGCCATGCCGCAAAGGAGGATTATTCCCGCTGGCACTTCGCCGTGCAGGTGGAGGTGGGGCTCTGAATCCGCGCGGAGGCGCCGCCTTCCGGCTGAGCCGGAGAGCGCGGCATTCCGCCCCCGGAACCCGGACAGCCGGAGCCGGCCCGGCCGGGCGCTCAAAGTATCTTCAGCGCGATCCGGGCGCACGCCTCGGCATCGGCCAGGGCGTGGTGGTGGTTCCGCAGGTCGTAACCGCAGGCTGCGGCAACGGTACCCAGCCGGTGGTCGGGCAGGCGGCGGCCGAAGACCCGGCGCGACGCCCGGCACGTGCAAAGGAATTCGTAGCCGGGCCACGGCATGTCGAAAAGATCGAATGCCGCCCGCAGACACCCTTCGTCGAAAGGCGCATTGTGCGCCACGAGCGGCAAACCCTCGACCATAGGCGCCACCTCGCGCCACACCTCCCCGAACTCGGGGGCCCCGTCGGTATCGGCATGCGTAAGGCCGTGAACGGCCGTGGTGAAGCGGCTGTAATAGTTGGGGCGCGGACGGATCAGGCGGTAAAGCGATTCGGTCACCTCACCGCCGCGCACGACGACCACGCCGACCGAGCAGACGCTCGCCCGGTGACGGTTGGCCGTCTCGAAGTCGATGGCAGCGAAATCGGTCATAACGATCCGTCACGAAACCGCGACACCTTTCCCTCGCCGGGCGATTCCGCTCCGGCTACTCCCACTCGATGGTTGCGGGCGGTTTGGAGGAGATGTCGTAGACCACGCGGTTGACGCCGCGCACCTTGTTGATGATTTCGTTCGACACGTCGGCCAGAAACTCGTAGGGCAGGTGCACCCAGTCGGCCGTCATGCCGTCGGTCGAGGTCACGGCGCGCAGCGCCACGCAGCTCTCGTAGGTGCGTTCGTCGCCCATGACGCCCACGCTCCGGACAGGCAGCAGGATGGCTCCCGCCTGCCACACCTTGTCGTAGAGCCCCGCCGCACGCAGGGAGTCGATGTAGATCTTATCGACGTTCTGCAGGATTTCGACCTTCTCGGGCGTGATGTCGCCCAGAATGCGGATCGCCAGACCCGGCCCCGGGAAGGGATGGCGGCCGATGAGCTGCTCGGAAATGCCCAGCGAGCGGCCCACACGGCGCACCTCGTCCTTGAACAGCAGTCGCAGCGGCTCGACGATCCGGAGGTTCATCTTCTCGGGCAGGCCGCCCACGTTGTGGTGCGACTTGATCGTCGCCGAAGGGCCGTTGACCGAGCACGACTCGATGACGTCGGGATAGATCGTTCCCTGCGCCAGCCACTTCACGTCGGCGATGCGCTGCGCCTCCTCGTTGAAGACCTCCACGAAATCGCGGCCGATGATCTTGCGCTTGCGTTCGGGGTCGCTCACGCCCGCCAGATCGCCCAGGAACTTGGCCCCGGCCTTCACGCCCTTGACATTCAGGCCCATGTTCTCGTAGGAGGCGAGCACCTCCTCGAATTCGTTCTTGCGCAGCAGACCCGAGTCGACGAAGATGCAGTAGAGGTTGCGTCCGATGGCCTTGTGCAGCAGCACGGCGGCCACCGACGAATCGACGCCGCCCGAAAGGCCCAGCACCACCCGGTCGTCGCCCAGTTTCCCGCGCAGCTCGCGCACGGTCGCCTCGACGAAGCTCTCCGAGGTCCAGCTCTGCGTGCAGCCGCAGATGCCGACCACGAAATTTTTCAGCAGCTGCGTGCCGTCGGTCGAATGGTAGACCTCGGGATGGAACTGGATGCCCCACGTCCGCTCGCCCTCGACGCGGAACGCCGCGACGCGGACGTCCTCCGTGCCGGCGATCGGGCGATAACCGTCGGGGACGGAAGTGATCGTGTCGCCGTGCGACATCCACACCTGCGTCCTGGCGGGCAGCCCGGCCAGCAAAGGATCGGAGGCGTCGCCGACGGTCAGCATCGCCCGTCCGTACTCGCGGCTGGGCGCCGGCTGCACCTCGCCGCCGTAGGCTGCGGCCAGATACTGCGCGCCGTAGCAGACGCCCAGCAGAGGCAGACGCCCCTTGATCGGCCCGAGATCGGGAGCCGGGGCCTGTGCGTCGCGCACCGAATAGGGGCTGCCCGAAAGAATCACGCCCCGCACCGATGCGTCGAGCGCCGGAATCTTGTTGAACGGATGGATTTCGCAGTAGACGTTCAGCTCGCGCACGCGCCGGGCGATGAGCTGCGTATACTGCGAACCGAAATCGAGAATGAGGATTTTTTCCATGTACGGTGGTTCCTTGTTCGTGAGTCCTTCCCGCTGCGGGCGCAGTCCGGGCAAGCCCGAAACTCCGCTCCGCTTCAAAGAGGCCTTCGTTATTTTTTCGTTACGGGCCGGTTCATCCGGCCGGCCAGCCGCATCTCCTCGGCGAAAGCCTCGTGTCCGACCTCGCGGATGCGGTCGATGCACCCCTGCCGGTCGGAGCGGAAGATAAGCGAGAAGAGCTTGGCATAGAAATTATTGAATGTTCTGCAACGGTCGGCCGAAGTCGTCGTGCACTCGGCACAGCTCCGCCACCCGTGTTCCAGGCAGCACGTGCGCACCTTGCACCAGACGGCTTTTTCGCAGTCGCGGCAGCCGGGGCATTTGCCCTTGCTTTTCTGCGGGCAGGCGCCGCAGAAAAGGCCGCAGGCAGCTATCTCGGCGTCCATCATGACCGAAGATCGTTTTTCCCGTCCGACCCGGCATCCGCCCTGCGCTTGCGGCAGTTGTAGGCCACGATGCGGATGACGAAGATATAGAGGAGCGCCAGCCCCAGGCAGAGGTAGCGGAGCCAGTCGGGGCGGCCCGTACAGAGCCACACCGCGAACAGCACGGCGAAAAACGCCAGAACCGCCCCGTCGAGTTTGGTCGCCTGCCGGTTGTTGTCTGCCATAGCCCTGGATTTTTAACGTTCGCTCGAATAGTTGGGCGCCTCGCGCGTGATGGCCACGTCGTGGGGGTGGCTCTCCTGCATGCCCGAGGAGGTGATGCGGATGAACTGCGCCTTTTGCAGGGCCGCGATGTCCGCCGCGCCGCAGTAGCCCATGCCCGAGCGGATGCCGCCGACGAGCTGGTAGACCGTCTCGCTGAGCGAACCCTTGAACGGCACGCGCGCCACGATGCCCTCGGGTACGAGTTTGTTGATGTTGCCCTCGCAGCCCTTCTGGAAATAGCGGTCGGCCGAGCCGGCCTTCATGGCGTCGATCGACCCCATGCCGCGGTAGGACTTGAACTTGCGGCCGTTGTAGATAATCGTCTCGCCCGGAGCCTCCTCCGTGCCGGCGAACATCGAACCGATCATCACGCAGTCGCCGCCCGCGGCCAGCGCCTTGACGATGTCGCCCGAGTAGCGCAGTCCGCCGTCGGCGATGACCGGAACGCCCGATCCGGCGGCCTGGGAGGCGGCGGCGTAGATGGCCGACAGCTGCGGCACGCCCACGCCCGCGATGATGCGCGTGGTGCAGATCGAACCCGGCCCGATGCCCACCTTGATGCCGTCGGCGCCGGCGTCGATCAGGAACCGCGCGGCTTCGGCCGTGGCGATGTTGCCCACCACCACATCGAGCGACGGGTAGGCGGCCTTGATCCGCTTCAGGGCCGTGACGATGTTCCGGGAGTGGCCGTGCGCCGAATCGAGCACCACGGCGTCGACATCCTCGGCCACGAGCGCCGCGACGCGCTCCATGACGTCGGGCGTGATTCCCACGCCGGCGGCCACGCGCAGGCGCCCCTTCGAATCCTTGCAGGCATTGGGATGATCCTGCACCTTGGTGATGTCCTTATAGGTGATGAGGCCCACCAGACGGCCTTCGTCGTCCACGACGGGAAGTTTCTCGATCTTGTTGTTGAGCAGCACGTCCGAAGCGTGCTCCAGTTCGGTCTTATGGGTCGTTATCAGACGATCGCCGGGGGTCATCACCTCGGCGATCGGACGCGCCATGTCGCGCTGGAAACGCAGGTCGCGGTTGGTGACGATGCCGATCAGGCGGCGGTCCGCATCGACGACCGGAATGCCGCCGATCTTGTTCTCGGACATCAGCGCCAGCGCGTCGCCCACCGTATCGTCGCGCGAGATGGTCACGGGATCGTAGATCATGCCGTTCTCGGCACGCTTCACCCGCCGCACGTGGGCCGCCTGCTCGGCGATGGTCATGTTCTTATGGATGACGCCGATGCCTCCTTCGCGGGCCAGAGCGATGGCCAGCGGCGCCTCGGTCACGGTGTCCATGGCGGCGGAGACGATGGGGATGTTGAGAGCGATATTACGCGAAAAGCGGGTTTCGAGACGGACCTCTCGCGGCAACACTTCCGAATAGGCGGGTACCAACAGCACGTCGTCGAACGTAAGTCCTTCGGGCTGCACCCTCTCATTGATAAACGACATAAGAACGCGGATTTTTGTTGCTCGCAAAAGTAATCATTTTTTTCCGAACGGCCCAACCGGCCGCTCCGTTTCGGCAAAAATTTATCAACATTTTCTCAAACGAAACGACCGGGCGGATCCGCCCGGGCTCCGCCGGAACGGAAAAAGCGCGCTGCCGGAACAGCGCGCTTCGAAAAATCGGACGACAGGCGGAAGAGCGGCCGGAGGGCTCCGCCCCCAATCTTCCGTCTCTCTCCTTTATGTCAGTATTGCTCTTTCTCGTTGGGGAAATCGCACTCCTTCACGTCGCGGACATAGCCCGCCACGGCATCGGTCATGATCGTGTGCAGGTCGGCATAGCGGCGCAGGAAGCGGGGCGAGAAGCCCTTGTTGATGCCCAGCATGTCGTGGATGACGAGCACCTGTCCGTCGCAGGCGCCGCCGGCGCCGATGCCGATCGTGGGGATCGGTATCTCGGCCGTCACGCGCGCAGCCAGCGCGGCGGGTATCTTCTCCAGCACGCAGGCGAAGCAGCCGGCATCGCTCAGGAGCCGGGCATCGCGCACGAGCTTCGCGGCCTCGGCCTCCTCCTTGGCCCGCACGGCATAGGTGCCGAACTTGTGGATCGACTGCGGCGTGAGGCCCAGATGGCCCATGACCGGAATGCCGGCCGAGAGGATGCGCTGGACGGATTCGAGAATCTCCTCGCCGCCCTCCATCTTCACGGCGTCGGCCTCGGTCTCCTTCATGATGCGGATGGCCGAATCGAGCGCCACCTTCGAATTGCCCTGATAGGTGCCGAACGGCAGGTCGACCACCACCAGCGCCCGCTCCACGGCCCGCACCACCGACCGCGCGTGGTAAATCATCATATCGAGCGTGATGGGCAGCGTCGTTTCGTAGCCGGCCATGACATTGGCGGCCGAATCGCCCACCAGAATGACATCGATCCCTGCGGCATCGACGATCCGGGCCATCGAATAATCGTAAGAAGTGAGCATGGCGATCTTCTCGCCCCGCTGTTTCATCTCCGTGAGACGGTAGGTCGTCACGGCTCTTACCGTACTTTCTACTGACATCTTGAATTTGGGTTTTGAATCGGGGGCAAAAATAGAATTAAAAATCGAGAATGAGAAATCCGCTTCTCCGCAACGCCGCAGCGCAGCACTTCGCCGTCGATTCTCAATTTTTCCTTTTCAGCTTCTCGAAGAAGCGCCACAGCACCACGCCGCCCGCCACCGAAACGTTGACCGAATGCTTGACGCCGGCCTGCGGGATCTCGATGGCCCCGCAGCAAAGGTCGACCGCCTCCTGGCTCACCCCCGCGACCTCGTTGCCGAAGACCAAGGCATAGCGCACGCCCGGCCGGGGTTCGAACCTTTCGAGCGGCACCGAGCCCTCGACCTGCTCGACGGCCCACACCTCGCACCCCTCGCCGCGCAGCCGTCCGATGCACTCCTCCGTCGAGGCGCAATGGCTCCACGGCACGGTGAGCTCGGCTCCGAGCGCCGTCTTGTGGATGTCGCGGCTGGGCGGCGCGGCCGTGATGCCGCACAGGAGGATCCGTTCGACGGCAAAGGCGTCGCAGGTGCGGAAAAAAGCCCCGACATTCTGCAACGACCGGATGTTGTCGAGCACCACCGCGACGGGCATCTTCTCCGCCGCGGCATACTCCTCGGGGGTCGGGCGCCCCAGCTCTTCGTTGGTGATTTTACGCATGTTCGCTCTCTTCGTGTCGATTTACGGTGCAAATGTAGCCAAATTTGAAATCTTTTCCCTATTTTTGTCGGTTGTTCGAACGTTTCAAACAGATGAAGAAATTTTTCCTCGCGCTCCTCGTTCTTACGGGATTCCCGATCGGGAGAGGGCTCGCCCAGGAGATTCTGGCCGGCGCCGACTTCCGCATGTATTTCGACAACAAGGAGTTCGGTCCGAACACCTTCGCCGTGCCGGGGCTCGACATCGAGTCGGGCACCGACTTCGCCGCACGGCTCATCGCCCGTGTCGGCATCCGCTGGGAAGAGAAGAACACGCTCATGTTCGGCGCCGACCTGCTGCAAAACTTCGGCGAGCGGAACTCGTCGTTCGTCTCCGAGGTGAAGCCCGTCATGTACTACCAGTTCCTCACGCCCCGCGTCAAGGCCGTGGCCGGCATCTTCACCCGCGACATGATGCACGACGAGGACTACTCCACGGCCTTCTTCACCGAGGCCCACCGATTCCGCCACGACCGCATGAGCGGCGTGCTGGCCCAGTACAACGGGCAGCGCGGCTCCTACGCGGAATTCGCCTGCGACTGGGAGGGGATGTATTCGACCGTCTCGCGCGAGAAGTTCCGCATCCTGGTGGCCGGGCGCCACTACCTGAAGCGCCATTTCTACTACGGGGTCAACTACTCGATGTTCCACTTCGCCGGCAAGAAGGGCATCGACGGCAACCAGGCCGAGGAGAACGTCGTCGACCTCCAGCTGCTGAACCCCTGCGTCGGCGCGAAGTTCCGGGCGTTCTTCGACTTCGACATCAAACTCGGCGCCCTGCTCTCGGCCCAGCGCGACCGCAGCTACGGCCACGAGTGGGAGATGCCCTGCATGGGCGAATTCGCCTTCCGCATGAGCCGCTGGGGACTGTCGCTCGAGGAGAGGCTCTACGCGGGCGACAACATGCACCCCTTCTTCCACGGCCACATCCACGAGAACGGCACCGTCCTCGCCTACGGCCGCGAGCTCTACCCCGGCGAGAGCTTTTTCCGCACCACCGAGCACATCTACAGCCGCACGTCGCTCTCCTACCGCCGCAACTTCTTCCGCGACACGGTGTGGGTGCGCGCCGAATTCGCCGCCCATCACGACGGCACGGCGCTGGGCACCCAGCAGTTCCTGGAGGTGGGCGTGCGGCTGCTCAAACCCGTATACAACAGCAAAAACCATCGTAAATAACGCATCACAATGGCAGCAGAAAACAGCGAAGTCCGCGAAAAGTCGCTGAACTTCCTCGAAGAGATCATCGAAGAGTCTTTGGCCCGAGGCGAGAAACGCGTGCAGACCCGCTTCCCGCCCGAACCCAACGGATATCTGCACATCGGCCACGCCAAGAGCATCTGCATCAATTTCGGTCTGGCCCAAAAGTACGGAGGCAAGTGCAACCTGCGTTTCGACGACACGAACCCCGTGAAGGAGGATGTCGAATACGTCGATTCGATCAAGCGCGACATCCGCTGGCTCGGGTTCGACTGGGCCGTGGAGCGCTATGCGTCGGACTATTTCGACCAGCTCTACGAATGGGCCGTCGAAATGATCAAGAAGGGGCTGGCCTACGTCGACGACCAGACGCAGGAGCAGATCCGCGAGAACCGCGGCACGGTGTCGGTGCCGGGGACGCCCTCGCCGTGGCGCGACCGCACGGTCGAGGAGAACCTCGACCTGTTCGTGCGCATGAAGAACGGCGAATTTCCCGACGGTTCGAAGGTGCTGCGCGCCAAGATCGACATGGCCCACCCCAACATGTTGTTCCGCGACCCGATCATGTACCGCATCATCCACGCCGAACACCACCGCACGGGCGACAAGTGGTGCATCTACCCGATGTACGACTACGCCCACGGACAGAGCGACTCGATCGAGCGGATCACCCACTCGATCTGCACGTTGGAGTTCGACGTGCACCGGCCGCTCTACGACTGGTTCATCCAGGCGCTCGACATCTATCCCTCGCATCAGTACGAGTTCGCGCGCCTGAACCTCACCTACACGATGATGTCGAAGCGCAAGCTGCTGAAACTCGTACAGGAGGGCGCCGTGATGGGCTGGGACGACCCCCGCATGCCGACCATCTGCGCCCTGCGCCGCAAGGGCTACACGCCCGCCTCGGTGCGCAACTTCGCCGAGATGGTGGGCGTGGCCAAGCGCGACAACGTGATCGACCTGGGCAAGCTGGAATACTGCGTGCGCGAGGACCTCAACAAGGTCGCCGAGCGCCGCATGGCCGTCCTGAACCCCCTGAAGGTGGTCATCACCAACTACGAGGAGGGCCGCACCGAACTTTTCGATGCGGTGAACAACCCCGAAAATGAAGCGGCCGGGACGCGCAAGGTACCCTTCTCGCGCGAAATCTACATCGAACGCGACGACTTCATGGAGAACCCGCCGAAGAAGTTCTTCCGCTTGCAGCCGGGCGGCGAGGTGCGTCTGCGCTACTCCTATCTGATCAAATGCGAGGAGGTCGTCAAGGACGCCGAGGGCAACATCACCGAACTGCGCTGCACCTACGACCCCATGTCCGGAGGCGGCTCGTCGAGCGACGGACGCCGCGTGAAGGGCGTGATCCACTGGGTGTCGGTCAAGGATGCCGTGGAGGCCGAAGTGCGTCTGTTCAACCCGCTCTTCACGAAAGAGAATCCGGACGACGTGGAGGAGGGCCAGACGTGGGAGGACAACCTCAACCCCGAATCGATGGTCAAGGTCACGGGTTATCTCGAACCCTCGCTGCGCGACATTCCCGTCGGACAGGCCGTGCAGTTCGAGCGCGTGGGCTACTTCTGCCCCGACACGGACTCCACACCGGAGCATCCCGTCTTCAACCGCACGGTAACGCTCAAGGACTCGTGGGCCAAGATCAACAAGTAGGCAGCCGGGAACAAGACAGAGACCGCCGCTACGATCCTGTAGCGGCGGTTCTTTATTCCATCATCCGGCCGAACGTCCGCCGGCCGAAGAGGTAGCGCACGAGCAGCGAACCCCGATACACGGGCAGCCGGACGCCCGGCACCCGCGTCGCCTGAACGTCGCGCCGCCGGGCTTTCAGCGCCGGGTGCCACTTCAGGAAATCGCGCCACGCCCGGAACACGGCGCGGAAACTATCCGTCCGCCCCTGCACCAGATAGGAGAGGGCCGCCAGCAGGTCGAGCCCCGGGCGCACGAGCGCGACGACGAAACGCTGCCCGGGTGCCGCGCACTTATAGAGCATCGCCAGGTTGTTGCGGTGGTTGAAAAAGACCTTGCGCGACGAATCGGTCGACAAGGTTCCCCCGCCGAGGTGATAAACGACGCTCTGCGGCACGATCCGCACCCAATAGCCGGCCAGCTGCATCCTCCAGCAGAGGTCGATCTCCTCCATATGGGCGAAGAACGTCTCGTCGAAGCCGCCCAGCGCATGGAACACCCCGGCCCGGCAGCAGAACGCCGCTCCCGTGACCCAGAAGACGTCGCGTTCGTCGTCGTACTGTCCGCAGTCGCGCTCGACGGTGCGCAGCATCCGGCCCCGGCAGAAAGGATAGCCCAAAAAGTCGATGTACCCGCCCGAAGCCCCGGCGTATTCGAAGTGCCTGCGGTCGGCATCGGCGAGCAGCTTGGGCGCGACGGCCGCCACGCCGGGGTTGCGTTCGAGGCACTCCAGCAGCGGCGCGAGCCAGCCGGCCGGGGTCTCGACGTCGGAATTGAGCAGCACGTAAACGTCGGCCGCGATCTGCCTCAATGCCCGGTTGTAGCCCCCGGCGAAGCCGTAGTTGCGATCGAGCGCCAGCCACTCCACCGTCGGGAAGCCGTCCCGCACGACCTGCGCCGAACCGTCCGTCGATCCGTTGTCGGCCACGACGACGCGCACGCCGCCGGGAGCCGCCGCCACGACGCTCGGCAGGTAGCGGCGCAAATGCTCCGCCCCGTTCCAGTTGAGTATGACGATCGCCGTGCGCGTCATCGGTCCTTGAAATGTTTCCAGCGACGATGCGACCACATCCAAAGTTCGGGCCGTTCGCAGATCACCTGCTCCAGACGGCGCACGTAGCGTTCGGTGATCTCGTTGGGCGCGACCGGCTCCTCGCCGTCGTAGAGCAGGTCGAACGACATGCGGTAACGGCCCCGCTGCACGCGCTCCATCTTGACGAAATAGACGGGCAGATGGAATCGGAGGGCCAGTTTCTCGCCGCCGTCGTAAAAGATCGAATCCTGGTTGAGAAACCGGAACCAATGGCTGTCGGGACGCCGCGGCGGATTCTGGTCGGCGATCAGCCCCATGACCATGTTCTTGCCTTCGAAGCCCTCGTCGCGGTGCCGCAGATAGAAGCGCAGGCTCTCCTTCATGGCCACGGTCGTGGCGTAGGCCGAATTGCGCAGACGGCGGTAGAGGCACTCCATCACCCGGCTGCGCAGCGGATGGTAGACCGCCACGACCACCTGCGACTCCTCGTAAAGGCCCCAGTAGGAACAATACTCCCAGCAGCCGAAATGGGCCGTCATGGCGATCCAGTCGCGGCCGTGCACCCGGCGCACGTGGTCGTCCAGCCCCTCGACCGTCAGCACCGTACGGGCCTTTTCGGGATTCATCCGGGCCATGTCGACCGTATCGACGAATATTTCGGAGAGCGTGCGGAAAAACTTGCGGCGGATCACCCACAGCTCGGCATCGCTTTTCTCGGGAAACGAATTGCGCAGGTTCGTCCACACCACCTTGCGGCGGTAGCGCAGCACATAATACAACAGAAAGAACAGCAGGTTCTCGACGACGTAATGCTTGAACCAGTAGGGCATCCTCGCAAAAAGACACGCTCCGCCCCACAGCGTCTCCAGCCCGATACGCTGAACCGGAGAGAGTTCCTTTTCGGCAGCTTTGATCTCCATGGGCTACGGTTCGATGAAGAGCTTGACGTTGTCGACCCCCGTACGGATTTTCAGCCACCGGACGAGCGTCGTGCGGGCGACGGAGTCCGCCGGGTCGAGCGGAGCCACCACGCACACCAGCAGCGTGTCGCGCGGCGTGCCGTCGACCGCGAATTCGATGCACTTGTTCAGGGTGAGGGCCGCGACATTTCCGGTCAGCGCCCCCGCCTCGCGCGCGATGTCCTCCACATCGACGTCGGTCACCTCGTAGCGGTCGAGCTGAGCCTGCATGCGGGCGATGCGGCGGTTCTTCTCGTCGAGCAGCTCCTTATAGCTGCTCTGGAGCGATTCGACGTCGATCCGGTCGGCCGAATTGGCCTGCCGCACGATCAGTTCGGTGTCGGAGAGGCCGAAACCCGCCATCTGCGCCCGGGCGTTCTCGATCACCTCGTCGCCGAGCGGCTCGCCGACGAGCAGAAGCTCGATCTGCGAAAGCTGCCCCCGGCGGGCGAAACGTTTGTTGCACTCGATGACCCGGGTATGGGGAAAATCGAACACCTGTCCGACGTATTTGTCGGAGACGGCTTCGAAGACCGAAACCCGCACCATGCGCAGGCCGATGATGACGCTGGGGATGAACGTGACGAGCGTAATCACGAGCATCATCCGCTTGGCGTTGCGCTCGCGGGCCGCATCGACGAAAGCGACCTTCTCGTACTTCAGGAAGCGGACCACGGCATAGGTCGCCAGGGCGATGAAGACCGAATTGATGAAAAAGAGATAGAAAGCTCCGAAAAAGAAGCGGAACTGCCCCGTGGCCAGACCGAAGCCGGCCGTGCAGAGAGGCGGGATGAGCGCCGTGGCGATAGCCACGCCGGGGATGACGGTCGAGGTGCGATCCTGCCGCGTCTGGGCCACCATGCCGGCCAGACCGCCGAACAGGGCGATCAGCACGTCGTAGGTCGTGGGCGTCGTGCGCGCGAGCAGCTCGCTGCTGTTCGACGAGAGCGGCGAGAGGAAGAAGTAGACCGTCGAGGTGACGATGGCCACGATGAACATGAAGAGCAGGTTGCGCAGCGACTTCTTGAGCAGTTCGAAATCGTTGATGCCCAAAGCCAGCCCGACACCCATGATGGGGCCCATGATGGGCGAGATGAGCATGGCGCCGATGATGACGGCCGCCGAATTGACGTTCAGGCCGAGCGAGGCGATCATCGTGGCGAAGATGAGCACCCACAGGTTGACCCCGCGGAACTCCACGCCTTTGGAGATCGACGCCACCACCTCGTCGCGCTGGGCCTTGTCCTCCTCGAGACTGAACCGCCCGCTCAGAAAATCGCGCAGGTCGTGCCGCCAGGCGGCGAAAGAGCGCCGCATGCGCGAAGAGTCATTCGTTTCCCTATGCTTCATAGTCGTTTTCTGTCTCTTCCGACCCGGAACGGTCGTCCCGTCGGGTGCGCGGCTTGCCCGCCACGACGATGACGAATTCGCCCCGGGGTTCGTTCGCGCGGAAATGTTCCAGCAGCTCGGCCACCGTACCGCGCAGAGTCTGTTCGAATTTTTTGGTCAGCTCGCGCGACACCGACACCCGGCGGTCGGGGCCGAACACCTCGGCGAACTGTTCCAGGCATTTGACCACCCGGTAGGGCGATTCGTAGAAGATCATGGTACGCTCCTCGCCGGCAAGCGACTGCAAGTGCTTCATGCGCCCCTTCTTCTGGGGCAGGAACCCCTCGAAGCAGAAGCGGTCGCACGGGAATCCGCTGTCGACCAGCGCCGGGACGGCTGCCGTGGCTCCGGGCAGCGTTTCGACCTCGATGCCGGCCTCGACGCAGGTGCGCACCAGCAGAAAGCCCGGATCGGAGATGCCGGGCGTCCCGGCGTCTGAGACGAGCGCCGCATCGCGCCCCGCGGCGATCGTCTCGGCGATCATGCCGGCGGTGGCGTGTTCGTTGAACTTGTGGTGGGACTGGAGTCGTTTCTCGATGCCCAGATGCCTGAGCAGAATCGACGTGGTCCGCGTATCCTCGGCCAGAATGAAATCCACACGGCGCAGGACGTCGACCGCCCGCAGCGTGATGTCGTCCAGATTGCCGATGGGGGTGGGAACGATGTAGAGCCGGGCCATGCGCTATGCGAATTTGCGTTCGAGCAACTCCATCATCAGCTGCGCACCGTCGGAATTGGGATTCCAGGCATAGTTCTCGGCGATGAGGATCATGCAGTCGTCGAGCGACGGACAGCCGTTGAGCGCATCGACGGCCCGGTCGAACGCCCCGGCGTCGCCGCCGAACAGGTCGCGGATCATCAGGAACCTGTCGTTGATGCCGATGGCGCGATGGAGGTCGCCGACCGGTTCGTTGCGGAGCAGCTCCGAGGCCATGTCGCGCGGAGCGGCGATCGTATCGGCCAGCGTGCGGCGGTCGTGTCCGATCACCTCGCCCAGCACGGCGGCGCCCTGAGGTCGGAACGGATGCATTTCCGGTTCGGGGCTCACGGCCGGCACCTCCGCTCCGGAGATCGCAGCTGCGGACGTTTCGCGCTGCGGCCGGAGGGACTCCGACGGCTCGGGCCGCACGGCGGCATGCGGAGCGGGATTCTCCGGCAGCTCCCTCCGACGGGCGGACGACGCATCGGCATCGTCCCCACCCGGAGCCGCGGTCTCGGGCACCGCATCGTAAAGCGACATGATGAGCCGCTGCTTGTGCCGGTGACGGCGGGTCGCCTCCTCGGGGCCGAAGAGCGTAGGCACCGCCCGGTTCTCCGGCGAGGGCTCCTCGTCCGTCTTCGGCGCACCGGCCGCACCGTCGGATGCGGACTCCGGCTCCCCGGCAGACGCGGCAGACGGGAACGTTCCGGCCGGACCGGCTGCGGGGCCCAAGACCGGGGCGACTTCCGCACCGGCAGGAACGGACTCCTCCCCGACCGGGTCGGATATTTCCGTCGCAGGCACATGGGCCGTTTCGGCAGGTGCGGCCGCCGCCGGAATGCGCACCTCTTCGGCCGGAGCAAAGCCATTTTCAGCAGGGTCGGACGCCTCCCCGACCGGGACGGACATCACCGGGGCGGAAAGTTCGGCCTCCGGCTCCGATTCCGGCTCCGGTTTTGATTCCGGTTTTGATTCCGGCTCCGGCGTGTCGGGCAGCGCGTCGAGCGACAGCACGGCGCCCAGGTCGATCGTCTCGGTCTCTCCGATCCGGCCGGCAGCGGCCGCCTCCGAGAGCGGAGCGACCGGTGCGGGCGTCTCCTCCGCGGCGCCCGAATATACGGTTTCATAGAGCCTGCGCAACTTTTCGAGCACCAGGTCGCGTTCGATCGGTGCGATGTCCCGTCCGGCGCTCCATCCGCCGACGATGCGCGCGAGCAGCTCCAGGTCGCTCTTCAAGGCATTCAAATCCATATTCCGTCTCTGTTGTGAGAATCTTCCACGGAACAAAGATAGGCATTTCGGCGTTTACGATCAAATATTATTTGCGGCAAGCGACCTTTCGGATGCAATTTCGCCCGAACACAAAACCCGAACCGCAATAAATTCGTATATTTGCCCCGCGAAACGATAACAACCCAATACACCATGGCACTTCAATGCGGCATCGTAGGACTGCCCAACGTCGGTAAATCGACCCTGTTCAACTGTCTGTCCAACGCCAAGGCGCAGGCGGCCAACTTCCCGTTCTGCACCATCGAACCCAACGTGGGCGTCATCACGGTGCCCGACGAACGGCTCGTGAAGCTGGCCGCGATCGACAACCCCAAGCGCGTGGTGCCGACGACCATCGAAATCGTCGACATCGCCGGGCTGGTCAAGGGCGCTTCGAAAGGCGAGGGGCTGGGCAACAAGTTTTTAGGAAACATCCGCAACACCCACGCCATCATCCATGTGCTGCGCTGCTTCGACAACGGCAACATCACCCACGTCGACGGCTCGATCGATCCGGTGCGCGACAAGGGCATCATCGACACCGAATTGCAGCTCAAGGACCTGGAGACCGTCGAAGCCCGGCTGGCCAAGACGCAGAAGGCGGCCACCTCGGGCGGCGACAAGAACGCCAAGCGGGCCGTGGAGCTGCTGCTGCAATACAAGTCGGTGCTCGAACAGGGCCGCTCGGCCCGCACGGTGGAGCTGGAGAAGGAGGACCGCAAGCTGGTGGCCGACCTCAACCTGCTGACCGACAAACCGGTGCTCTACGTCTGCAACGTCGACGAAAAGAGCGCCGCGACGGGCAACGCCTACACCGAAGCGGTGCGTGCGGCCATCGCCGACGAACGGGCCGAAATGCTCACGATCGCGGCGGCCACCGAAGCCGACATCGCCGAGCTGGAGAGCTACGACGAGCGCCGGATGTTCCTCGAAGACCTCGGGCTGAAGGAGTCGGGCGTGGCGCGGCTCATCAAATCGGCCTACAAATTGCTGTCGCTCGAAACGTTCTTCACCACCGGAGCCGACGAAACCCGCGCCTGGACCTACTCGCGCGGCATGAAGGCGCCCCAGACGGCCGGCATCATCCACACCGACTTCGAGCGCGGCTTCATCCGGGCCGAGGTCATCAAGTACGACGACTATGTGTCGCTGGGCTCCGAAAAGGCCTGCCGCGACGCGGGCAGGATCGGCATCGAAGGCAAGGAGTACGTCGTGCAGGACGGCGACATCATGCACTTCCTGTTCAACGTATAGAATGTGTTTGAAAGAGATAACGTCATGAAAAAGTACATCATCGTTGCGGCAGCGGCCCTGACGGCCCTGCTTTGCGCCTGGGTGCTGGGCCGCGCCTACACCTACAAATACCGTTCGCAGGACACGATCGTCGTGACGGGACTGGGCGAAACGGAGTTCACGTCGGACCTGATCGTCTGGACGGGCACGCTGACGGCCGAGGCCCAGAACGTGGCGGCCGGATACGCCCAGATCGAGGCGAGCAAGGCCAAGGTGCAGCAATACCTCGTCTCGAAAGGGCTGCCGGCTGAAGCCGTGGTCTTCGAGTTCGTCAACGTCGACAAACAGTTTGCGCCCGTCTACAACGCCAACGGCAGCTGGGCCGGGCAGCGCTTCACCGGGTACGAACTGCGCCAGCGGTTCACCGTGGAGTCGGCCGAGGTGGAGAAAGTGGAGACCATCTCGCGCGAAATATCGTCGCTCATCGCCCAGGGCGTCTCGATCGAAGCCTACGCCCCCGACTACTACTACACGAAACTCGACGACGTGAAGATGGGGCTGATCGAGACCGCTTCGGCCGACGCACGCACGCGGGCCGCCAAGATCGCCGAGAATGCCGGCACCCGGATCGGCCGCGTGGCCTCGGCCCGCATGGGCGTCTTCCAGATCACGGGCGCCAACACCAACGAGGAGTTCTCGGCCGGCGGGTCGTTCAACACCTCGTCGCGCAACAAGAAAGCCCGCATCACCATGCGGATCGAATACCGGATCAAATAGAAATCACGGCATCGGCCGGGCGGGCCGAAGCCTGCGCCATGCGGAGACCCGCGAAAGCCAGCGGTCCGCAGCAGACTCCGGCCCGGGAAAACATACTAACGGAAAAACGATGGAAAGACCTGTCAGAGTGCGCTTCGCACCCAGCCCCACGGGGCCGCTGCACATCGGCGGCGTGCGCACGGCGCTTTACAACTACCTTTTCGCCCGCCAGCATGGGGGCACGATGATCCTGCGCATCGAAGACACCGACTCGCAGCGCTTCGTGCCGGGTGCCGAGGAGTACATCAAGGAGTCGCTCAAGTGGTGCGGCATCGAGATCGACGAGGGCGTCGGCATAGGCGGCCCCCATGCCCCCTACCGCCAAAGCGAGCGGCGCGAAATCTACCTGAAATACGCCCTGCAGCTCATCGAGGCGGGCTGGGCCTACTACGCCTTCGACACGGCCGCGGAGCTCGACGCCCTGCGCCGGGAGGCCGAGGCCCGCGGCGAAGCCTTCGCCTACAACTACGCCGTGCGCGAAAAGCTGGCCACCTCGCTGGCCCTGCCGGCCGACGAAGTGCGGGCCCGCATCGACCGCGGCGACCAGTGGGTCATCCGCTTCAAGATGCCGGTGAACGAGGTGGTGAAGATGGACGACCTGATCCGCGGCCATGTGGAGGTCAACACCTCGACGCTCGACGACAAGGTGCTCTACAAATCGGCCGACGCGCTGCCCACCTACCACCTGGCCAACATCGTCGACGACCACCTGATGGAGGTCTCGCACGTCATCCGCGGCGAGGAGTGGCTCCCCTCGCTGCCGCTCCACTATCTGCTCTACAAGGCGTTCGGCTGGAGCGGCACGCAGCCCGCGTTCGCCCACCTGCCGCTGCTCCTGAAACCCACGGGCGGCGGCAAGCTCTCGAAGCGCGACGGCGACAAGATGGGCTTCCCGGTCTTCCCGCTCTTCTGGAAGTCGCCCTCGACGGGCGAGACGGCCCGCGGCTATCGCGAGGACGGCTACCTGCCCGAAGCGTTCATCAACATGCTGGCTCTCTTGGGCTGGAACCCCGGCACGGAGCAAGAGCTTTTCTCCATGCAGGAGCTCATCGACAGCTTCTCGCTGGAGCGCGTTTCGAAATCGGGCGCCCGCTTCCAGCCCGACAAGGCCAAGTGGTTCAACGCCCAGTACATGCACCGCATGAGCGACGCCGAGCTGGCCCAGCTCTACCAGCCCGTGCTGCGCGAGCACGGCATCGAGGTGCCGGACGAAGTGGCCGGACGCGCCGCCGGCATCATGAAGGAGCGCGCCACGCTCACAACCGACCTGTGGGACCTCACGTCGTTCTTCTTCGCGGCGCCGACCCAATACGAGGAGAAGCAGACCCGCAAATACTGGAAAGGCGGCAACCCGGCCATCCTCCGCGAGCTGCGCGAGGTTTTGGCCTCGATCGACGACTTCTCGCTGGAAAACACCGAGCGCATCGTCCACGCATGGATCGAAGAGCGGGGCTACGGCATGGGACAGGTGATGAACACGCTGCGTCTGGCGCTCGTAGGCGCCGGCAAGGGCCCCGGCATGTACGACGTGACGTCGTTCATCGGCAAGGAGGAGACGCTGCGCCGCATCGACCGCATTCTGGAAACGCTTCCCCCGACCGAAGGATGATCGACATCGAACAGCAGCTGTGGGGCATGACGCCCGAAGGCGAGGCGATCGTGCTCTACACCATGCGCAACGCACAGGGCGCCGAAGTGAAACTGACGAACTTCGGTGCGGCGGTCGCGGGCATCATCGTTCCCGACCGCGAAGGCCGCATGGCCGACGTGGCGCTGGGCTACAAACGGCCCGAAGGCTACTTCGGCGACGGCGCCGCCTGCGGCAAGAGCGTGGGCCGCGTAGCCAACCGCATCGCGGGCGGCCGCATGACGGTCGAGGGCGAAGAGTACCGTCTCGAAGTGAACAACGGGACGAACCACCTGCACGGCGGCACGAAGAACTTCGCCAACCGCGTGTGGGAGAGCCGCGTGGAGACCAACCGCGTGGTGATGGACCTGCTCTCGGACGACGGCGACCAGGGCTATCCGGGCGAACTGCACGTCGAAGCCGTTTTCGACTTCGACGACGACTACGCGCTGGAGATCACCTACCTGGCCCGCACCGACCGCACGACGCCGGTCAACCTGACCAACCACGTCTATTTCAACCTCTCGGGCGAGGCGAGCGGTTCGGTGCTGGATCATGAACTGCGGCTCCGCAGCAGCCGCGCACCGGAAATGGACGCCCGGCAGATACCCACGGGGCGCCTGTTCGACGTGGCAGGCACGCCGCAGGACTTCCGGGAGTTCCGGGCGCTCCGTCCCGGCATCGACTCGGAATTCAACCATATCCGCGACTTCCGCGGCTACGACCATCCGTTCGCCATCGACGGCTGGAAACCCGGCATTCTGGGCGAGGCGGGCTGCCTGCGCGACCCGCAGTCGGGCCGGCAGGTCGAAGTGCTGACGTCGCAGCCCAGCGTGATGATCTACACGGGCAACTGGCTCTCCGGCGGATGCCCCGAAACCAAGTCGGGCAGCCGCTATGAAGACCATGCGGGTGTGGCCATCGAGTGCCAGAACTTCCCGGATGCCGTGAACCGCCCCGAGTTCCCCTCGCCGCTGCTTCGTCCGGGCGAGACCTACTGCCAGAAGACCGTCTACCGGTTCGGGACGTACTGAAAAGGAATGTCCGAATAACAAACCGCCCGGGAAGTTTTTCACACTGCTTCCCGGGCGAATTGTTTCGGATAGGACAGCTACAGATCCTCGCCGGAGGCCTGGTTGTATTCGTTATCGTAATACATCGATATATAATATTTACCTAAATGTTGCGCAATCCTAAACCACACCAATTTTTCAAATACGGGCCTGCGTTCCAATGAATTTTTCAGTTCTTCTGCCTTCGCCTGCATCTCTTCAGTCGGATCAGCCAACTGCTCTTCCGTATAATCGGATAAAAGAGCCTCTTTCACCGCATTCGCAATAGTTACGCTATCCGCTTTCTGGTAGAAAACAGCTTCATAGCGCTTATCATGCACAGTCATTTCATAGGAAATATCTTCATCGTCGGAAATTGTTTGATCGCCCCAGAACGATATATATTTCGGATTATTATCGAACTGGCTGCATAGCCGGTTGAAGCGGATTCGAATCTCGCCCTCTCCGATACAATTCCGATCGCCCACCATAATGCGGTACACCCTATTGTTGTTCGTCGCAACATACACATTAACATCCCGTCCGTTAAATTCCCCCTCCAGCACTTCGCGATCGTAAGAGGAGCTGCGAAACCCTTTCTCCTTGAGCCGTTCGATCATCTCCGGCTTGAAGCCGTCGACCGGAATGCCGAGAAACCGGGTGACATCCTTTTGAGCCTGCGCCGTCGCAGCGAAGACGAGCGACGCGGCAATTGCAAGAAATTTTTTCATCTTTGCGAAATTTTCCGTTCTCCAGCTGCCACAAGAACACTCTTAAAACACGAGAAGCGTGGAACTGCAATGCCACGTCTTAACTTGAAGGTCGTAGGAAACCCATAGATGCAGATGTAGTGATAGCAGCCCACGCTAAAGCGTGAGAACCACTATGCCATCCTTGCATCTAATTGAAAATTTCCTACGTTTTCAAGTTACAAGATGAGCATAACGCTTCTTATCGATATGTCACGGACCGAACGCGCCGATCCGCAGGTAAAGATAGTCAAAAATAAACGGTAATCGGCACCGCTGCGAATTATTTTTTCGTTTTCCGACGAAATTCATTACCTTTGCCGCCGACATTTCAAAGGGGTGCCTTACTGTCAGGCTGAGATTATACCCATGGAACCGGAGACGGGTAATGCCGAGACCGGGAATTAGCGTAATCGACACACATACCCCTTTTCAGTTCTTTAACCTAAACTTAAAGTATTCATGAAAAGGATTTTATGGACTTTTGCCGTCCTCGCATCGTGCCGGGGCGCAATCGCCGCGGAGAGCCCCGAGGCCGGAAGCGGAACCCAGCGCGCGGAGGAGGTGCGCACCGAATCGCACGCCCCCGCGCTGCCGGAGGATTCGCTGCGTCTGGTGCACTTGCAGCAGGTCGAGGTGACCGCCACGCGCGCCACCGAATCGTCGCCCGTGGCCTTCACCGACCTCGGACGCGACGCGATCGCCCGCAACGACTACGGGCTGGACATTCCGTCGCTGCTCTCGCTCACCCCCTCGGTGATCGCCACCAACGAAACGGGCATCGGCATCGGCGGCACGGCGGTGCGCATGCGCGGCACCGACGCCACACGCATCAACGTGACCATCAACGGCGTGGCGATGAACAACCCCGACTCGCACTCGATGTACTGGTACGACACGCCCGACCTCATTTCGTCGGTGGGCACGGTGCAGGTGCAGCGCGGAGCCGGCATCTCGACCAACGGCACGGGCGCCTTCGGCGGTGCGGTGAACATGACCACCGACGCCCTGTCGACCGAGTTCGGCGGTTCGGCGTCGCTCTCCTACGGTTCCTACAACACCAACAAGCAGGCCGTGCAGCTCTCCTCGGGGCTGCTGGGCGGCCATTGGGTGCTGGATGCCCGGCTGACGCACATCGGCTCCGACGGCTACGTCGACCGCGGCGCCACCGACCTAAAGTCCTACATGTTCCAGGCGGGCTATTACAAGGGCAACACGATGCTGAAGTTCCTCTCGTTCGGCGGCAAGGCCAAAACGGCGCTCACCTATACGGGAGCCACCCGCGAGGAGATGGCCCTCAACGGCCGCCGCTTCAATCCCGAGGGGATGTACACCGTCGAAAGCGGCTGGGGGCAGCGCGTCTGGCACGGCGATCCCCCCGAATGGAAGAATGTGGCCTACTACGACGACCAGACCGACAACTACCTTCAGATCAACAACCAGCTCGTCCTCAACCACCGTTTCAACGACAAGTGGTCGATGAATGCCACGGCGTTCTACACCTACGGCTACGGCTACTACAAACAGTATAAGGACAATGCCAAACTCGTCGAGCACGGATTCGTCGGAAGCCAGGCGTTCGACGACGAAGGTGGCAAAATCCGCCGCGACCTGATCCGCGAGAAGCTGATGCGCAACCACCTGGGCGGCATCAACGCGGCGGCGCTCTACTCGACGCGCCGTCTCGACCTGGCCTTCGGCGGATCGTACGGCTACTACACCTGCCCCCACTGGGGTACGCTCGACTGGGTGGAGGGGATGGAATCCCGGACGTTCCCGGGCCGCTGGTACGACAACGACGTGCGCAAGCAGGACGCCAACCTCTTCGCCCGGGCCGACTGGCAGGCTGCGCGCGGGCTGAACATCCACGCCGACCTGCAGTACCGCTTCGTGCACTACGAGGCATGGGGCGTGAACGACAACTACCTCGACGAGGAGACGGGCATGCAGCCCATCGACGTGGACAAGACCTACCACTTCTTCAACCCCCGCGTGGGTCTGAACTACACGTTCGCCCGCCGGCACACGCTCTACGCCTCGTTCGCCGTGGCGCAGAAGGAGCCCACGCGCAGCGACTTCACCGACCGCTACCTGTTCGCGCCCGTCGACACCTACCCCACGTCGGAGCGGCTCTACGACTACGAGGCCGGCTACCGCTACGCCTCGCCGCGTTTCTCCGCAGGCGTGAACCTCTACTGGATGCAGTACAAGGACCAGCTCGTCCCGACGGGCATGGTCAACGACAGCTCCGACGTGCTCAACGTCAACGTGCCCGACAGCTACCGGCGCGGCATCGAGCTGACGGCCTCGTGGTCCGTCGCCCGGTGGTTCACGGCAAGCGCCAACGCCACCTTCTCGCAGAACCGCATCGAGGATTACGTGGACCTTCTGGCCGACAGCCCCACCTACGGCGAGAATCTGGGCGACAAGAAGATCGCCTACTCGCCCGGAGCCATGGGATCGCTCTTTCTCGACTTCCACGCCGGCGGGTTCGAAGCGGTGTTCCGCACCCAGGCCGTCGGCAAGCAGTATTTCACCAACAACGAAAACGAAGCCCTCATGCTGGGCCGCTACTGCGTGACCGACCTCAACCTGGCCTACACGCTGCGGGCGCGCGCCCTGCGCACGGTGCGTTTCGGCGTGACGATCTACAACCTTTTCAATCAGGAGTATTGCAGCAACGGCTACGGCTACTCCTATATGGACACGTGGAGCGGCGAGACGCCCCGGCGCATCGACATGGCCTACTACTTCGCCCAGGCGCCGCTGCACGTGCTGGCCAACGTGACGGTGAAATTTTAAGCGGGGAATCCATCGGCGAGACGCAGCCAGCGGAGCGAGCGGCTATGCTGCGAGCCTCCGCATCCGGGGGCTGCGTCTCGCACGGCTGAAGCCGGAAAAATCCTTCGCTGCGGCCGGAACGGCCGCCCGAACTTTTCACCTTTCAATTTTCACTCGTTCGAAATGGACTGGAAACTGTTGTTGCAGCTCATAGGCACGGCGCTGGGGCTGCTCTACCTCTGGCTGGAGTACAGGGCCGACATCCGGCTGTGGATCGTGGGGCTCATCATGCCCGTAGTACACGGTATGCTCTACTTCAAGGCAGGGCTCTATGCCGACTGCTCGATGCAGGCGTACTATGTTCTGGCAGGGATTTACGGCTGGATCGTGTGGCGCCGCGCGCCGAAAAAGGAGGAGCCGTCGCGCGGAATCGGCCGGGTGCCGCTCCGGATGCTGCCGGCGCTCGCGGCGCTCTATGCCGCCCTGCACGGCGCTATCTGGTTCGTGCTGGCCCGCTTCACCGACAGCACGGTGCCCTTCTGGGACTCCATGACCACGGCCCTCTGCATCGTGGCCTACTGGATGCTCTCGCGCAAATGGATCGAGCAATGGCTCGTGTGGCTGGCGGTCGACCTGCTGACCGTCGGGCTCTACCTCTACAAGGGCATACCGATCACGGCGGGGCTCTACGCCCTCTATTCGGCGCTGGCCGTGGCGGGCTACCTGCGCTGGCGAAGGCAGGCGGAGGCATGCTGAAAAAAAGGGATTCGCTCGATCGAGCGAATCCCTTTTTCACGGCACGGAGCACGCCTACCACACCACCGGATCGCCGAGGATCGTCCCGTCCGCAGCGTCCGCCCCGGTGAAGGTTCCGCCCCGATACTGCACGCAGAGCATCACCAGCGCTTCGCGGCCGTTGTTGCGCACCGAACGCACCCCCTCGGGCGCCACCCGGACCACGCTCCCCTCGCCGACGGGGAAAACCCGTCCGTCCACCTGGAATTCGCCCGTGCCGCGCAGGAAGAAATAGAGCTCCTCGTGGGTTTTGTGGGTATGGAGAAATCCCGTCTCCGTGCCGGGTGCGAAACTCTGGAACGAGAATTCGCCGCCCGTGGCTCCGACGGCCGCGCCGCCGAACACCTTGCCCGGAATCTTCACGTCGGGTCCGAGCTCCAGAAGATAGTCGCCCAAGGCGTCCGTCCTGCCGATGTCGACAGCGCTGAAATGGCTGCTGGAAGCGATTGTTTCGATCTGTTTCATGGCTGCATGTTTTTGAAGTTCGACGGTGCGAAGATAGCACACGGAACACGGTCTGTCAAGAAGTTACATTTCGACCGCATAGTAACCTTCCGCTCGCATTCGGTGAGCGGCAGGCGGTTGCGGGGCCCGGGAAAAACGATATTTTTCGGGCGGGTATCCTCGGCCGGAGTTCATATGCCCGATTATTTGGATATATGGCCAGGCGGAAGTAACTTTGCAAAAGAAACCGTCCGATCCGCCCGAAAAATATGGCACAGAAAAAGAGAGAAACCGGTTCGCTCATCGAGATATGCCCGGTCCGCAACGTCATCGCCCGTTTCGGCGACAAGTGGTCGCTGCTGGTCATCCTGCTGCTCCACGAAAACGAAGTCGTGCGCTTCAACGAACTCGGCCGCATGATTCCCGACATCTCGTCGCGCGTGCTCTCGGGCACGCTGCGCATGCTCGAAGCCGACGGGCTCATCGCCCGCAAGGTCTATCCCGTCGTGCCGCCCAAGGTGGAGTACCGCCTGACCGAAACGGGAAAATCGCTCGTGCCGTTCATTCTCGCCCTGACCGAGTGGGCCCAGCGGCACATGACATCGATCACGGCGCACCGCCGGCAGTTCGCGGAGAAAGCCGGGAAAGGCGGGGCATGACGGACCATAGCCGCCGGCCCGGAAAGAACCCGAGCGGGCGGGACGAGGCGCCGTCCGCGGCCGTCACTCCGCATCGGGCACTCCGCACCGCTCGATGCAGTCCAGAATTTCGTCGCGCAGCGCCCGGGGCGTCACGTTCCGGCGCACGACCAGCAGATAGGAGTTGCGGATCTGTTCGCGCAGGAAAGCGTCGGGCAGATCGCCGTCGGTGCGGATGCCGTTCCAATGGCGTTTGTTGAAATGAGGGGCCGTCGTCACCTCGGGATAGCGCTCCCGCAGGCCGAGGGCTTCGTCGGGGTCGCACTTCACGGCGATCCGGCAGAAATCGTCCATGTCGGCGCAGGCATACATCCTGCCGCCGATCTTGTAGACGAGCGTCGTCTCGTCGAAAGGCGTACACTCCTCGCTCAACGGCAGCGAAAGGCAATAATCGCGGAAAGAGAGAACATCCATAGGTCCAAAGATACGCATAAGCGAGGGCAAAAGCAAGCCTGCTTGCATTTTGCCGAGCGGAAGTATTTAAGACGAAGTCAAAGATAACGAAAAAATCGTATCTTTGTAAAAACGATCGGACGCCGCATCCGGCAAACCGATTGCAGGAAACAGCGAAAACGAACGCGATGAAAGGAATCGTACTGGCGGGCGGGACGGGAACGCGTCTCTATCCCATCACCAAAGGGGTCAGCAAACAACTGCTGCCGATCTACGACAAGCCGATGGTCTACTACCCCATCTCGGCGCTGATGCTGGCCGGCATCCGCGAAATCCTCGTGATCTCGACGCCCGACGACCTTCCGGCCTTCCGGCGTCTGCTGGGCGACGGTTCGGATTTCGGCGTGCGTTTCGCCTACGCCGAACAGCCCTCGCCCGACGGTCTGGCGCAGGCCCTCGTGATCGGCGAGGAGTTCATCGCGGGCGACGCGGTGTGTCTGGTGCTGGGCGACAACATCTTCCACGGCGCCGGATTCACGGGCATGCTCGAAGAGGCGGCCCGGGCCGCCGAACAGGAGGGCCGCGCCACGGTCTTCGGCTACCGGGTGAACGATCCCCGGCGTTACGGCGTGGCCGAGTTCGACGCCGCGGGCAACTGCCTCTCGATCGAGGAGAAGCCCGAAAATCCCCGTTCGGACTACGCCGTCGTGGGACTTTACTTTTACCCCCCGGAGGCGGTCGGGGCGGCCAAAGCGGTCACGCCCTCGGCCCGCGGCGAACTGGAGATCACGTCGGTGAACCGCTATTTTCTCGAACGCGGCCGGCTGCGCGTGCAGCCGCTTCCCCGCGGCTTCGCCTGGCTCGACACGGGGACGCACGACTCGCTGGCCGAAGCCTCGATCTTCGTGGAGGTGATCGAAAAACGCCAGGGGCTGAAGATCGCCTGTCTGGAGGAGATCGCCTACCGCCACGGATGGATCGGCAGCGACAAAATCAGGGCTTTGGCCCGCTCCATGCAGGGCAACCCCTACGGAACCTATCTGTTGAAAGCGATCGAAGAGCGATGAAAACGATTCAGACACCGCTCCGGGGCGTGGTGATCCTCGAGCCCGACGTGCACGAGGACGCCCGGGGCTATTTCATGGAAAGCTACTCGCAGAAGCTTTTCGACCGTTCGGTGGGTCCCGTGCGATTCGTGCAGGACAACGAATCGCGCTCCCTCTACGGCGTGGTCCGGGGATTGCATTTCCAGCGGGGACGTTTCGCCCAGGCGAAGCTCGTCAGGGTCGTCTCGGGCCGCGTGCTGGACGTGGCGGTCGACATCCGCCGCGGATCGCCCACTTTCGGGCGACATGTGGCCGTGGAGCTCTCGGGCGAGAACCGGCGCCAGCTCTTTATCCCGCGCGGATTCGCCCACGGGTTCGCCGTCCTGAGCGACGAGGCGCTATTCCAATACAAGTGCGACAACCCCTATGCGCCGCAGAGCGAAGGCGGCATCGCGTGGAATGACCCCGCGATCGGCATCGACTGGCGGCTGCCCGCCGACGCGATCCGTCTTTCGGACAAGGACCGGCGGCACCCGACGCTGGCGGAGGCCGCGGAGTTGTCCGACTGCAACGACGACACCTATGCTTAACGTATTGATTACCGGAGCCCGGGGACAGCTGGGCCTCGAACTGCTGCGTCTGTCGGCTCTCTCGCCCAACCGTTACACGGGCGCGGAGCACGGGGAGCTGGACATCGCCGACGCCCGGGCCGTGACGGCGGCCCTCGCCAGAGGAGGCTACGACGCAGTGGTGAACTGCGCCGCCTACACCGACGTGGAGCGGGCCGAAGCGGAGGAAGAGGCAGCCGACCGGGCGAACCGCCTCGGAGCCGCCAATCTCGCCGCCGCGGCCGCCGCGACGGGGACATTTCTGATCCATCTTTCGACGGACTACGTTTTCGACGGCCGCACGTGGCGGCCCTACACCGAAGAGGATGTTCCGGCGCCGCTCGGCGTTTACGGCCGCACGAAGCTGGCGGGCGAGGAGGCCGTGCGAGCCTCGGGATGCCGCCATATGATCCTCCGCACGGGCTGGCTCTATTCGGAATTCGGGCACAACTTTCTGAAAACCATGCTGCGCCTGACCGCCGAACGCGACGAGGTGAAGGTGGTGTGCGACCAGGTGGGCACTCCGACCTATGCGGGCGACCTGGCGCTGGCGATCTTTTCGATCCTCGAATCGGGACGTTTCGCGGAGCACGCAGGCACCTATCACTTCTCCGACGAAGGGGCTGCCTCCTGGTACGATTTCGCGGTGGAGATCGCCCGGGCGACGGACCGCGGCGGATGCCGCATCGTCCCCTGCCGCACGGAGGAGTACCCCACCCGGGCCCGGCGCCCCGCCTGCTCGCTGCTCGACAAAACCCGGTTCAAACGCACGTTCGGCATCGAAATACCCCATTGGCGCGAATCGCTGCTCTACTGCCTGCAACGCATGAGCCGCGCATCCGGCGCCCCGGACTCCGACAAACCGCTATGACCATGACGCAACACAGCATACTCGTAACCGGCGGTGCCGGATTCATCGGCTCGCACGTGGTGCGGCGGCTGGTGCGGCGCTACCCCGGCTACCGCATCGTCAACCTCGACGCCCTGACCTATGCGGGCAACCCGGCCAACCTGCACGACGTCGACGGAGCGCCCAACTACCGGTTCGAACGGGCCGACATCGGCGATGCCGACGCCGTGCGGGCCGTATTCCGGCGCCACGCGATCGACGGAGTGATCCATCTGGCGGCCGAAAGCCATGTCGACCGCTCGATCCGCGATCCCTTTCTTTTCGCCCGCACCAACGTGCTGGGCACGCTCACCCTGCTGCACGTCGCCCGCGAGGAGTGGGGCGACGACCTCGAAGGCAAACGGTTCGTCCACGTCTCCACCGACGAAGTATACGGAGCGCTGCAACCCGGCGAAGAGCCTTTCGGCGAGACGAGCCGCTATGCGCCCCGCTCGCCCTACTCGGCGTCGAAAGCCTCGTCGGACCACTTCGTCCGGGCCTGCCACGACACCTACGGCCTGCCGACGATCGTGACCAACTGTTCGAACAACTACGGGCCCTTCCAGTTCCCCGAGAAGCTGATTCCGCTGCTCATCAACAACATCCGACTCGAAAAACCGCTGCCCGTCTACGGCCGGGGCGAAAACATCCGCGACTGGCTCTACGTCGAAGACCACGCCGCAGCGCTCGACCTGGTTTTCCACCGGGGCACGCCCGGTGCGACCTACTGCATCGGCGGCGGCAACGAACGGCGCAACATCGATCTGGTGCATGCCCTCATCCGCACGACCGACCGGCTGCTGGGACGCCCCGAAGGCTATTCGCTCGGCACGATCCGCTTCGTCGCCGACCGTGCGGGCCACGACTTCCGCTACGCCATCGATCCGTCGAAGATCCGCAGCGAACTGGGCTGGGAGCCCTCCGTGGGGCTCGACGAAGGGCTGGAAAGAACGGTGAAGTGGTATCTGGAGAACTCCCGCTGGCTCGACGAGGTGACCTCGGGAGCCTACCGCACCTATTACGAGGAGTATTATGGCCGAGCATAACCCGACACTCGCGCAGCGGACGCTGTTCGAACTGCTGCGCACGGGCCTGCATCCGGGACGGGAGCTCCGCCTGCCGGAGCCTGCGGACGAGGCGGTGTGGGATGAAGTCTACCGCACGGCCTGCGCCCAGGGGGTGGCGGCCATCGCCTGGGACGGAATGAGCGAAGAGGTGCGCTCCTCGCTGCCGCGGCAGCTGCGGCTCCGATGGGCCCTGAACGTCGAACGCACCGAAGCGCTCTATGCCCGCCAGCGCCGCACGCTGGGACGCCTCGCGGCATTCTACACGCAGCACGGCATTCCCGTGATGGGGCTGAAAGGCCATGCGGCGAGCCTCTGCTATCCCCGGCCCGGGCACCGGCCCTGCGGCGACATCGACATCTGGCTCTACGGCCGGCAGGCCGAAGGCGACGAGCTGCTGCGCCGCGAGAAAGGGGTGAAGATCGGCGAGGACGAACACCACCACACGACCTTCGTCATCGGCGGCATCCTCGTGGAGAACCACTACGACTTCATCAACGTCCATTCGCACGCCTCCAGCCGCCGGATCGAACGCCGCCTGCAGGAGCTCGCCCGCAGGGAGGGCGGCACCGCCGACATCGACGGTGCGCCGCTGCGGCTGCCGCCGCCCGACTTCAATGCGCTGTTTCTGCTGCGGCATGCCGCGATGCACTTCGCGGCCATCGGAATCGGCCTGCGCCACGTGGCCGACTGGGCGCTCTTCGCGGAACGCTGCGGCAAGGAGGTCGACTGGCAGGAGCTCCATGCGCTGGCCCGGCGGACGAACATGCACCGGTTCCTGGGCTGCATGAACGCGCTGGCGGTGGAGCTGCTGGGGACGCCTCCGGAGACATTTCCCCCGCTGGAGCGCGACACGGAGCTGGAGCGCCGCGTGCTCGGCGAGATACTCGCCCCCGAATTCGACCGCACGCAGCCGCAGGGCGGCACGCTCTCCATCGTCGCCTTCAAAACCCGCCGCTGGTGGGCCAACCGCTGGAAACACCGCATCGTCTACGACGACACGCTGCTCGGAACGTTCTTCCGCTCGTCGTGGAGCCACCTGCTCAAGCCCAAGTCCATACGGGCCTAACCCTGCGGCGGACGGCTCAGATCGGCCAGGACCGCACCGACGTAGGCCGCCAGGTCCTGCGGGGCGAGGCGCAATTGCAGCCCCCGCACGCCGGCGCTGATGTAGATATAGGGGTGTTCCGCGGCCGAGAGGTGGATGTAGGTGGGCAGCGGTTTGCGCATCCCGATCGGCGAACAGCCGCCGCGGATGTATCCGGTCGACGGCAGCAGCTCTTTCATGGGGATGAGGTCGGCTTTCTTGTTGCCCGATATGCGGGCCGCCGCCTTGAGGTCGACCTCGTGGTCGCCCGGCACGACGCAGACGAAGAGCCCCGTCCGGTCGCCGCGCAGGACCAGCGTCTTGAAGACGCATTCGATCGGTTCGCCCAGCTGTTCGGCCACATGCACGGCCGCCAGATGCTCCTCGTCCACCCGGTAAGGGATCAGTTCATAGGCGATGCCGGCCCGGTCGAGCAGGCGCGCCGCATTGGTCTTCTCTGTTTTCGCACGTGCCATATCCATTCGCAAGAGAGGAGACAAAGTTAAGCCATTTTCCCGACAATCGCACGCCGGAAACGCGGCGGAAGCGGATTTTTCACTACCTTTGCCCGGAAAAAACAGACGAAATGATTCAGGGAGCTTTGTTCGACATGGACGGCACGCTGGTGGACAACAGCGCCGTGCACGTGAAGGCATTCGAAATATTCTGCCGGCGCTACGGCGTGAGCGACTGGCGCGAGAAACTCTTCGGGGCCTTCGGCATGGGCAACGACGACATCATGCGCGCCATACTGCCCGAGGAGACGATCCGCCGGAAGGGATTGGAGGCGCTGGCCGACGAAAAGGAGGCGATCTACCGCGAAATCTATGCGCCGACGATCCGTCCGGTCGACGGGCTGAAGGAGCTGCTCGACCGGCTCCGGACCGCAGGCGTGCGTTGTGCCGTCGGCTCGTCGGGATGCCGCACGAATGTCGATTTCGTGCTCGACCGCTGCGGTCTCGACGGTTATTTCGAGGCGATCGTCTCGGGCGACCGGGTCACCCGCTGCAAGCCCGATCCCGAGATCTACCTCACGGCGGCCGCCGGGCTGGGGCTCGCACCCGAAGCGTGCGTCGTCTTCGAGGATGCCAGGGCGGGCATCGAATCGGCCCGCCGGGCCGGAGCGGGCCGCATCGTGGCGCTGACCACCACCCTCGGGCGCGAGGTGCTGGCCGCCGAAACCTGCGCCGACCCGATCATCGACACGTTCGCCGACATCACCGATCTGAACGCCATTCTGGAAAAATCATGCTGAAAGGATTCGCAACCGTCGGACTGCTCATCGTCTCGAACGCCTTCATGACGCTGGCCTGGTACGGGCACATCGCATTCAAATCCCGGCTGGAGCGCTTCGGGATGGCGGTCATCATCCTGCTGAGCTGGGGCATCGCCCTGCTCGAATACTGTTTTCAGGTGCCGGCCAACCGCATCGGCTCGGCCCAGTTCGGCGGGCCGTTCACGCTTTGGGAGCTCAAAGTGATTCAGGAGGTGGTGTCGCTTACGGTCTTCACGCTCTTCGCTTTGGTCTTCATGCGTTCGGAGACGCTGCGCTGGAACCATCTGGCCGGATTCGCCTGTCTGGTGCTGGCCGTCTACTTCATCTTCCGGAAATAAGAGCCGGTGCGCACCGGACCGGACTCACGCTTCAGCAGAGAACGAACCGCCCCCGCCGGAATCGGCAGGGGCGGTTTTCCTTCATGAGGCGTCGGAGCGACGATCACTCCTTCGCGGGGAGGGCGCTCTCCCCGGCTCCGTTCTGCGGAGCGTTCTCGCCGCCGCGGCGGCGATGGCGTCCGCCCCGGTGGCGCCGTTTGCGGTCGCGCGAACCGCGGTTGCCCTCGCCGCGGCCCGACGCATGGTCGTTGTCGACGGGTGCGGCTGCGGCCGCCGCATCGGACGCTGCGGCGGCAACGGATGCCTCGTCGCGCTTCCGATCCCCCCGATCGCTCCGGTCACCCCGGCTGCGGCGGCCCCGATCGCGGTTTCCGCGACCCGAACCGGCCCCCGGACGTCCGCCGCGGCCGCGGCCTCCGCCCCGGCTCTCGTCGGGAGCGTATTTCGGCCCCTCGCCCACCGGTGCGGGCAGGTCGGCCTTCGGGATGTCGCGTTCGATGAAACGCTCGATGCGGTGGAACTTGCCCTGCTCCTCCTCGTTGACGAAGGTGATGGCGCGGCCCGAAGCCGCAGCACGCGCCGTGCGGCCGATGCGGTGGATGTAGTCCTCGGGGTCGTGCGGCACGTCGTAATTGATGACCAGTCCGATGTCCTCGATGTCGATGCCGCGCGCCACGATGTCCGTAGCGACCAGAATGTCGATTTTGTTGTTCTTGAAAGCGAGCATCACCTCCTCGCGCTGCGCCTGCTCCAGGTCGGAGTGCATGGCGGCCACGTTGAGCTTCATGCGCTTGAGCGTATGGGCCAGTTCCTTGACCTTGAGCTTCGACGAGGAGAAGATGATGGTTTTCGAGTCGGTCGGCTCGGCGAAAAGCTCGCGGATGATGCCCAGCTTCTGACGCTCGTAGCAGACAAAGGCCGACTGGTCGATCGCTTCGTTGGGTTTCGAAATGGCGATGTTGACCTCGGCGGGATCATGCAGGATGGTGCGGGCCAATTCGCGGATCTTCGGAGGCAGCGTGGCCGAGAACATCACGGTCTGCCGCGTCTTGGGCATGTAGGAGACGATCTTCATGATGTCGTCGCTGAAACCCATGTCCAGCATGCGGTCGGCCTCGTCGAGGATCAGACACTCGACGTGCGAGAGGTCGATGCCGCTGTTCTGGATGTGCGAAATCATGCGGCCCGGGGTGGCGATCACCACGTCGGAGCCCAGCAGCATGCCGCGCTTCTGCACGTCCCAGCCCTTGCCGTCGCCGCCGCCGTAGACGACCGTCGTCGAGACGGGCAGGTAGTAGGAGAACCCCTGGAACTGCTGGTCGATCTGCTGCGCCAGCTCGCGCGTGGGCACGATGATGACCGACTTGATGACGTTGTCCTCGTTGCCCTCGATCAGGAGGCGGTTGAGCAGCGGCAGCGTGTAGGCCGCCGTCTTGCCCGTGCCGGTCTGTGCGCAGCCGATCAGGTCGCGGCCGGAGAGAATGACCGGGATGGTGTGCTCCTGCACAGGGGTCATCTCGCTGAAATTCATATCGTAGAGACCGTCGAGAATCTCATCTTCGAGGTCCAGTTCGTCGAATCGCATAATTATCGTTTTTTTGTATTTGTTCCAATTGTTGCAGCTCGCAGAGCTGCGCGAGCCGCAGCCTCCCCCGGCGGAGGCTCGCTCTGCTCGCCCCGCAGGCTGCGGCCGCTAATTTTATATCTCCTCGCCGAACAGCGTGGC
The DNA here is from genome assembly GCA_900553175.1 of uncultured Alistipes sp. Classification (GTDB taxonomy): domain Bacteria; phylum Bacteroidota; class Bacteroidia; order Bacteroidales; family Rikenellaceae; genus Alistipes. Next base: position 60,221 of record USCH01000001.1, on the reverse strand, counting down.
CGACGTGCACCCCGTGATGCGCACGCGCACGTAGTCGCCGATGCGGTGCTCCCCGCGGTCGAAGACCACCACCTTGTTCTGCGACGTGCGGCCCGAGAGCTGGCCGGGGTCGCGCTTCGAGACGCTCTCGACCAGCACTTCGAACTCCCGGCCCACATCGCGCCGATAGCTCGCAGCCCCCAACTCGTTCTGCAGGGCGATGATCTCCTGCAGACGCCGCGACTTCACCTCGTCGGGCACGTCGTCGGGCAGGTGCTTCGAGGCGAAGGTGCCGGGACGCTCCGAATACTTGAACATGAAGGCGAAGTCGTAGCCCACCTCGCGCATGAGCGAGAGCGTCGCGGCGTGCTCCTCCTCGGTCTCGCCCGAGAACCCGGCGATGAGGTCGGTCGTGATGCCGCAGTCGGGCATGCGCTGCCGGATGGCGGCGATGCGGCCCAGATACCATTCGCGCGTGTACCTGCGGTTCATGCGGTCGAGCATCGACGTGGCGCCCGACTGGGCCGGCAGGTGGATCGAACGGCAGATGTTGGGCGTCGAAGCCATGACGTCGAGCAGACGGTCGCTCATGTCCTTGGGGTGCGACGTGGCGAAACGCACGCGCAGCAGCGGCGAAACCGACGCCACGAGCCGCATCAGCTCGGGGAAACCGACCTCGCCGAAGCGGTAGGAGTTGACGTTCTGCCCGAGGAGCGTCACCTCGCGGTAGCCGTTGTCGAAGAGCGAGCGCACCTCCGCAAGGATGGTTTCGGGATCGCGGCTCCGCTCGCGGCCGCGGGTGTAGGGCACCACGCAGTAGGAGCAGAAGTTATTGCAGCCGCGCATGATCGACACGAAGGCGCTGACGCCGTTCCTGTCCAACCGCACGGGGGCGATTTCGGCGTAGGTCTCCTCGGTCGAGAGCAGCACGTTGACCCCCTTGCCGCCCGCTTCGGCTTCGCGCACCAGACGCGGCAGATCGCGGTAGGCGTCGGGGCCGGCGACGACATCGACGCCCGAAGGCCCTTCGAGCAGCCGCTCCTTCAGCCGCTCGGCCATGCAGCCGATGATGCCGACGACGAGCTGCGGACGAAGTTTCCGCAGCCGCTTCATCTCGGCCAGACGCCCCCAGATGCGCTGTTCGGCGTTGTCGCGGATCGAGCAGGTGTTGATGAGAATCACATCGGCCTCCTCGGCCCGTTCGGTGTGGACGTACCCCTCCCCCTGCATGACCGCAAGGACGATCTCCGAATCGCCGACGTTCATCTGACAGCCGTAGGTCTCGATGAACAGTTTCCGACCGGCACCCGCGAGGGGTCGCAAAGCATTTACATTCAAATCCAAAGAATAATTTTCAATCGTGCAACATTCGGGAGGGCCGGCCGCCCTGCCCGGGAAAAAGCGGCAGCCCGCTACTCCGCCTGGATGTCGGACTTTTCGGGGAACTGCTTGAAGCCCTCGCCGAAGGTCTCGTAGGCATCGGTCACCACGACGAACGCCCGGGGATCGATCTCCTTGATCTTGTGCTGGACCAGACGCACCTCCTTGCGGCTCACCACCAGGAAGATCATCTCCCGCTGCGTGCCGGTGTACATGCCGCGGGACTTGATGTAGGTGGCGCTGCGGTCCAGATCGTCGATGATGAACCGCTTGAGCGATTCGTGATGGTCGCTGATGATGAAGAGCAGCTTGTCGTACGAGGCGCCGTCGAGCATGTAGGCCACCACGCGCGACGAGGCGTAAATCGTCAGCAGCGAATAGAGCGTCAGCATCCAGCCGTTGGGCGCCGCATCCTGCGTGCCCAGTCCGAAGCCGATGACCACCAGTCCGGAGAGGACGACGAACCCGTCGGCCAGGAAGATTCCCGTCGAGAACTTGATGCCGCAGAACTTCTGCAACAGCATGCCCACGATGTCGGTGCCGCCCGTAGTGGCCTGCTGCCGCACGACGAGCCCCTGGCCCACGCCGATCATCACCGCCCCCATGATGCAGGTGAGCAGCAGATCGTTCGACAGGTCGAGGTGGCCGCCCAGCAGCTGCGCGGGGTCGAGCGCCTCGATGGCCGCCTCGTCGGGATAGACCAGCCGCGTGAGCACGTTCATGAAGCCCGGCGTGAAAAGCGCCGCGACGACCGTGCGCGTACCGAACTGCCCGCCGAAGATCAGCAGCGCGGCGAGCATGAGCGGGATGTCGAACATGTAGCCGAAGGTTCCGACCTGGACCGACGGGAAGATGTTGTGCAGGACGATGCCCATGCCGTAGACACCGCCCGGAACGAACTTGTAGGGGTTGATGAAGAGCACGAAAGCCGCCCCCATGAGCATGCATCCGAGAAAAATAAGCACCCACGAACGCCACCACGCCCACGATCCCATGGGCTCGATCCACGCTTTCGTATTCATAGAAATCAGGTTTGTCCGGCCGGCGCCGACACCGCGCGGCCGTCTCCGGACGGATGGTCCGGAGCGCAGCCTCCGACACGTCTCGCCGCACCGATGTTTGCTACGGCAAAGATACGACAATTCTCGGAATATGGCGGCCGCGGCCGCGGATTTTTGGCGCCGAATGGTCCGGTTACCGAATTTTTTGTTATATTTGCCCAACCAAACCAACCGGACGAACCATGATTCTGACCATCTATACCGCCACCACCATGATCGTGATCGCCTATCTGCTGGGCTCGATTCCGAGCGCCGTGTGGATCGGCAAGAAGTATTACGGCGTCGACATCCGCGAACACGGATCGAAGAACGCCGGCACGACCAACATGCTGCGCGTGCTGGGCAAGCGGGCCGCCCTGCCCGTCTTCGCCCTGGATTTCCTCAAGGGATTCGTGGCCGTGACGCTCATCGAGCTGATGCAGTACGACGACCTGATCGGCCAGAACGACATCATCAACCTGAAGATCGGAGCCGTGGCGGCAGCCGTCCTGGGCCATATCTTCCCCGTCTTCGCGGGTTTCCGCGGCGGAAAGGGCGTGGCCACGCTCGTGGGGGCCGTGACGGGCATCTACCCTCCGGCGGCGCTGCTCTGCTTCGGCGTGTGGCTGGTGGTGCTGATGTTCTCGCACTACGTGTCGCTCGCCTCGATGGTCGCCGGGTGCTGCTTCCCCGTCTTCACGATCATCTCGCCCAAGGTCAACGGCTCGACGGCCTACGTTACGTTCTCGTTCGTGATCGCCGTGCTGTTGGTGGTCACCCACCGCAAGAACATACGCCGTCTCAGAGAGGGCACCGAATCGAAACTCTACATCTGGAAGCCGCGCCGCGCCCGGACGAACGGCAACCGCCCGTCCGCGAACGGTTCGGACCGCCCCGAGGTCCGGTAGCCCCGCTCTCCCCATCAAAACCCGACCCATGTTACAGGAAAATCTGCTGAAAATCTACGAAAGAAGTTTTCGCGAGAACCGGGAGCTGCCGGCCCTGACCGACTACTTCAAGAACGAGAATTTTTCGTACTACGAAATGGCCAAGGAGATCGCCAAGCTGCATCTCCTCTTCAGAAAGGCCGGTATCCGGCAGGGCGACAAGATCGCTCTGATCGGGCGCAACAACCCCCGCTGGTGCATCACCTACATCGGCACGATCACCTACGGCGCCGTCATCGTGCCGATCCTTCAGGACTTCACCCCGGCCGACATCATCCACATCATCAACCATTCGGAGAGCCGGCTGCTGTTCCTGAGCGACAACTTCTGGGACGTGATCGAGGAGGGGCAGATCCGGCAGATCGAAGCCGTGTTCTCGCTCACGGACTTCCACGCCATCTACGAACGCGACGGCAAATCGCTCTCGAAATTCCAGCGCGACATCGTCAAGAACTACCGGGTCAAGTACCCCAAAGGATTCAGCGTCAACGACATCAAATATCCGGAAATCCCGGCCGACCAGGTAATTCTGCTCAACTACACGTCGGGCACCACGGGATATTCGAAGGGCGTGATGCTCACGGTCAACAACCTGACGGGCAACGTGATGTTCGCCCGCGACGCGGTCAACACCCACACGGGCACCCAATACTTCCAGAAGGGAGGCCGCACGCTGTCGTTCCTGCCGCTGGCCCACGCCTACGGCTGCGCATTCGACTTTCTGGCCCCGCTGGCCGTCGGCGGCCACATCACCCTGCTGGGCAAAATCCCCTCGCCCAAAATCCTCATCGAAGCGATGGCCGTGGTGAAGCCCACGATCATCTGCTGCGTGCCGATGATTCTGGAGAAGGTCTACCGCAAGCAGGTGCTGCCGCTGCTCGAAAAGGGTCCGATGAGCCTGGCGGTCAAGATTCCGCTGCTCAATTCGGCCATCTATTCGGTCATCCGCAAGAAGCTCATGGACGCCTTCGGAGGCAACGTGTCGATCTTCATCGTCGGCGGCGCGCCGATGAACCAGGAGACCGAAGCGTTCCTCATGAAGATCAAATTCCCGATCACGATCGGCTACGGCATGACCGAGTGCGCACCGCTCATCAGCTTCGCCCCCGACAACGAATTCAAGGCGGGGTCGTGCGGCACCTACCTCAAGGGGCTGCTCGAAGTGAAGATCGATTCGTCCGACCCCGAACGCACGGCCGGGGAGATTCTCGTGCGCGGCGAGCACGTCATGCAGGGTTACTACAAGAACGAAAAGGACACGCAAAAGGTGCTCGACGCCGACGGGTGGCTCCACACGGGCGACATGGGCACGATGGACCCCGACGGCACGCTCTACATCCGCGGGCGGTCGAAGACCATGATTCTTTCGGGCAACGGACAGAACATCTACCCCGAGGAGATCGAGGACAAGCTCAACAACATGTACCTCGTGCTCGAGTCGCTGGTCATCGACATGGGCAACGGTCGTTTGCGGGCGCTGGTCGTGCCCGACTACGAAGAGGCCGACCGGGAGGGCGTGGACAAGGAGACCCTGCCCGAAATCATGCAGAACAACCTCCGCGAACTCAACGAGCAGCAGGCCTCCTACGAGAAGATCGCCGAAATCGTGCTCTACCCCACCGAATTCGAAAAGACGCCCAAACGCTCCATCAAACGCTACCTCTACACCGCCGCGCCGCTGAACGGCTGACGCAGGGGGGGGGGGAGCGCGCCGCCGAACGGATAATACAGGGAGGGGACCGCACCGCCGAACGGATAACGCAGAGCAGAGGGGGGGGCCATATGCAGCCTCAACCGCTGTCGCCGCACCTACCCACCGCTGCGCCGCCGAACGGATGACGCAGAGGAGGGACACCCGCACCACCGGACGGATGACGCAGGAGTAGGAGCAGTCGGCACCCGCATGCGACCTCCGACACTACAGCCGAACCACCGCACCGCAAAGCCGCCGAACGGATGATGCAGAAGAGGGCACCCGCACCGCCGGACGGATGACGCAGAAGAGGGGCTCGGGCATTACCGCATTGCCGCACCGCCGGACGGCCGACGCGGAGCGACTGCGCGGGCGGAGGGCTCCGAACGTTCCCGGCACCGCCCGGCCGGAATTTCCGACAGGACCGGGGTTGTCCGCAGCGTGCGGACCGAGCCTGCCGAAGGTTTGGAATCGCAAAAAAATCCGTATCTTTCGGACATGAAAATCACGAAAAAACAAGCCATCGGCGAGAATCTGCTCTACGTGATGGTCTGGCTGGTCATCATTCTGGTGCCGATCCTCAACTCCCAGATGATGTCGGAGCTGCGCATCGACTTCCGGAACGTGCTCACCGCCTGGCAGCAGATTCTGCCCTATCTGGTGATCTTCCTGGTCCACAACACGGTCTTCGCACCGCGCTACATGCTCCGCCACAAATACCTGAAATACCTGGCCAGCAACATTCTCTTCATTCTCGCCATCTTCACGCCCATCTACCTCTTCGCCGACAGTTTTCCGGCCCGGGAGATCGACGACACGCTGCGCAGAGTGTCGTTCTCCAACCTGTCGATGGGCTGGAACGTGGTGCTGGCCCTCTTCATGACGGGAGCCAATTCGGGCATCAAGCTCATGTACCAGTCGATCCGCGACGAACAGCGCATGGAGGAGCTCAAGCAGCAGAACATGCAGGCCGAGATGGACTACCTCAAGTACCAGATCAACCCGCACTTCTTCATGAACACGCTCAACAACATCCACGCGCTGATCGACATCGACCCCGAATGCGCGAAAAAAACGGTGATCGAGCTCTCGAAGATGATGCGCTACGTGCTCTACGACTCGGGCCGCGAACGCATTTCGCTCAACCGCGACATCCAGTTCCTGGAGAACTACATCGAGCTGATGCGCATCCGCTACACCGACGCCGTCTCCATTCGGGTGGAGCTGCCCGACGACCTGCCCGAGCAGGTGTCGATTCCGCCCCTGCTGCTGATCGTTTTCGTGGAGAACGCCTTCAAGCACGGCGTGAGCTACAACCGGCCTTCGTTCATCCGCATGAAGATCGGCTATGCCGGCGACTGCGTCGCGGCCACCATCGTCAACAGCCGCCACACCCCCCGCGAAGGCCGTCACAAGGAGGGCATCGGACTGAAAAACGTGCGCAAACGCCTCGAACTGATCTACGGAGACAAGGGCTACTCGCTCAATATCCGCGAAGAGGCCGAAACCTATACCGTCGAACTCGAAATCCCCACGCTCCATGCTTAAGTGCATCGCCATCGACGACGAGCCCCTGGCCCTGCGTCAGCTGACCTCCTACATCGCCAAAATCCCCTATCTGGAACTCGCGGCGACCTGCAACAACGCCCTCGAAGCCCAGCAGCTCCTCACCGCGACGCACGTGGACCTCATCTTCGCGGACATCAACATGCCCGACCTGAACGGAGTGGATTTCGTCCGTTCGCTGACCACCCGTCCGATGGTCATCTTCACGACCGCCTATTCGGAATACGCCGTCGAGGGATTCAAGCTCGACGCCGTGGATTACCTGCTCAAGCCGTTCAGCTTCGCCGACTTCAGCCGCTCGGTCGCCAAAGCCAATTCGCTTTACGAGCTGCTCCACGCGCAGCGCTCGGCGCAGGCCCCGCCCCCGGCGGAGGCCGAGCCCAAAGACCGGGAATACCTGTCGATCAAGGCGGACTACAAGGTATCGCTGGTGAAGATCAGCGACATCGTATATATGGAGAGCGAGGGGGAATACGTCCGCATCCACCTGTGCGACGGATCGGCGATCACCACGCTTTTCCGCCTGAAGAACATGGAGACGGCCCTGCCGGCGGAGACGTTCATGCGCGTGCACCGATCCTACATCGTCAACCTCAAGCGCATCAAGTCCTACGTCAAGGGACGCGTCTATCTGGACGACACGGAGTACATTCCCATCGGAGAGAACTACAAGGAGAGTTTCCAGCGTTACATCGCCGCCAACTTCCGCAACCTATGACCCTTCGCCGAGGCGGGGAAACCCCGGCATGGGCAGATATTCGCCGCCGCGGCACTCCCAGCAGTAGTGGTTCATGCCGTTGGTCAGGATGACGTAGCGGGCACCGAGCACCGAATTGTAGCGCACGGCCTGCGCCAGGGTTTTGGGACCGACCGCCACGCCGGGAGCCTTGCATTCGGCCAGGATCAACGGTTCGGCCCGGTCGTCCACGACCACTACGTCGGCCCGCTGCGCCTGACCGTTGAGCGGCACGGCATACTCCTCGACGATCCGCTTCGACGGCACGCCGCAATGCGCGACCAGATAGGCCACCAGATGCCGCCGCACCCACTCCTCGGGCGTGAGCACCAGGTAGAGCCCCCGCAGGTCGTTCCACACCTCGACCGTCTCTCCGCGGCGGCGGGCCCGGAGACGGACCGGAGGAAAATTGAGTTTGGGAAGCGCAGGCATCGCAGTTCGGGAAAAAATCCGTACCTTTCGGGAGCAAATATAAGAAAACTTATGCGGACAATTCTTTCGGTCTTGGCCTTTTTTTCGCTGTGGGGCCCCCTTCGCGCCCAAACCGGCACCCCCTCCTGCGCACGCGAGCTTCCGCGCAGCCCGCTCATCGTCGGGGCGACCTGCCAGGAGGCGGCCCGTGCGGCCGACGGCAACCGGTACGTCGTCCGGCCGGGTGCCTGGACCCGAGACGGAAACGTGCTCTCCGTCCCGTTCACCGTGCCTTTCGCCTGGATCAACCGTCAGGTGTTCGTCCGGATTCCCCACGCATCGTCCGACTATGCCGTGCGCGTGAACGGACGCATGGTGGGTTCGGCATTCGACAACAGCACGGCCGCCGAATTCAACGTCACGAAATTCGTGAACGAGGGCCGCAACACGCTCGAGCTGGTGCTCTCGGAGCCGTCGGGCTCCGCGCCGCTCGAAAGCTGGCGCCCCGAGCAGGCGGCACCCGCCGCCGGCGAGGCGATCGTGCTGAGCCAGCCGACGATGCACGTCCGCGACATCGCGGTGAAGACCTGGCGTGCGGACGGGGAGGACGAGACGGCCACGGCCGAGATCGCCCTCATCGTCAAGAGCGACGCGCTCAACCCGCGCACCTCGCGCATCCACTACGAGCTGCTCGCGCCCGACGGGTCGACGGCCGCATCGGGCTACGACGACATGACGCTCGACATGCGGCGCGAAGACACGCTCCGCTTCGTGGTCCGCATCCCCGACACGCTGCAATGGTCGGCCGAACGGCCGGTGCTCCATACGCTGCGCGTGAGGACCCAGCACGACGGACGCTACGTCGAATACATCGAGGAGCCGGTCGGCTTCCGGTCGGTCGAGATGCGCGGCGAACGGATGTTCGTGAACGGACAGCCCGCCGCGCTCAACGTTCGGGAGGTCCGTCCCGACATCACGGACGAAGAGATCGCCGCGCTGCGCGGCAAAGGGGTCAACACCCTGCTTCCGCTCCCGGGCACGATCGGGGAGCCGCTCTACGAGGCTTGCGACCGCAGCGGCATGTACGTCATCGTCCAGGCCCCCGTCGACACGCGGCGCAGCGGCCCCTCGCGACGCAAGGAGGGCAACCCGGCCAACGACCCTTCGTGGCAGGAGGCATTCGCCGAACGCACCGCGGACGCCTACCACGTCGCCAAACGCCATCCGTCGGTCATCGCATTCTCGCTGGCCCGGCAGTCGTCGAACGGCATCTGTCTCTACGAAAGTTACCTGCGGATGAAAGAGACGGGCGATCCGCGGCCCTTCGTCTACCCCGAAGCCGCCGGCGAATGGAACAGCGATCCGCTGGCTTACTGATCGGCCCTCATTCCGCATATAGATCCGTAAAACAGAGACTTACGGCACGGATTCCGCAGGTCGCCGTCCGACGGGGAACGGGCGGATGCGATTATTTTTCGATTTTTTTGCCGAAAAAATTTGCAGGAAATAAAAATATGCCCTAATTTTGCACTCGCAATCGAAAAGATTGATGCCTCTTTAGCTCAGTTGGTAGAGCACGACACTCTTAATGTTGGGGTCCAGGGTTCGAGCCCCTGAGGGGGTACGAAAGCGGAAGATGAAACTCTTCCGCTTTTTTCGTTCCCTTTCGGAAAGCGGAGCCGGACACGGCAGAACATCCGCCGCAAAAAGCCTCCCGTTCACATCGTCGGGCCGGCACGGGCCGGCACCGCAAAAAAGAAGCAGATCCGTTTCCGGACCTGCTTCGAGGGGTTCCGCACAGGGGCCGTTCATCCGCGGCTCTCCATACTCTCGACCGACGGATTCGTCGCCAGAACATCCTGTTCGATCTGCTGCTGCGTGGGCGAGCCGTCGCGGTGTGCCGGAGCGATCCGCACGTCGCTTTTCGGCATGTTCTGCGTGACGACCGGCACACGCATGGCCCGTCCGGGACGCGTGTCGGCCGGCGTCGGCACCGGCTCCCGCTCCTTCACCGCATCGGAAGTGCAATCGTCGTGTCTCATCGTTTCGTTTTTTCCCGGCACGCTGCAAAGGCCGTACCGCAACCGCGCGACGACCGCATCGAAAAACCGCCCCGCATCCCGCTTCCGGGCACGATCCCGGAGAGAACCGCCCGGCATGCCTGCCGGTTCGTTCCGGACAAAACGACCTGCGCGACAATCCCTCCGATGCGGCAAAAGGGAAATAGCCGCGCAAAAAAGCCGGATTGTCATTTTTTTATCGTACTTTTGGGCCGAAATTCGTCTCCGCGCAACCGCCCCCGCATCGGGAGCGGCCGCCGCATGACGGTCCCGACTTATGGAAGCAACCCACATCTACCCGATTTTCGACCGCATGGAGTCGCGCGAGGAGAAGGAGCGGCGCCTCGGACAGCACGGAGTGACCGTGTGGTTCACCGGGCTCTCGGGCTCGGGCAAGAGCACGATCGCCATCGCCCTCGAACGCGAACTCTCCGCCCGGGGCATCCTGTGCCGCATCCTCGACGGCGACAACATCCGCAGCGGCATCAATGCCAATCTGGGCTTCTCGCCCGACGACCGGCGCGAAAACATCCGCCGCATCGCCGAGGTGTGCAAGCTCTTCACCGAAACGGGCGTCGTGACGCTGGCGGCGTTCGTCAGCCCCCAGCGCGAACTGCGCGAACTGGCCCGCAGGATCGTCGGGCCCGACGATTTCGTCGAAGTCTACGTCTCCACTCCGCTCGCCGAGTGCGAGCGCCGCGACGTCAAGGGGCTTTACGCCAAGGCCCGGCGGGGCGAAATCGCCGAGTTCACGGGCATCTCGGCCCCTTTCGAAGCCCCCGAAAACGCCGATCTTACGCTCGACACGGCACAGCTGCGCGTGGCCGAGAGCGTCGAACGCATCCTCGACGCCATCGCACCGAAAATCGCACGCCCCATTCAAGAAACCAACGGAAACGCTCTATGAACGAATACCAATTGAGCCACCTCAAGGCGCTCGAAGCCGAATCCATACACATCATCCGCGAAGTGGCGGCCGAATTCCGCAACCCGGTGATGCTCTACTCCATCGGCAAGGACTCGTCGGTGATGGTGCGCCTGGCCGAAAAGGCCTTTTATCCGGGCAAGGTCCCCTTCCCGCTCATGCATATCGACTCGAAGTGGAAGTTCCGCGAGATGATCGAGTTCCGCGACCGCTACGCCCGCGAGCACAACTGGGACCTGATCGTCGAGTACAACAAGAAGGCCTACGAGGAGGGCGTGGGCCCCTTCACCCACGGCAGCAAGGTCCACACCGACCTGATGAAGACCCAGGCGCTGCTCATGGCCCTCAGGAAACACGGGTTCGACGCGGCGTTCGGCGGCGCCCGCCGCGACGAGGAGAAGAGCCGCGCCAAGGAGCGCATCTTCTCGTTCCGCAACGAGTTCCAGCAGTGGGACCCCAAGAATCAGCGGCCCGAGCTGTGGGACATCTACAACACGCGCATCCGCGAGGGCGAGAGCATCCGCGTCTTCCCGCTCTCGAACTGGACGGAGCTCGACATCTGGCAGTACATCCGTCAGGAGCGCATCCCCATCGTGCCGCTCTACTTCGCCAAGGAGCGCCCCGTGGTCGAAATGAACGGCAACCTCATCATGGTCGACGACGACCGCATGCCCGAGGAGCTGCGGCGGCAGGCCCGGATGCGCATGGTGCGCTTCCGCACGCTGGGCTGCTATCCGCTGACGGGCGCCGTGGAGAGCGAGGCCGACACGATCGAAAAGATCGTCGAGGAGATGATGACCACCACCAAGTCGGAGCGCACCACGCGCGTGATCGACTTCGACCAGGAGGGCAGCATGGAGCAGAAGAAACGCGAGGGATACTTTTAAAGGAACAATCATTATGGCACTCAGCATAGAAGAATTTCTGGCCCAGGACGAACGCAAGGACCTGCTGCGCCTGCTCACCGCAGGCTCGGTCGACGACGGCAAGTCGACGCTCATCGGGCGTCTCCTGTTCGACAGCAAGAAGCTCTACGAAGACCAGCTCGACGCGCTGGAGCGCGACAGCAAACGCTGCGGCAACGCCGGCGACCACATCGACTACGCGCTGCTGTGCGACGGCCTGAAGGCCGAGCGCGAACAGGGCATCACCATCGACGTGGCCTACCGCTACTTCTCGACCAACCGCCGCAAGTTCATCATCGCCGACACGCCGGGGCACGAGCAGTACACGCGCAACATGATCACGGGCGGCTCGACGGCCAACCTGGCCATCATCCTGGTCGACGCCCGCACGGGCGTCATCACCCAGACGCGCCGACACACCTACCTCGTCTCGCTTCTGGGCATCCGCCACGTGGTGCTGGCCGTCAACAAGATGGACCTGGTGGATTACTCGCAGGAGCGGTTCGACGAAATCGCCGCCGAATACCGCGCGTTCGTCGCGCCGCTCGGCATTCCCGACCTAAGGTGCATCCCGCTTTCGGCTCTGGAGGGCGACAACGTGGTGGAGCGCAGCTCCCGCACCCCGTGGTACGATGGCCCGGCGCTGCTCGAATTTCTGGAGACGGTGCCCATCGATCAGGACATCGAGCTGAACGACTTCCGCTTCCCGGTGCAGTACGTGCTGCGGCCCAACCTCGATTTCCGGGGCTTCAGCGGCAAGATCGCCTCGGGCGTCATCCGTCCCGGCGACGAGGTGACGGCCCTGCCGTCGGGCAAGCGCTCGCGCATCAGGGAGATCGTCACCTACGACGGGAGGCTCGATGCGGCCTTCGCGCCGCAGTCGGTGACGCTGACCCTCGAAGACGAAATCGACCTCTCGCGCGGCGAGATGCTCGTGCGGTCGGACAACCTCCCCGAACAGAGCCATAACATCCGCGCGATGATGGTGTGGATGGACGAGGAGCCGATGGACCGCTCGAAATCGTTCTTCCTCAAGCACACGACCAACCTCACCCGCGCCCGCATCGGCCGCATCGAGTACCGCGTGGACATCAACACGATGGAACGCCACGCGGCCGACAGCCTCTCGCTCAACGAAATCGGCGAGGTGACCCTTTCGGCCAACAACCCGCTGCTGTTCGACCCCTACACCCGCAACCGCGCGACGGGCTCGTTCATCGTCATCGACCCGGTGACCAACTACACCTCGGCCGTGGGCATGATCCTCGGGGCCGACGACACGGCGGCGGACGAAGCGCCGCACGGTCTGGTCATCCGGCTCGCCGAGCTGGGCATCGGCGCCGAACACCTCCAGGCCGTGGAACGCGCCTGCCGCTACCTGCGCGACAACGGGATCGACGTCACCTGCACCGAAAATTAGTACGACGATGGGACTTCTGAAATTCGAAAACCTGCCGGTCAACACCCTCGTCGGGGCCGACCGGGCCACGTTCGAAGCCGTCACGCGCGGCTCGGAGATCGACGCCCCCTACCGGCGCAAATTCGCGCTGACCCGCACCCTGCGGCACATGCTCGATCCGTTCTACGCGATCAACGGCCGACGTTACGACAAGCTGCCCCCGCTGACCGGCACCGAAGATCCGATCTTCATTCTGGGCCACTGGCGCAGCGGCACGACCTTCGTGCACAACGTCCTCTCGTGCGACGAGCGCTTCGGATACTGCACCACCTACCAGACCGTCTTTCCGCACCTGATGCTGTGGGGCGCCCCCTTCTTCAAACGGTGCGTGGCGGTCTTCATGCCCGCACGGCGGCCGACCGACTCGCTCGAGCTGAAGGTCGAGCTGCCTCAGGAGGAGGAGTTCGCGCTGTCGAACATGATGCCCTACTCGCACTACAACTTCTGGACATTCCCGCGCCGCATGGCCGAATACCGCGAGAAATATCTGGTGTTCGACGAAATAACCGAAGAGGAGCGGCAGGTGTTCAAGGATTCGCTCGCCAAGCTCATCGACATTTCGCTGCGCACGCAGCACAAGCGGCAGTTTCTGTCGAAGAACCCGCCCCACACGGGACGCATCCGCACCCTGCTGGAGATGTACCCCGGCGCGAAGTTCGTCTACCTGGTGCGCAACCCCTACACCGTGTTCGAATCGACGAGCAGCTTCTTCTCCAACACGCTCCGGAGCACCTGCCTGCAAGAGATCGGCGGAGAGGAGCTCACGCGCGAGATTCTGGAGAACTACCGGGCCCTCTACGCCAAATACGAGGAGCAGAAACACCTCATCCCCGACGGTCATCTGATCGAAGTGCGGTTCGAAGAGTTCGAAGCCGACCCGGTGGGCATGGCGGCCCGGATATACGAACGGCTCGGCCTTGACGGGTTCGAGCAGGCCCGGCCCGCCATGGAACGCTACGCCGGCAGCCGCAGGGGATTCAAGAAAAACAAGTATCGCTACGACGAACGCACCGTCCGTCTGGTCGAGGAGCATTGGGGCGATGCGCTCCGGCAGTGGGGCTACACGCTCTGAACGCACGCCCGAGCATCGAACGATCCCCGGTCCATCCGCATGGATGGACCGGGGATCGTCGTTATCGGCCGGATCGTCAGCCCAGCTTCATCACTTCGTCGATGCCCATGTCCTTGTAGGTGAGCTCGAGCTCCTCGCCGCGGTCGGAGATCACCAGCAGCTTGTCGCCCAGCCGCAGTTCGGTCTTGCCCTGCGGCACGAAATAGGCGCCGTCGCGGCACACCATCATCACCAGCGTGTTCTCCGGCAGGCAGATGTCGCGCAGCGTGCGGCCGCTTTCGAGCATGCTCTCGTTGACCTCCACTTCGGTGAGGCCCGATTTCATGTCCTCATGCATGTTCACGTCGAAAGCCGATTCGCGCTCCTCGAAGGCCAGTCCCAGGAAGTTGGCCATGCCGCTTACCGTGGTGCCCTGCACCACCAGCGAAATGATCGTCGTCAGGAAGACGACGTTGAACAGCAGATCGGCATGTTCGACACCCGCCCGCAGGGGATACAGCGCGAAGAGAATGGGAACGGCGCCGCGCAGTCCGACCCACGAGATGTAGAGCCGGGCCTTGGTCGAGAACTTGCGGAAAGGCGCCAGACAGGCCAGCACCGAGACGGGCCGCGCCACCAGAATCAGGAAGACGCCGACCAGTCCGCCGAGCATCAGCACCTCGGGCCGGACGAGTTCGTCGCTGTTGACGAACAGACCCAGCGTGAGGAACATGACGATCTGCATGAGCCACGTGAACCCGTCGAAAAAGACGGTCAGCGGCTGCTTCTGCGTCAGGCGGCGGTTGCCGACGACCAGTCCCGAAAGATAGACGGCCAGATAGCCGTTGCCGCGGATCAGATCGGTGAAGGCGAACGAGAAGAAAATGAACGCCAGCAGCAGCACCGAATAGAGCGAGCGGTTGGCCAGATTGATGCGGTTGATGGTCCACACGGCCAGACGGCCGATCAGATAACCCGACAGGGCGCCGACGAGCATCTGCACGACGAACATCACCACGCTCATACCCAGCCCCGTGTCGCCCGCCGAATGGGTCAGCACGCCGACCAGCAGCACCGTGAGCATGTAGGCCATCGGGTCGTTCGACCCGCTCTCCAGCTCGAGCAGCGGACGCAGATTCTGCCGCAGGCCCTGTTTCTTGCTCCGGAGAATCGAGAAGACCGATGCCGAATCGGTCGACGACATGGTGGCGGCGAGCAGCAGGGCCAGCGGGAAAGAGATTTCCAGCCCCAGCCACGGCGCCACGACCCACACGAAACCGGCCAGGATGAGGGCCGTCATGACGACGCCCGCCGTAGCCAGCACCACTCCCGGTCCGATCACGGGTCGTATTTCGGAGAATTTGGTGTCCATGCCGCCCGTAAACAGGATGATGCACAGGGCGATCATCCCCACGAACTGGGTCATGTCGACCGAACGGTAGGAGATGAAGTCCAGTCCGAAAAGGATGCCCACGCCGAGAAAAAGCAGCAGGGCGGGGGTGCCGAAGCGATAGGCCACCTTACCGGCGACCACCGCCACGAAGAGCAGCAGGGCACCGACCAGGACGATGTTTTCACCGGTGATGTCGATCATTTTCTTCCTCGATTTCGTTGAGCCGCACGCGGATTTTCCGCACGGCGACGGACAAAGATACGGATAAGCGGGGGCAAAAACAAGCAGGTCCGGATTTTGCCGGAGCGGAAACAGCTCCCGGAATCCGGAACGGAGGGAAAACTGCAATTATCGGGCCTGCGCGGCGAGGGTGTCGAAAGCGGCGAAGAGGGCGAAAGCGCCGCCCCTGCCGGAATGTCCGCGGCTACTGCGGAATGAAGATGTAGGTGATGGTGCCCTGCTGACGGGCAGGAGCCGCCTCGTCGATGTTGAAACGCGACGCCCGCGCAGCGCGCAGCGCCGTCGTGCGCATGCAGTCGTCGCCGCCCTGCGCCACCCGCGCCGCGACGACCTCGCCCCGGCGGTCGACCGTCACCTCGACCGTCACCTCGTCGCCCCCTTCGCACAGATAGGCCGGGACGACCAGATGGCGCGACGTGCGCACGGGATCGACCAGCGAAAAGGAGACCGTCACACGCCCCCTGACCTTGCGGTCCCGATGCTCCGTTCCCTCCCCGGCGCCCCTGCGTTCGAGGATGGCCCGCTCCTCGGCCAGACCCTGTTCGTAGGCCTCGCGGTTGGCGCGCATGCGCTCAGCGGCTTCGGCCGCCGCATCGTTGAGCGCCGCGGCATTGGTTCCCCGGTCGTCCTTCAGCTCTTCGTTGAGGGCGTTTTCGTTGGAGGCGGCGTTGCGGATGCTCCGCCAGTCAATGGGGTCCTGCTCCTGCCGGCGCCGCACCTCCTCCTCGAGGCGGTCGCGCTCGCGCTCCAGCTCGGCCAGGGATTGCAGGTCGATGTACATGCCCTGGGTCGAGGCGCGGCGGCCGACGACGATCTTCGACGAGACGAAGACGATCATCAGCACCAGATAGGCGATCAGCGTGACGCACAGCCCCACGCGGTGGTCGTAGGCCCACGTGCCCGCATCTTCGCGGCGCCCGTCGAACGGGAGGTCGAGCCGCCGCCGGCGGGGCGCACTCCCGCCCTGCCGCGGACGTCCGTCCGCCTCCCCGCCGGACGGCCGGGCCGCACGGGGAGCGGAGCCGCCGCCGGGAAGATCGCCCGGGCGCCGGTTCGCGGCGTTGTCGGAGTCGGGGTCGAAAGGTCGGGATGTCATTGCGTCGTCGATCGGAATTTCGGGCAAAAATAGTTTTTTTCTGCGATTTTTACTACCTTTGAGCGCAAATAAAGCAAATAAAAAGGAACCGCTTATGTCAACCAAGCAACAAACGCTCCAGGCACCCGTCTCCTTCCGCGGAAAAGGGCTGCACACGGGCGTCGAAGTGACCATGACGGTCAATCCGGCCGATGCCGACACGGGCATCGTCTTCCGCCGCACCGACATCGAAGGCCAACCCATAATTCCCGCACTCTGCGACAACGTGGTCGACACCTCGCGCGGCACGACCATCGAAGCCGGCGGACACCGCGTAAGCACCATCGAACACATCATGTCGGCGCTCTGGACCTTAGGCGTGGACAATGCCGTGATCGACATCGACGGCCCCGAAACGCCCATCATGGACGGCTCGGCGCGCGAATACGCCGCAGCGATCGTCGCCGCCGGCATCGTCGACCAGGAGGCCGAGCGCAAATTCTACCACGTGACCGAAAAGATGGTCTACACGATTCCTGAAAAGGGCGTGGCGATCATCCTCTACCCCGACGACGAATTCTCGGTTTCGCTGCACGTGGACTACAACTCGAAAGTCATCGGCAACCAGTACGCCACCTTCAACCCCGGCGACGACTATGCCGAAAAGATCGCCCCGTGCCGCACGTTCGTCTTCCTGCACGAGCTGGAGCCGCTCATCAAGATGAACCTCATCAAGGGCGGCGACATGGACAACGCCATCGTCGTGGTGGAGAATCCCGTGCCCGACGAGCAGCTGCAGCGGCTCAAGGAGTTCTTCGGCCGCCCCGACATCGAGGTCAAGGCCGGCTATCTGAACAATCTGGAGCTGCGCTGCAACAACGAGCTGGCGCGCCACAAGCTGCTCGACCTGCTGGGCGACTTCGCCCTGCTGGGCGTGAGGATCAAGGGCCGCGTGTGGGCCACCCGCCCGGGCCACTTCGCCAACACGGAGTTCATGAAGCAGCTCAAGCGCTCGATCCGCAAGGCCGGCGAGAAACCCCGCTACACCTACGACTGCCGCAAGCCGGCGCTCTACGACATCAACGCCATCCGCAAGATGCTCCCCCACCGTCCGCCGTTCCTTTTGGTCGACCGCATCTTCCACTGCGACGCCACGTCGGTGGCCGGCATCAAGAACGTGACGATGAACGAGCCTTTCTTCGTGGGCCACTTCCCCGAGGAGCCCGTCATGCCGGGCGTGCTGATCGTCGAGGCCATGGCCCAGTGCAGCGGCATCATGGTGCTCAACACCGTGCCCGACCCGGAGAACTACTCCACCTACTTCATGAAGATCGACGGCGTGAAGTTCAAGCGCAAGGTCGTCCCGGGCGACACGCTCCAGTTCGAAATCCACCTCCTGGAACCCATCCGGCGCGGCGTGGCGCTGGTCGAGGCCAAGGCGTTCGTCGGCGAGACGCTCGCCTGCGAGGCCGTGCTGATGGCGCAGGTCGTAAAAAACCGGAAATAAGATGATCAGCCCCCTCGCATACATCCATCCCGACGCCCAGCTGGGCGCCGATGTCACGGTGGAGCCGTTCGCCTACATCGCCGGCGATGTCGAAATAGGCGACGGCTGCTGGATCGGCCCCGGGGCCGTGATCCACGACGGCGCCCGCATCGGCAAACGCTGCAAGATACACACCGCCGCCTCGATCTCCTGCCTGCCGCAGGACCTGAAGTTCGAGGGCGAGAAGACCACCTGCCTGATCGGCGACGACAACGACATCCGCGAATACGTCACCGTCAGCCGCGGCACCAAGTCGACGGGCACGACCGTCGTGGGCAACGGCAACCTGCTGATGGCCTATGTCCATGTGGCCCACGACTGCGTGGTGGGCAGCCACTGCGTCATCGCCAACCGCGTGTCGCTGGCCGGCGAGGTGCACGTGGGCGACTGGGTGGTCATCGGAGGCCATGCGGCCATCCACCAGTGGACCCACATCGGCTCCCACGCCATGATTCAGGGAGGCGCCCTGCTGGGGCAGGACCTGCCGCCCTACGTGATCGTGCGCAACGACACGCTCCGCTTCGCCGGAATCAACAAGATCGGCCTTTCGCGCCGCGGCTTCACGCCGGAGCGCATCGCCGAAATCCACGAGGCCTGCCGCATTCTGTTCCAGAGCGGTCTGAACTACCTGAACGGCTGCAACGAGGTGGAGCGCACGGTGCCCCGAAGCCCCGAGCGCGACTACCTCGTGGAGTTCATCCGCACCTCGCAGCGCGGCATCATCAAACCCTATGCGGCGAAAACGAGAGACGAATAAATTTTTCGCATAAATATTGGTATGTCGGATTTTTTTCGTATATTTGCCGTGTCGAAAGACCAATCCGAGGAAGCAAGGGGACGCAATGTCCCCTTCTTTCATAGTTGCACACCACCAATCGTTCTTCGAAAATGATCGACACCAACAAGATAACGGAAGCCGCGGAACGGCGTCTGGAGGGCACGGACCTCTTCGTCGTGGGCTGCACCTGCTCGCCCGCGAACGAGATCGAGCTGCTCGTGGACAGCGACACGTCCGTCTCGATCGACGCCTGCGTGGAGCTGAGCCGCGCCATCGAAGCGGAGTTCGACCGCGAGGAGGAGGATTTCTCGCTCACGGTGGCTTCGGCCGGCATCGGCTCGGAGCTGCGCTGCCTGCGCCAGTACCGCAAACTCACGGGGCGCCCGGTGGAGGTTCTGCTGCTCAACGGCATCAAGATCACCGCCCGGCTCGATGCGGCCGACGAGGAGGGCATCACCCTCTCCTACGAGGAGAAGCAGGCCGTCGAAGGCAAAAAACGCAAACAGTCGGTGACGGTCACCCGCACCTACCCCTTCGCCGAAATCAAGTCGACGCGCGAATTCCTCGACTTCAAATAGACGCCCGGACCGCAAGAAAGCCACAGGCGCGGCCCGGAAGCCGCACAAACGACGAAACGAATAAAAACAAGATAGAAAACCCATGGACAATCTGAATCTCATCAGCAACTTCGCAGAGTTCAAGGAGCTGAAAAACATCGACAAAGCGACGATGATCGGCGTGCTGGAGGACGTTTTCCGCCACGCGCTGCAGAAACAGTACGAATCGGACGAGAATTTCGACGTGATCATCAACCCCGAAAAGGGCGACCTCGAAATCTGGCGCAACCGCACCGTCGTCGAAGACGGCGCCGTGGAGAACCCCAACACGCAGATCGCCGTGTCGGACGTCAAGGCCATCGACTCCTCCTACGAAGTGGGCGACGAGTACACCGACGAGCTGAAACTCTCGTCGTTCGGGCGCCGCATGGTGCTGTCGCTGCGTCAGAACCTCGCCTCGCGCATCCTCGACCTCGAGAAAGCCAACCTCTACGAGAAATATTCGCAGAAGGTGGGCGAAATCATCACGGGCGAGGTCTACCAGGTCTGGAAAAGGGAGGTGCTGATCCTCGACGACGACGAGAACGAACTGATCCTGCCCAAAGCCGAGCAGATTCCCAACGACTTCTACCGCAAGGGCGACACGATCAAGGCCATCGTCAAGTCGGTGGAGATGAACAACAACCAGCCGCGCATCATCCTTTCGCGCACGGCCAGCCAGTTCCTGGAGCGGTTGTTCGAGCAGGAGGTTCCCGAAATCTTCGACGGTCTGATCACCATCAAGAAGATCGTCCGCATCCCGGGCGAGCGGGCCAAGGTGGCCGTCGAATCGTACGACGACCGCATCGACCCGGTGGGCGCCTGCGTCGGCATGAAAGGTTCGCGCATCTACTCGATCGTCAAGGAGCTGCGCAACGAGAACATCGACGTGGTGAACTACACGGCCAACACGCAGCTCATGATCCAGCGCGCGCTCAACCCCGCCAAGATTTCGTCGATCACCCTCGACGAGGAGAAGCACACCGCAGCCGTCTACCTCAAACCCGACCAGGTGTCGCTGGCCATCGGCAAGGGGGGTCTGAACATCCGCCTCTCGAAGATGCTCACGGGCTACGACATCGACGTCTACCGCGAAGTGGAGGAAGAGGATGTCGCCCTGACCGAATTCGCCGACGAAATCGACGGATGGATCATCGACGCCCTGAAGAACGTCGGCTGCGACACGGCCAAGAGCGTACTGGAGCTGCCGGTCGAGGAGATCGCCGCACGCGCCGACCTCGAGCTGGAGCAGGCGCAGAAGGTGGTCGAAATTCTCAAGGCCGAGTTCGAATAATCATTTAAAGGCAAGGAAAACAACACGATAATGGGGAACGAAAGAAAATTAAGGCTCATTCAGGTTGCCAAGGAGTTCAACGTGGGGCTCAACACCATCACGGACTTCCTGCACAAGAAGGGCATCAAAAGCGACGGGTCGCCCAACACGCAGGTCGACGCGGAAACCTATGCCGTACTCGAAAAGGAGTTCGGCGCGAACCGCAGCGCGGCGGGCGCCCGCGATTCGATCCGCGAACGCATCGCGCAGAAGCAGACGACCGTCACGCTCGAAGCTGCGAAGAAGCAGGAGCGCGAGAATGACCGGGAGGTGGTCATCAAGAGCAACGTGATCAACGTTCGCGACGAAATCCAGCAGCCGAAATTCCTCGGCAAGATCGACCTCTCGCCCAAGCCCAAAGCCGCACCCGCAACGGAGAGCGCGCCCGCACCCAAGCCCGCCGCCACCGCCCCTGCGGAGCCGGCGAAGAGCCCCGCAGCCGCCGAAGCGCCGAAGCAGACCGCTGCGGAGCAGACCCCCGCAGCGACCGGGAAACCCGCCGCACCCGCCGCTTCTTCACCGGCCCCCGCCCCTGCGGCGGCAGCACCCGCGACGTCCGCGAAACCGGAGGCCGGGCAGACTGCGCCGTCGGCTCCGGCCGCTGCCGAGCAGCCGAAAGCCCGGGAGGAGAAACCGCAGGCGCCGAAAGACAACATCTTCCGCCCCGAAACCGTCACCCTCACGGGACCGCAGGTTCTGGGCACGATGGATGTCTCGGGCTTCGTTCCCGGCGGCAAGCACAAGCGCAAACGGCTCTCGAAAGAGAAAGTCGACGTGACCAAAGCCCAGCGAGGCGGCACGCCGGGCGGAGCGGGCAGCCGCAGCGGCCAGCCGGGCCAGGGAGGCCCCGGCGGTCAGAACCGCGGCGGAGGCTCCGGTCAGAACGGCCCGCGCAACGCCCAGAACCAGCCCCGGCCGGGCGAAGGACGCCGCAACCGCAACAAGAACAACCCCAAACCCGTCGTACGCCCCGAAGTGAGCGACGAGGAGGTATCGAAGCAGATCAAGGACACCCTGGCCCGCCTGACGGCCAAGGGTGCCAAAAACACCGGCGCCAAGCACCGCCGCGACAAACGCGAGGCGGCCGCCGAGCGCATGAACGAGGAGATGGAACGTTCGGTACAGGAGCGCACGACGCTCAAGGTCACCGAATTCGTCACCGTCAGCGAGCTGGCGACGATGATGAACGTTTCGCCCACCGAAGTCATCACGGCCTGCATGAACCTGGGTCTGATGGTGTCGATCAACCAGCGGCTCGACGCCGAGGCGCTGGTGGTCGTGGCCGAGGAGTTCGGCTTCAAGGTCGAGTTCGTCTCGGTGGAGATTCAGGAGGCCATCGCCGAAGAGGATGTCGACGACGAGCAGAACCTGCAGCCCCGTCCGCCGATCGTCACCGTCATGGGCCATGTCGACCACGGCAAGACGTCGCTGCTGGACAACATCCGCAAAACCAACGTCATCGAGGGCGAGGCCGGCGGCATCACGCAGCACATCGGCGCCTACAGCGTCGAGCTCAACGGCCAGAAGATCACCTTCCTCGACACCCCGGGCCATGAAGCCTTCACGGCCATGCGCGCCCGAGGCGCCAAGATCACCGACGTGGCCATCATCATCGTGGCGGCCGACGACAACGTGATGCCGCAGACCGTCGAGGCGATCAACCATGCGCAGGCCGCCGGCGTGCCTATGGTTTTCGCCATCAACAAGATCGACAAGCCCAACGCCAACCCCGACCACATCAAGGAGCAGCTCTCGCAGATGAACTACCTCGTCGAGTCGTGGGGCGGCAAGTACCAGGATCAGGAGATTTCGGCCAAGAAGGGTCTGAATCTCGACAAGCTGCTCGAAAAGGTGCTGCTCGAAGCCGAGTTGCTCGACCTGAAGGCCAACCCCGACAAGAAGGCCGTGGGTACGGTCATCGAGTCGACGCTCGACAAGGGCCGCGGATACGTCTCGACGATTCTGGTGCAGAGCGGCACGCTCCGCATCGGCGACGTCGTTTTGTCGGGCACCTACACGGGCCGCGTCAAGGCCATGTTCAACGAAGACGGCAAGAAGGTGACCGAGGCGGGTCCCTCGACGCCGGTGCAGGTGCTGGGCCTCAACGGCGCACCGCAGGCCGGCGACACGTTCAACGTGATGGACGACGACCGCTCGGCCCGCGAAATAGCCAACAAGCGCGAGCAGCTGCAGCGCATGCAGGGCATCATGACCCAGAAGCACGTGACGCTCGACGAGATCGGCCGCCGCATCGCCATCGGTTCGTTCAAGGAGCTCAACATCATCGTCAAGGGCGACGTCGACGGTTCGGTCGAGGCCATGTCCGGATCGCTCATCAAGCTCTCGAAGGAGACCGTGCAGGTCAACGTCATCCACGCGGCCGTGGGTCAGATTTCGGAGTCCGACGTGCTGCTGGCCGCCGCCTCGAACGCCATCATCGTGGGCTTCCAGGTGCGTCCGTCGGCCGCAGCCCGCAAGGTCGCCGAGAAGGAGGAGATCGAAATCCGCCTTTACTCGATCATCTACGACGCCGTGAACGACATCAAGGATGCCATCGAGGGCATGTTGGAGCCCGTCATGAAGGAGGAGATCGTCGCCTCGGTCGAGGTGCTGGAGATCTTCAAGATTTCGAAGGTCGGCACCGTGGCCGGATGCGTGGTCCGCGAGGGCAAGCTCCAGCGTTCGACGCCCATCCGCGTCATCCGCGACGGCATCGTCATCTACACCGGCAAGTTAGGCTCCCTGAAGCGCTTCAAGGACGACGTGAAGGAGGTCGCCTCGGGCCAGGACTGCGGTCTGAACATCGAGTCGTTCAACGACATCCGCATCGGCGACATCGTCGAGGGCTACGAACAGGTCGAAGTCAAACGCAAATAGAACAACCAACCCAAATACACAGCATGAACACCCCAATCCATTTCATCACCCCCGAAGAGGCGGTCAAGGTGATCAAGTCGGGCGATCACGTACATTTGAGTTCCGTGGCCTCCGCCCCGCAGTGCCTGATCAACGCCATGTGCGCCCGCGGCGAAGCCGGCGAACTGAAAGACGTGCACGTACACCACCTGCACACCGAAGGTCCGGCCCCCTATGCCGACCCCAAATTCGAGGGCATCTTCCAGCTCGACTCGTTCTTCGTGGGCGCCAACGTGCGCAAGGTGACGCAGAGCGGCCATGCCGACTACATTCCGATCTTCCTGAGCGAAACGCAGAAGCTCTACCGCTGCGGCGCCGTGCCGTGCAACGTGGCCATGATCCAGGTCTGCCCGCCCGACAAGCACGGCTACGTGTCGCTCGGCACCTCGGTCGACGCCACGCTGGCCGCCGTCGAGTGCGCCGACCACGTGATCGCCGTCATCAACAAGAACGTGCCCCGCTCGTTCGGACAGGCGATGATCCCCATGTCGAAGATCGACATGTTCGTCGAGGACGACACGCCTCTGATCGAAGCCAAATTCTCCGAGCCCAACGAGGTCGAGACGGCCATCGGCAAGCACTGCGCAGCCCTCATCGAGGACGGCGCCACGCTCCAGATGGGCATCGGAGCCATCCCCAACGCCGTGCTGAGCCAGCTGGGCAGCCACAAAAACCTCGGCATCCACACCGAGATGTTCGCCGACGGCGTACTGCCGCTCGTCGAGAAGGGCGTGGTCAACGGCGAGGCCAAGAAGACCGACCCGGGCAAGATGGTCTCGACGTTCCTCATGGGCTCGAAAACCGTCTACGACTTCATCGACGACAACCCGGGCGTGCTGATGATGGACGTGGGTTATACGAACGACCCCTACATCATTTCGCAGAACGACAAGTTCGTGGCCATCAACTCGGCCTTGCAGATCGACCTCACGGGACAGGTCTCGGCCGACTCGCTGGGCACGAAGTTCTGGTCGGGCGTCGGCGGTCAGATCGACTTCGTCTACGGAGCCTCGCTCTCGAAGGGCGGCAAGGCCATCATCGCCATGCCGTCGATCACGAACAAGGGCGTCTCGAAGATCTGCCCCACGCTGCTGGACGGCGCCGGCGTCGTCACCACGCGCAACCACATCCATTGGTTCGTGACGGAATACGGTGCCGTGGACCTCTACGGCAAGAGCATGCAGGAGCGTGCCCGGCTGCTGATTTCGATCGCCCATCCGTCGGCCCGCGAGGAGCTCGACCGGGCCGCGTTCGAACGGTGGGGGTCGCATCACCACTACATCAAGAGCTACATGGCCAAATAGTCCGCCTGCGCTCTCTTATTTCCAGGCGCCGCCGCTCCGGACCGGAGCGGGCGGCGCTTTTTCGTCGGCTTCACGGTTCCGACACGGGACGCCCCCTGTGCGCGAAAAGGGCTCGGATGCCTTCGAAAAAAACCGGATATTCACCCTGTCGGGGGAATATCCGGTTTTTCACGCTGTTCTGCCGCAGCCCGGCACCGATACGCCATCCGCAGCACCGCACGACAGGCCGACGAGCATCCGCAGTCGGCAGCCGTCCGGGCGGGTCACACCTCCCACGTGGCGCCGGAGCGCAGCAGGTCGTCGACGCAATGGATTTTCGACGAAGCCTTGACCTCCTCCACCTGCCGCTCGACGGCCCGGTCGTAGACCGCATCGTCCTCGACGGCGCGGATAACGCCCACGGCCACGGGATAGTCGGGATACTTCATCGCGGCGAGCATCATGTGCAGCGTCGTGTCGCGCTCGTGGGCGTCGTGCGTCAGCACATCGTCGAGCGTGTAGCCATCCTGCCCCACGGTCACGACCTTGAGCTTCATGTTCTCGAAGACGAGGCCCTTCTCGTTGTTCGCTCCGAAGAGCATCTTCTCGCCGTGGCGCAGCGTGATCGTGCGCTCGGCGCGCGTGGCCTTGTCGGCGGCGAATGCGGCATGGGTCTTGTCGTTGAAGATCACGCAGTTCTGCAACATCTCGACCACCGACATGCCCTTGTGCAGCGCAGCGGCCACCAGACACTCTTTGGAGAGGTTGACCTCCATGTCGATCGAGCGGGCGAAGAACGTGCCCTTGGCGCCGATGACCAGTTCGCCGGGGTTGAACGGCTTCTCGACCGTGCCGTAGGGCGAAGTCTTGGTGATCTTGCCCAGCTTCGACGTGGGCGAATACTGTCCCTTGGTCAGGCCGTAGATTTCGTTGTTGAACAGGATGACGTTCAGGTCGACGTTGCGGCGGATGGCGTGGATGAAATGGTTGCCGCCGATGGCCAGCGAGTCGCCGTCGCCCGTGGTGACCCACACCGCCAGCCGCGGATTGGCCACCTTGACGCCCGTAGCCACGGCGTTGGCGCGGCCGTGCACGGAGTGGAATCCGAAGGTCTTCATATAGTAGATGAAGCGCGACGAACAGCCGATGCCCGAGACGAACGTGAAGAGGTTGTGGGGCGTATCGGTGCGGTCGGCCACTTCGGGCAGGGCGCGCTGCACGGCGTTGAGTATGGCGTGGTCGCCGCAGCCGGGGCACCAGCGCACCTCCTGGTCGCTCTTGAAATCCGCCGGAGTGTATTTGTATTCTGCCATGATCGTTTACTGCAATAAGGTTTCGAATTTCCGTTTCAGCTCGGCCACCGTGAACGGCAGGCCCTCGCACTTGTTGAACTGCTCGTAGCGGAACTCCTGCAAGCTCTGGCGCAGGTAGGCGGCGAACTGTCCTTCGTTGAGCTCGCACACCACGATGCGGCGGAACCGGGCGAAGATGTCGCGCACGCCGCGGGGCAGCGGGTTGATGTAGTTGAAGTGGCAGAGCGAGACGCGCCTGCCCTCGCGGCGCAGCTCGTCGACGGCATTTTGCAGATGACCGCGCGTGCCTCCCCAGCCTACGACCAGGAGGTCGCCCTCCTCATCGCCGTGAACCCTCTGCTCGGGGATGTAGTCGGCGATCTTCGCCACCTTGGCCGCACGCGTCGAAACCATCTTCTGATGGTTGGCCGGATCGTGCGAGATGCACCCCTTCACGCAGTCCTTCTCCAGACCGCCCACGCGGTGTTCGAGCCCCGTCTTGCCGGGGAACGCCCAGCCGCGAGCCAGTTTCTCGTTGCGCACGTAGGGCATGAAGCCGCCTTCGGGCGCCTCGTCGACGATCGGCGGGCAGATCGCGGGATAATCCTTCATCTGCGGGATGCGCCACGGCTCCGAGCCGTTGGCGATGAAGCCGTCCGACAGCAGCACCACGGGGGTCATATGCTCCATGGCGATGCGGCCCGCCTCGAACGCGTAATGGAAACAATCGCTCGGCGACGAGGCGGCCACCACGGCCACGGGGCACTCGCCGTTGCGGCCGTAGAGCGCTTGCTGGAGGTCGCTCTGCTCGGTCTTGGTCGGCAGGCCCGTCGAGGGGCCGCCGCGCTGCACGTCGACCACCACTAAGGGCAGCTCGGTCATGACGGCCAGACCCAGCGCCTCGCTCTTGAGCGAAAGGCCGGGGCCCGAAGTGGTCGTCACGGCGAAATTGCCGGCGAACGCCGCGCCGATCGCCGTGCAGATGCCCGCGATCTCGTCCTCGGCCTGCACGGTCTTGACGCCCAAATCCTTGCGTTTGGCCAGCTCTTCGAGGATCACGGTCGCGGGAGTGATGGGATAGGAGCCGCAGAAGAGCGGCAGCCCGGCCTTCTCGGCGGCGGCGCAGAGACCCCACGCCGTGGCGACGTTGCCGTTGATCGAACGGTAGGTGCCCTTTTCGAGCCGGGCAGGCGCCACGCGGTAGTTGTTGGCGAACTGGTGGGTGTTGGCGGCGTAGTTGTAGCCCGCCTTGATGGCCAGCTTGTTGGCCTCGGCCACGGCGGGATTTTTCTTGGCGAACTTGCCGTCCAGATATGCGAACGCATGCTCCTCCGGACGGTCGAACAGCCAGAAGCAGATGCCCAGGGCGAACATGTTCTTGCACTTGACCACCGACTTGTTGTCCAGTCCGGTATCCTTGAGCGCCTCGCGGGTCATCGACGTGATGTCGGGCACCACGACGTTGTATTCGTCCAGACCGAGCTCGGCCAGCGGATCGAGCGTGGCGAATCCCGCCCTGCGGATGTGCTCCTCGGTGAGCGAATCGCCGTCGAGAATGACCGTGGCGCCGGGTTTCAACCACTTGCGGTTGGCTTTCAGGGCGGCCGGATTCATGGCCACCAGCACGTCGCAATAGTCGCCCGGGTTGAGTTCGCGGCGGTTGCCGAAGTGAACCTGGAAGCCCGAAACGCCCGCCACGGTGCCTTGCGGAGCGCGGATTTCGGCCGGATAGTCGGGGAAGGTCGAGATGCCGTTGCCCATCAGCGCCGAAGTGTCGGAAAAGAGTGTGCCCGTAAGCTGCATGCCGTCGCCCGAGTCGCCCGAGAAGCGGATGACGACGTCCTGCAATTCGTGCACGGAAGTTTGTTCCATGAGTGTTTGAAGTTGGTTTAGCAGAACAAATATAGAAATTTATTGTTAGATTATTCACAACCGGCAGTAAATTTTGCCGCATCCGGACCCGCCGGTCCGCCCCCGGGAGCGGGCGCCGGCAGAGGCCCCCGCAGGAACGTCAGCCGGCAGCGGAGGGATAATTTGCTCCGACGACGAAAAAACATGCCAAAAAGTTTTGAAAGCCAACGATTTTTGTTTTACTTTGTCAGATACTTTAACAATTAATCGCTTTTTTTATGAAAGGTCAGGTAAAATGGTTCGATAGCAAAAAAGGCTACGGATTCATTACTGGAGAGAACGGGAAGGAGATTTTCGTTCACTTCTCGGGCATCGTTTCGGATGGTTTCAAAACGCTCAACGAGGGTCAGCAGGTCGAGTTCGAAATCGGCAACGGTGCCAAAGGCGAACAGGCTGTCAACGTAACTGTAGTCGAATAAACTATAATTACCTCGCGGCCGCATGACTGCACCGGAGACGCCGCCGTCCGGGAACCCGGAGCGGAGGTCCTCCGCCGCAGGATGCGCGGGATGCGGAACGGCGCTGCGCTCCGAAGCGCAGCCCGAAGTCCGGAACCCGTCCGAGGTGCCCTCCGCACGACGGAGGAGCCCGGTTCCGCACCGGCATGCGACCGACATCACCCGTTTCAAAAAAGGAAGGCCTCGGGCCTCCCTTTTTTTGTGCGTTTGAAAAAATAATCGTACTTTTGGGCGGCCGAAAGAAAACAAAAGAGGTCATACATAAAACCATACACACAACCATGAAAGAAGCAATCGCAATTCTGACCGGCGGCGGTCCGGCCCCCGGCATGAACACCGTGGTGGGCAGCGTCGCCAAGACGTTCCTGAGAAAAGGCTATCGCGTGATCGGTCTGCACGAAGGCTATACGGGGCTGTTCAACCCCTCGCCCCGCACCGTCGACATCGACTACCCCATGGCCGACGGCATCTTCAACCAGGGCGGCTCGTTCCTCCAGATGAGCCGTTTCAAACCCAAGGATTCGGATTTCGAGAACAACTTCAACCTCAAGTTCTTCACCGACAACAACGTGAAGCTGCTCGTCACGGTGGGCGGCGACGACACCGCATCGACGGCCAACCGCATCGCCAAATTCCTCGAAGCCAAGAAATACCCCATCGCCAACATCCACGTGCCGAAGACCATCGACAACGACCTGCCCCTTCCGAAGGGCACGCCGACCTTCGGCTACGAGTCGGCCAAGGACAAGGGCACGGTGATCGCCCGCGCCGTCTACGTCGACGCACGCACGAGCGGCAACTGGTTCGTGCTGGCCGCCATGGGCCGCTCGGCCGGCCACCTGGCATTCGGCATCGGCGAGGCCTGCCACTACCCGATGATCGTCATCCCCGAGATGTTCGACAAGACGGAGATCACCGTCGAGAAGATCGTCAACCTGGTGATTTCGGCCATCATCAAGCGCAAGATCATGGGCATGGACTACGGCGCCGCCGTCATTTCGGAAGGCGTGTTCCACTCGCTCTCCGACGAGGAGATCCGCAAGAGCGGCATCCACTTCACCTACGACGACCACGGCCATCCCGAGCTGGGCAAAGTCTCCAAGGCACACATCTTCAACGAGATGATCGAGAAGAAGCTCAAGGAGCTGGGCATCAAGGTCAAGAGCCGCCCCGTGGAGCTGGGTTACGAAATCCGCTGCCAGACCCCCATCGCCTACGACCTGACCTACTGCTCGGAGCTGGGCATCGGCGTGCACAAGCTCTTCGCCGAAGGCAAGACGGGCTGCATGGTCTATGTCGACTCCGAGGGCAACGTATCGCCCCTCTACCTCAAGGACCTTCAGGACCCCGAGACGGGCAAGATTCCGCCCCGTCTGGTCGACATCACGTCGGACAAATTCAAATCGGTGGTCGAAAACATCCTCAACGCCATCGGCCCCGAGGATTACGAAGCTGCCCGGAAGTATGTGGCCAACCCCGAAGAGTACGATTTCCACAAGATTCTCAACTGGAAATAACCTTTCGGAGCTCACCCTCCGCATCCCGGAATCCCGCAACGGATTCCGGGATTTTTTCTTTTCAGCGAACGGATGGCGGCACGGGGCCGCGGATGCCGGACGCGAAGCCCCCGCCGCGTCCGCCGCGGGAAAGCGCCCGAAGATGCACGCTCCGCGACGGGTAAAATCGAGCTTTTCCGGGCCAAAATCGAGCTTTTCGAACGACAATCGCGTAGCGGAAAACACGAAAAAAAGTCCGCAGATGCGGTCCGGAGCCGCCCGGCGGGGCCCGTGAAGCGCATATGCACGCAGTGTTTTCCCGCTTCGCGTTTTGACGTCCGCCTAATTTTTAATACCTTTGAATCGCAAACAGAATCCGTTCCATGATCGTTCGCAAAATGGCGGACACCGACGTCCGCGACGTCTCCGCCCTCGACAGGGCATTCTCGGAGCTCGCTCCCGAGCCGATCGCCTGCTGCAACTGGGCTGAAAAATTCCCCTACACCCCCGGCGTCGTTTTCCGCATGTTCCACACGGGCGCCTTTCTGGCGCTGCGCTTCGACGTCGCGGAGCGGTACACCGCCGCGCGGGTCGATCGCGACAACGGCGAAGTCTGGACCGATTCGTGCGTGGAGTTCTTCATCGCCCCCGACCGCGAAAGCTACTACAACTTCGAAACCAACTGCATCGGACGCATGCTGCTGGGATTCAAGAGGCCCGGAACGGGCGAACTGCATGCAGCGCCGCAGACGCTCGGCGCCGTAAGGCGCATCCCCACGCTGCCCGCCGCACCCTTCGAAGAACGCGAGGGCGACAACCGCTGGTCGATGACGCTGCTCATCCCGCCCCGGGCCCTGTTCGGACACCGGATCGGCGACTGGAGCGGCCTCGAAGCCCGGGCCAACCTCTACAAGTGCGGCGACAGGCTCTCGCACCCCCATTTCCTCTCGTGGCGGCCCATCGAATCGGAAAGGCCCGATTTCCACCGCCCCGAGTTTTTCGATACGCTGAAATTCGCCGACCGTTAAACACATCGACCTATGAACAACAAATATTCACTTCCCAAAGACGGAGGACTGATCGCGGAATCCACTCCGCGCGACATCATCCACCGCTATGAAAAACTGCGCACCACGGTCTACGCCAACGAATACGAAGGCGTGCAGTACGTCGCCGACTCGATCGTCAAGGCGATCCGCAACTACGAGGCGCTCAACTGCTCGAACGAGGTCTACGAGGAGGCGCAGACCTTCGTGCTCGGACTGACGACGGGCCGCACGCCCCTGGGGCTCTACCACGAGCTGGTCAAGCGACACAAGGCGGGCCAGGTCAGCTTCCGCAACGTGGCCGTCTATTCGCTCGACGAGTTCTACCCCATCCGTTCGACCGAGCAGCAGAGCCGCAACTACCGCATCCACGAGGAGTTCCTCAACCACATCGACATCCTGCCCGAAAACGTGCACATCCCCGACGGCACGGTTCCCGAGAAGCGGGTTTCGGAGTATTGCGCCTCCTACGACCACTCGATCCGCAAGATCGACCTCATGATCATCGGCGTGGGCGAAGACGGGCAGATCGGCTTCAACGAACCGGGTTCCTACGCCAAGTCGCGCACACGTCTGGTGCAGCTCACGCACAACACGCGCAAGATCCAGTCGGGCGCCTTCTTCGGACTGGAGAACACGCCCAAGATGGCCATCACGATGGGCATCGACACGATCATGCGCGCCGAGAGGATCATCCTCATGGCCTGGGGCGAGGAGAAAGCCCGCATCATCCAGCGGGTGGTCGAGGGCGAAGTCACGGGCCAGGTTCCGGCCTCCCACCTGCAAACGCACCCCAATATCGAGGTGGTCATCGACGAGAACGCCGCGCAGCTGCTCACGCGCGAGCAGACCCCCTGGATGGTCGGTCCCTGCAACTGGACGCCCAAATTCACCCGCAAGGCCGTGGTATGGCTGTGCAGCGTGGTGCAGAAACCCATCCTGAAGCTCACCTACAAGGACTACATCGAGAATTCGCTGGGCGAGCTGCTCGAACAGGGGCGGACCTACGACCAGATCAACATCGACGTGTTCAACGACTTGCAGCACACGATCACGGGCTGGCCCGGCGGCAAACCCAACGCCGACGACTCGACCCGTCCCGTGCCCTCGGCGCCATTCCCCAAGCGGGTGGTGGTCTTCTCGCCCCACCCCGACGACGATGTGATTTCGATGGGCGGCACGTTCATCCGTCTGGTGCAGCAGGGCCACGACGTGCATGTGGCCTACGAAACCTCGGGCAACGTGGCCGTACACGACGACGTGGTGTTGCAGAACATCGACACGGCGCGCGAACTGGGCTACGGCGACCACTACGCCGAAGTCGAGCGGATCATCGCCGGCAAACGCAAAGGAGAGCCCGAACCGCGGGCGCTGCTCGACCTGAAAGGCGCCATCCGCCGCGCCGAGGCGCGGGCTGCCGTGCGGTCGTTCGGGCTCAACCCCGACACCAACGCCCACTTCCTCAACCTGCCTTTCTACGAGACGGGCGGCATCAAGAAGGGGCTGCTCTCGCAGCGCGACATCGACATCATCGTCGATCTGCTGCGCGAAATCCGGCCCCACCAGATCTATGCCGCCGGCGACCTGGCCGACCCCCACGGCACGCACCGCACCTGCATGGAGGCCGTGCTGGGCGCTCTGGAGGCGGTCAAAGGGGACGAGTGGCTGCGCGACTGCCACCTGTGGCTCTACCGCGGCGCCTGGATGGAGTGGGACCTCGGCATGGTCGACATGGCCGTGCCGCTGTCGCCCGACGAACTGATCATGAAGCGCCACGCCATCTACCGCCACCTCTCGCAGAAGGACATCATGCCCTTCCCGGGCAGCGACCCCCGCGAGTTCTGGCAGCGGGCCGAGGAGCGCACGCAGAACACGGCCAAGCTCTACGACAAGCTCGGCATGGCCGAGTATCAGGCCATCGAGGTATTCGTAAAAATGTTTTAAACAAATCCCTAATAACCATGCGTTTAATCATCGAAGACACCCCGCAGCAGGTGGCCCGGTGGGCTGCCGACTACATCATCCGCCAGATCAAGGCCAAGGAGCAGCACACCTCGTCGCCGTTCGTGCTGGGGCTGCCGACGGGCTCCACGCCGCTGGAGACCTACCGGGAGCTGATCCGGCGTCATGAAG
The DNA here is from genome assembly GCA_900553175.1 of uncultured Alistipes sp. Lineage (GTDB taxonomy): Bacteria > Bacteroidota > Bacteroidia > Bacteroidales > Rikenellaceae > Alistipes. The sequence goes on along the minus strand of USCH01000001.1, from coordinate 26,573 downwards.
CGGGCGAAGTGTCGTTCCGCAACGTCATCACCTTCAACATGGACGAATACGTGGGGCTTCCCGAGGATCACCCCGAGAGCTACCACTCGTTCATGTGGTCGAACTTCTTCTCCCGCATCGACATCCGGCCCGAGAACGTCCACATCCTCAACGGCAATGCCGAGGACCTCGCCAAGGAGTGCGCCGACTACGAGGCGGCCATCGTCGAGGCGGGCGGCATCGACCTCTTCATGGGCGGCGTGGGCGAAGACGGACACATCGCCTTCAACGAACCCTTCTCGTCGCTCAACTCCCGCACGCGGCAGAAGACCCTCACGCTGGACACCATCCAGGTCAACGCCCGCTTCTTCGGCGGCGACGTGTCGCTGGTGCCCAAAACGGCCCTGACGGTCGGCGTGGGCACGGTGCTCGCCTCGAAAAAGGTGATGATCCTCGCCACGGGCCGCAAGAAAGCCCGCGCCGTGCGTCACGGCGTCGAGGGGTCGTACAACCACCAGTGGACCATTTCGGCCTTGCAGGTGCACCCCAGCGGCATTCTGGTGTGCGACGATGCGGCCGCCGAGGAGCTGCGCGTGGCCACCTACCGCTACTTCAAGGAGATCGAGCGCGACAACCTCGTGGAGTAGGATCGCCTCCTCCCGGAAAGACGACACCCCGCAGAACTCGGTTCTGCGGGGTGTTCGTCGTTGAAAGAGAGGGGCATTCCGGAGCCCGGCAGCCTGAAGGCCGGTTCAATAGGCTCCGGTCTTCAGCGTCACGGGTCCCAGCAGTCCGGCCTCCTGCAAGGGTGACTCGGGACCGTATTCGGTATAGGGGCACCACGTCCGGCGCTCCGACGCAGGCAGACGGCTGTCGCCGATGAGGCGGTTGACCCAGGTGTTGACCACCTCGATCTCGACCTCGTTGCCGCCCTCGTGCACGAAATCGGTGATGTCGACCCGATAGGGCGGCGTCCAGACGCCTCCGGCATACGCACCGTTGACGCGCACCTTGGCCATCACGCCCACGCGTCCCAGATCGAGCGACAGGCGCTCGCCCTCGGCCATGGCGGGTTTGTCGAAAGCCGTGCGATAGGTCGCCTTGCCCGAGAAGTAGCGCATCCGCTCGTCGGCGCTCTGCGACCAATCTTCCGGTTCGGAAAGCGTCGCCGTGAAATCGCCCTCCCCGTCGGGAGCCTCGAAACGCACCGTCCACGGCCCCTCGACGGCAGCCGCTACGGCCGGCTGCGGGAAGTTGTCCTCCCAGCCGCCCTCATGCGGTGTGCGGAGCGCAGGCCGGCGGAAGACCACGAAACCGCTCTCCAAAGGTTCGAGACGCATGGGAACGGTCGTCGTACGCCCGCCCGTTTCGTAGGCTTTCAGCTCGCGCATCGCGCCCGTCACGGGCTGCCACCACTCGGGGCGCAATCCCTCGACGCGGAACGAGGCGTCGAACACGACGGGCTCCTCCGACTGGTTCGACACGAAATAGATTTCGGTTCCGTTCATCGTGCGGTGGCCATAGAGCAGCGGCAGCGAAGCGTCGACCCCGAAGTCGGGCAGCACATCCAGCTCGGCGAAGAGCTCCCCGAGCGTATATCCCTCATAAACGATGCCCTTGCCGTAGCGGTTGACCCGCTTTCCGGCGGCCTCGCCGCCCCAAAGCTTCGCAGCCAACTCCTGCACGCGGAGGTCGGCCTCGGGGTATCCCTCCATGCTCGGCGAACGGTCAGGAGCGGGCCCCAGCACCACGGCGCCCTCCTTCACCAGCCGCTCCACGGCCTCCAGCACCTCGGGCCGCATGGTCCGCTGGCGGGGCAGGACGAGCACGCGATACTGCGTGCCGTGCGGCAGGGTGATCCGTCCGTCGCGCACCTTCGCGTCGCGGCACAGCACCTCGGCGTTGATGTAGTCGAACTGGTGCCCGGCAGGCAGCGCGGGATCGGCGACGCCCGTCATCTTGGGCACGTCCTCACCGATGAAATAGGCCACGTCAGCCACGTTCAGCCCCTGCTGCAACATGAAGTTGCAGCGTTTGAGGTAGGCGATGAAGAGGTCCATGTGGTCGAACCACGTGTTGTTGCGGTTGAATTCGTTGCCGAAAAGCGCGTTCATGCCCGGCTTCGGGCCGTCGGCCGGCTGGGTGATGTAGAGGTGCAGCAGCGTGTTGTTGATCCCCTCCGAGAAGAAGCGGTCGCCCCGCTGCTTCATGAGGTAGGGATAGCGGGCGAAAGGCTTGAAACCGGCCGTGAACGACTCCGCAGAGACCTTGGTCTTGCCGTAGATGTGGGCGCACGACGAGGCGGCCCGGTTCTCGATGTTGCCCAGCTCGCCCTCGCTCCAATACTCGCCGGCCACCTCGTCGGACTGGCCGCCGTACTGGAGGAACTCGCCGGGGAAGCCCCAATGACCGTAGTTTTCGAGCCAAGTGGTCAGCCCGTCGGCATGGGCCAGCTCGCGCAGACCGCCGATGTGGTCGTAGGCCAGCCGGTCGGCCATCATGCGGCGCAGGTCCCACAGGAAGCGGTCCGAGCGGTCGCGGTCACCCACCGTCAGACCGCTGTAAACCGGCAGCCAGGGGCGCGGATCGTAGCCGTAACGCGTCTCGAAAGCTTCGAAGAAGTCGTCGCTGAAGTTCTGGCCGCCCTTCTCGTAGCTGTCGGCCACGACGACTTTCCAGCAGGTGCGGTCCTCGGCCGGAATGCGGCGCAGCAGCTCGCCGACGAACGCATCGTAGTGCGCAGCCAGATGCTTGCGGCTCCACTTGTCGACCTCGAGGCCGGCCCCGTCGTCGAACGAGGGTCCGTTCTTGACGCCCGTGGGCACCATGCCCGTGCGGAGCACCAGCCAGCGCCCCGCGGGAGCGTTCCACACAAGACGTCCGTCGGAGCAATGCTCCGTGAGGTCGACCACCGAGGCAGGGTCGACGCACCCGTCGGAGGCGGGCTGCTCGGGCCACATGTAGTCGTGCCAGTAAGGCAGCGGCGTCTGGTGCATCTTGGCCAGCGATTTTTCCGAATAGCGCTCGACGAGCGGCACGGAGAGGAACTCGGCCTCGGCCAGTCCGCTGCCGGCATTGGCGCCGCTCACGACCAGACGGAACGCATCGGCCTCGACGGGTTCGCAGGCGATGGTGATCGGCGCATAGGGATCGAAACCCACTTCGATATTGGGATTCGTACGGTCGATTTCGAAGCGGCGCAGCACGGTCGTCTCGCCTCCCCGCACAGCCTGCAACTCGGCCTCGGCGTAGACGGGGGCGGCGAAGGGGTAAAGGCGCAGCGTCCGCAGCGTGAAGGGCGCACGGGGTGCGACCTCGACGACGCACTCCTTGCCGGGAGCGAACATCAGCGCCGTCGAAGCGTCGCCGTCGAAAGCCTTGCGCACCCCTTCGGGACCGCACAGGCGGGCCGTCGAAGCGTCGAGACGGAGCGTCCCTTCGGGCAGCGGCACGGCCATGACGCGCACCTGCCGGAAATCGGCCGACGGAGCCGGCAGATCGACCGTCACCTCGCGTCCGCCCTCGACCTCGGCCGAGACCGTGGCCAGATAGCGCATCGCCTCCTCGGGCGTGACCCACGGGCCGCCCGCCTGGCTCCAGCCGGGGCTGTTGAAGACACCGATGTCGATGCCCAGCTCCGAAGCGCGCTTCATGGCCGCATGCATGATGTCGAACCACTCGTCGGACATCACGCGCACCGGACCGCGGTGCGGCAGCTCGACCTCGGAGAGCCCCATGTTGCCGATAAAAGCGCGGTCGATGCCGATCCGCTTCATCGACTCCAGATCGGCCTCGACACCCTCTTTCGAGACATTGCCCGAAAGCCAGTACCAGTAGACCGAGGTCTGAATATCGGCCGGAGGGGTCCGGAATCCCTCCGCCAGACGCTGTGCGTCACCGGAGCAAGCGGCGGCGGCCAGGGCCGCCGCCGCAATGCAGGTACGTATCGGATTCATCGTCAGAATGCCTTGCGATACAGCGCCTCGATTTCGGCCACCGACGTGTCGCGCGGATTGCCGCCCGTGCAGACGTCGTTGTAGGCGGCCACCGACAGCGCGGGGATGTCCTCCTCCTTGACGCCGATCTCGTGGAGCTGCTGCGGAATGCCGATCGAAAGCGACAGCTCGCGGACGGCACGGATGGCCGCCTCGACGCCTGCCTTTTCGTCCATGCCCTTCGTGTCGACACCCATGGCGCGGGCGATGTCGATGTACTTGGCAGCGGCCGGCGACTCGGCGTTGTACTCCATCACGTAGGGCAGCAGCAGGGCGTTGGCCACGCCGTGGGGCGTGTCGTAGAAGGCACCCAGCGGGTGAGCCATCGAGTGGACGATGCCCAGACCCACGTTCGAGAAGCCCATGCCGGCGATGTACTGCGCCACGGCCATGCCCTCGCGGGCCTCGACGTCGGCGCCGTTGTCGACGGCGGCCTTCAGGTGCTTGGCGATCAGATCCACGGCTTTCAGCTCGAACATGTCGGACATGGTCCAGGCGCCTTTGGTGATGTAGCCCTCGATGGCGTGCGTCAGGGCGTCCATGCCCGTGGCGGCCGTCAGCCCCTTGGGCATCGACATCATCAGCTCGGGATCGACCAGCGCCACGGCAGGGATGTCGTTGGGATCGACGCAGACCATCTTCTTGCGGGCCTCCTCGTCGATGATGACGTAGTTGATCGTCACCTCGGCGGCCGTGCCGGCCGTCGTCGGCAGCGCGAAGGTGGGCACGGCACGGTGGTGGGTGTCGGCCGGACCTTCGAGCGACTTGACGTCGGCGAAGTCGGGGTTGTTGAAGACGATGCCCACGCCCTTGGCCGTGTCGATGACCGAGCCGCCGCCCAGCGCCACGATGAAGTCGGCGCCCGACTTGCGGAACGCCTCGACGCCGTGCTGCACGTTGGCGATCGTGGGGTTGGCCTTCACGTCGCTGAAGATTTCATAGGGAATGCCGGCCTCCTTGAACACCTCCTCGACCTTCACGGCCACGCCGAACTTGATCAAAGCGGCATCGGTGACGAAAAACGCCTTCTTATAGCCGCGGCGGCGAGCCTCGACGGCGATCATCGAGCGGCAGCCCGCTCCGAAATAGGAAATTTCATTTAAAACGATACGGTTCATAATGTTGTTTTTATTGGGTTAACATTTCATTTCGCATTCACGATTTCGACCTTCACGCCGCGGGGCGCCTCGACGCGGCTCTTCACGCGGCCGTCGGCCGTGCGTTCGTGGCGGATCGTCACCGCGCCCTGCGGCGTGGGGAACGTTCCCTCGACCCACTCCAGATCGCCCAGGTGGGGTTCGATCCGCAGCCGCCGGCACCCCGGCTCCAGAACCTCGACACCCAAAACGTACTCGCTGAGCCACGCCGTGGGGCCCGAAGCCCAGCCGTGGCAGAGGCTGTGGCGGAAACCCTTGTAGCAGTAGGCGCCGCACTCGCGGTGCAGGTCGCGCACGCCGTCGGGCACCGGCTCGTCGATGCGCCCGGCCGGCAGCCAATCCATGTTGAAATCCTCCCAGAAGGTCGTGGCGCCCAGGTCGAGCATGGCGCCCCAGTATTCGCGGATGCGGTCGAGGGCGCCCTCGTAATTGCCCGCTGCGGCCATCGCGCGGAGCATGTAGTAGCCGTAGAAGGTCGAGAATCCGGCCGAACCGCCCGCCGACAGGAAGTCGCGGTCGGTCGCCGCGGGATCGGCCACACCGGCCAGCACCATCAGCGCCCGGCCCTGCTTGGCCCCGCCACCCGGCACGGGGCAGCTCCGCATGAGCGCGGCGCGCCCGCGGCACTCGGCGGCCAGACGCCCGTCGCCCAGAGCCTCCATGAGTTCGGCACCCGCATCGAGCGCCAGAATCATCAGCGACTGCAACCCGGCTCCCACGCTCTCGGCATCGCCGCTCGACGGCCAGTCGAGAAAACGGGTCTCGGGCAGCCGTTCGCGCCCCTGCTCGTCGATGCAGCCGAAGAGCTGACGCAGCAGGCCGGACAGATAGTCCTGCTGCCGAACAAGATAGTCCTTATCGCCCTGATAGCGGTACCAGTCGCGCTGGATGAGTATCCACCACAGCGAATAGGAGCTCATGCCGTTCATCCACCCCGGCAGCGGCGTGGTGTCGCGCGCCAGATCAAGGCTGCGCGGCACGGCTTCGTTGAACCCGAAGACCGACGCGACGGTCATCACCTCGGGATGGAGGTCGCCCACCCACACCAGGCGGTCGCGCTTGATGCCGTCCCACAGATACTCCTGCATGTTGAGGTGGACGGTGTAGGCCCCCGTCATCCAGATGGAGTCGAGGCGCGGATCGCTGCTGCGGAACGAGCCCACGTAGGGGATGTCGCGGTATTCGAAGCGCGCGGCGACCTCCTTAAGATGCAGTTCGCAGTCGTCGAGCAGGTCGAGGCGCGCGAAGCGGAAGCCCGACTGCCCGCACTCCACGGCTCCGAGCCACGGCAGCGCCAGCGTAAAGTCGCGCACGGCATGGTCGTTCGAGGCGCCGTTCACCCCGTCGATGTCGCACATCGCCTCGCTGACCGATTCGCCCAGACGCACGCGGACATGCACCGGAGCTTGGCCGGCCGGCATGCCCGTCACGATGCGCAGGCCGCCCTGCAGCTCGCGCCCGAAGTCGAGCAACAGCGACGGGCGGCGTCCGCCCTCGGCTCGCAGCACGCAGATGCGCGCGTTCTGCAAATCGGCCTGACCGTTACCGGGCGAGAGCAGGTAATCCGCCCCCGTAACGAGGTCGGCGCACTCCTGCCACACGATGCGCTGCGGAGCGACCGAAACGCGCACCCGCGAATCGGCCTGCGAAGCGGCAGAGGCGGAAGCGCCCCACACGGGCGGCAGCTGGGCGGCGGCCGTTCCCGTCCACGCGACGAGTCCGGTCAGAAGAAAGGGAATGAATTTCAGCATACAAGGAATACAGGTTTCTCTAAAGTTCCGGGGCATCGCCGCAGCGACGTCCGGTCACACGGATCAAAGGCCCCGGCACGCGCCCCATACGGTCGGCGCGTATACAAAATTATGGATTAATCGGCAGATAAGCCATTCATAAATGACCTTAAAAGTGTTATTTTTGATACTCCCGACCCGCGGCGCACGCGACGGCCGAATCGCACCGAAAACCGACATACGCACCCTTTCAGGCACTGCGAAATGCGCCAACCGGAAAAATCGCATTCAAAAAACGCAGGCAAAATGATTTTTTGCCGTGTTTTTATGGAATAATACGAAATAAAATATATCTTTGTAGAGATGAAAACGGCCCCCGCGTCGGGTCGGCCGTTTTTCCGAGACACGACAACCTCAAAAACTAACCTGAAATTCCGCCGGAACCGATCCCGCCGAATCTTCAAGAGCCCCGCAACCGGAACAGACGCTCCGCATTTCCCGGAACGGTTCCTCCGAGAGCGGTTTGCAGCGCATGACCGGATCCGAACGGACGTTTTTGCAAGCTATGGGAGTATCTCTCAAAGACATAGCCAACCAGCTCAGCCTCTCGAAGACCACAGTCTCGTGGGTGCTCTCGGGTCAGGGCACAAAAAAAGGCATCAGCACGGAGACCCAGAACCGCGTGTTCAAGTGCGCCCGGGAGCTCGCCTACGAACCCAACCTGCTGGCCCGCAGCCTCAATACGGGCGTTTCGAAGACCATCGGGCTCATCCTGCCATCGATCTCGGACAGCTTCTACGCATGCATCGCCCACCAGATCGAACAGGAGGCCGAAAAGGCGGGCTACTCGCTCATGATCGCCAGCTCCAACTCCGAAATCGAGCGAGAAAACGCCATGATCCGCCTGTTCCGTTCGAAAAAGGTCGACGGCATGATCATCGCCCCCACGAAAATCTCCAAGCGCGAGATCATGCGGCTGGTGGACAGCAAATACCCCGTGCTGCTCTTCGACCGATACTTCCCCGAGATGTCGGTCAACTACGTCATCATCAACAACGAAGAGGCCAGCTACCGCCTCGTGCGGCACCTCATCAGGAAAGGGTTCCGCAAGATCGCCATCGTCACGACCAACCCCCACCTGCTGACGATGGACATGCGCCGCGAAGGCTACGCCAACGCATTGGCCGACGCCCACATCCGCAACAATCCCGACCTCTACGGCGAGGTGACCTACGTCAACTATCAGGAGAACATCTACCAGACCCTCGACCGTATCTTCCACGCAGTGCCCGACGTCGATGCGTTCTTCTTCACCACGCACATTCTGGCCATCGAGGCGCTGCGCTACTTCTACGACCGCGGCATCGACATCAACGACGGCTCGTGGGGGCTGGCTTCGATGCACGAGGATTCGCTCTTCCGCGTGTTGGCGCCCAAGATGAACGTCGCCCGCTTTCCGATCCACGACATCGGCAGCAACGCCGTCCGCATTCTCCTGCGCCAGATCGAGGCCTCGACCAAAAACGAAGACTACACCCCCGAATCGCAGATCGTCCCCTGCGAAATCGACTTCCGGGACGAGTAGGCAGACGGCCAGGCGGCTGTTCGCCCTGTTTTTACGTTCAGACACCTTAACCGTTCAAGCCGCCTGCCCCACCCGATAAATCCAACGGCAAAAAACCGAAAAGACAACGCAAACCTCTTAAATTCACACCAATGGACAAAAGAACTTCCATCAACAAGCTCCTTCCCGTGATGTTCGGCTTCTTCATCATGGGATTCGTCGACATCATCGGCGTGGCGACGAGCTACATCAAGAACGACTTCGCGGGCATGAACGACACGATGGTCAACCTCATCTCGCTGTCGTGCTTCCTGTGGTTCCTGCTGCTCTCGGTTCCGACGGGAGCGCTCATGAACCGCATCGGCCGCAAGAAGACCGTGCTGTTGAGCTTCGCCATGCACGTGGCGGCGATGATCGTACCGCTCATCGCCTACGACTTCACGGCCGTGCTGGTCGCCTTCGGTCTGGTGGGCATCGGCAACACGCTGCTTCAGGTGTCGCTCAATCCGCTGGTCACCAATGTCATCTCGAGCGACAAGCTCACCGGAACGCTCACCCTCGGCCAGTTCGTCAAGGCCGTCAGCTCGTTCCTCGGCCCCATCCTGGCCGCAGCGGTCGTCGGCAGCTTCCTCGGCTGGAAGATGATCTTCCCGATCTACGCCGCCGTTTCGCTGCTGGCGCTCGTCTGGCTGTGGCTCACCCCCATCGAGGAGACGAAGGTCGCAGGGGCCGACGTTTCGCTCGGCAATACGTTCGCCCTGCTGGGCGACAAATACATCGTAGCCTACTTCGTCGGCATTCTGGTGCTGGTGGGCGTCGATGTGGGCATGGGCATGACCTTCCCCAAACTGCTCATGGAGCGCTGCGGACTGCCTCTGACCGAAGCGGGCATGGGCAACAGCGTCTACTTCTTCGCCCGCACGCTCGGCGCGTTCCTGGGCGGCATCATGCTGATGAAACTGCCCGAAAAGAAATTCTACGTCGCCAGCGTCTTCATCGCTCTGGCGGGTCTGGCAGGTCTGGTATCCTCCGAAAAACTCTGGACGATCCTTTCGTTCGTGGCCCTCTTCGGCGTGGGCTACGCCAACCTCTTCTCGATCATCTTCTCGATCGCCCTCAAGCGCGTTCCGGAACGGGCCAACGAAGTGTCGGCCCTGCTGATCGTGGGTGTGGCCGGAGGCGCCGTCATTCCGCCCATTCTGGGTGTCATCACCGACCATTTCCAGACGCAGAACGCCGCCATCGTGGCCCTCGGCATCGTATGGCTCTACATGCTGCTGCTGATCGGCGCGATCAAAACTCCGTCGAAGAAGGCTTGATTTCCGAGGGTTCGGAGCAGGTGCGCGCGCACCTCTTTACCGAACGATACGCTCCGCCGCAAGACTGTCTGCCCGTTGCAGACAGTCTTTTTTATCGGTCCGCCCGCAGGCCGCAGACGCCCCCGACACCCCGACACCCCCGGTCCGCAACCAGCGTACGACGTCCCCGCCCCGCAGCGCCAAACCTCCGCAAGTCTCCAGGCACCCCGGTCCGCAAGCCCTCGCAATACGCGACACGACGCTTCACACCCCGCGGCACGACACGATGCCGCCTCCCGAACTCACTCCCGAATGCCCCTGCGACCGACGTCCCTGCTCGTCCGACGAACCCCGCCCTCCCAACAGCAAAGCCCGCCAAAAGCCGACAGATTCCCGCAGCCGGCCCGCAAGCCCGACATCGGTCCGCGATCAGGTTCGCCACCCGGACCGGCCCGACAACTCCGACAGCGGCCAGCCAGTCAACCGGCCAGCAAGCCTGGCGGCAACCCGAAAAAAAAGCCCCTGCAACCTGAACGGTTGCAGGGGCGACTGTCATCGCCGGGCGCCGTCAAAGGCCTCCGGCAGACAAGCGGCGATTATTTTCCGGGATAGGGTTCCGGAGCCTCGTTGCCCTCGGTGTAGGGATCGTCCACCTGCCACTTGTTCGACGGCTGGTAGTCGCCCTTCTTGCCGCCGGGCGAAAGAGCGTCGGGGTCCTCGGCATACGAGGGAACCGTACCCAGCAGCTCGTCGCGGTGGGGATCGATGCGCGAGTAAACCTCGATCGTGGCGCCGCGATCCTTCCAGGCGTTGTAGATCTGCGACCAGGCACCGTCGGTGTGATCCATGAGGAACCACGTGTCGATCTTGATCAGCGCGTTGTCGGCCACGGTGAAGCCCTGGTCGGCGTTGTTCCATACGCTCATGTAGTGATCGTCGTCCATAGGCGTATCGGCATAATCCTTCGTGCCGTTCTTGCGGATGTCCGCATAGGTCACCGACGACTCGTTCAGACCGGCCTCCTTGCCGCTGAAGTCGAGCCAGCTGAGCCAAACGCAGTTATGCACGTCGACATAGGTCAGTTTGGGGCAGTAGCTGACCTTGATGCGGCGGGCATAAGGAGCGCCGATGAACTTCTCGAGGCTGTTGGCGCGGTCGCAGAGCCACTGGAAACCGCGGGCCTGCCAGTTCGAAAGGTCGATCTCCTTGACGTTGGGCGTATCCCACGCAGCGACCAGACCGGTCACGTTCTCGAAAAGCTCGATACCTGCGAACGACTCGGCTGCACAGCCTGCCAAGTCGATTTCGAACTGACCGGTGTTGCCGCTCTTAGCCGTCTTGGCGGCAGCCACGTCGAGCAGTCCCAGCGCGTTGAACAGCGGTGCGAAACCGGGGTGGCGCGAAGGCTCGGCCATCGTGGCACGGAATGCCGGGTCGGGAATGTAACCCTCGGCGATTTCGGGCATCTTGACGGTCAGCTCGCCCGTGATGGGCATCTTGTCGTAACCGATGCGGTCGACATAGACCTTGACTTTCATCCCCTCTGCGACCAGGTCGAGAGGAAGACCGCACGAAATACGCGTCGAACGCATGTCGTAACCGCCCGCAGGAATGTCCTTGTAGACGATTTCGCCATCCTGCTCGTAGCCGAACATCAGGTAATCGTCCGAGCTGAAGCCGCTGCCCGAAACATTGATTGCATCGGGGAAACCGGGCTTCACCTCGCCCGTCATCAGCTCGCCGTCGATCTGGATCTCGGAAGGATAGTTGGTGCCGCCGCCGTTGTTGCCGCCGTTGCCGCCGTTATTCCCCCCCCCACCATTGTTCGTGGAGTCGTCGTCATCGCCGCAGGCGGCGCAGAGAGCACCTGCCATGAGGGCCATGGACAAAAATTTCAGTGTTTTTTTCATAAGACAATTAAAAAAGTTAAAAAAGGTTTTCTATCAAATTGCAGCTTTCGTCTCCTCGTATCAACGTTTTTGCGGTCCGATTTATTTTCGGAGGCTCGTCCGCACCTCGGACGGGTTTTCCGATGGAATCCGAAGTCCGCAGGTTCCGTCCGGAGCCGTCCGCCGACCGAACCGGTCGGAACCGGAACGCCCGCCGGCAAAAGCCGCCGCCCGCAACCGTTACTCTTCGGGCTCGGTCACCTTCCACTTGTTGCGGGTCTCCGTCTCTCCCTCCTTCATGGTCTCGGGCGAGATGGCCTCGGGGTCCTCCGTATAGAGCGGAGCGGTGTCCAGATAACGTTCAATGTCCTTCCACCAGTAAACCTCGATGATGGCACCGCGTTTCCAGGCATCGTAGATGTCGCACCAACAGGAGGGATTGCCGCCGTTCTCCACCGGATGCGAACCCAGGAAGCGCGAATCCATCTTGATCTTGCAGTTGTCGGCCAGCACGAAGCTGGTATCGCCCTGCAAATAGGTGAACTCACCCTCCGCAGCCGGACGATCGACATACGTACCGCTCTGGTCGCGGCGCAGGTCGAGCTCGGTGCAGACAGGCGTCTTGATGTTGGTCATCCAGCAGCGCAGCAGCGCACGGCAGGGGCTCAGGTCGAGCTTCTTGAGCGAACCGCAGGCGTTGAGCGAAAGCGTGTGCACGTAGGGAGCGCCGATGAGCTCCTCAAGCTTCGCGGCACGGTCGAGACGGAATTCGAAACCGGCGAGTTTCCAGTTCGAAATGTCGATCTTCTTCACGTTGGGCATATCCCAGGCGGCCACGATGACGTTCTCGTCTCCCGGACGGGGCTTGATACCGGTGAAGAGCTCGATGCCCTCGAGCGATTCGGCCTGACAGCCGGCCAGGTCCATCGTCCAACCGTCCTTGCTCTCCCACGACTGGCACGCAGCCGCAGCCGAGGGGTTGAGCATGCCGTAGGCATCGAAAAGAGCAGCCACGGCCGGGCAGTTGTGAGGGTTGCTCGAAAGGAACGAACGGAACGCCGGGTCGGGAATGTAGCCCTCGGCAACGGTCGGCATCGTGAAGGTGATGTCGCCCGTCAGGGGCATCTTGTCATAACCCATGCGGTCGAGGTAGACCTTCACGGTCTTGTCCAGATAGGGTTCGTCGATGCGCACGCCGAGCGTAATGCGCGACTTGCGGATCGAGCACACCATGGAATTGACATCGGCATACCTCATCTCGCCGGTTTCATCCTCATATCCGATCTGCACCATGTCCATCAGATCGTCGAAACCGCTGCCTTCGATCGTGATGGCGTCGGCCATACCGGCCTTCACCTCGCCCGAAGTGGCGTCGGTCACCTGGACATCGGCAGGATAGTTCCCGCCGCCGTTTCCGCCGTTGTCACCGCCGTTATTCCCACCGCCATTGTTCGTGGTGTCGTCGTCACCGCCGCAGGCGGCAAACATCGCAACGGCTGCAAAAGCCATAAAAAGTTTCAGGTGTTTCATAGGTTTGATTGGTTTAAGTTGAAACTTTAGTAAAACTGAGCAGGATGACACCCGTTTCCGGGCGTCATCCCACCTGATTTTTCATATCGGTCTACTCCACTTCATCGGGCGTCCAGCCGTTCTGTTCGCCAGAGGGCGTCAGCGCTTTCGGATCGTCCTTGTACATGGGCACCGTGCCGAGGAACTTCTCGATGTCCTTCGACGAATAGACGTCGATCTTGGCACCGCGCTCCCAAGCCGAAAGGATCGAGCCGTAGCAGCTTCCGTAGGGGTTGGTCGCGTTGTTGCCGGTCGCCCATTTGTCGAGCAGGAACTGGTAGTCGACCAAGATGTGCGCATTGTCGGCCACCTTGATGTAGGAACCCGCAACCAGCGGCATCCAGTTGTGACCGTCGGGCTCCGAATCGGCATAGCCTTTCCAGCCCTGACCGGCATCGCCCTCGTACGGACCGCCGAACTCCTTGCCGCTGCGATCCTTGCGCATATCGAGATACGTGACGTAGGTATACCCCGTCTCGCTGGCGTCGTAGAACATCTGGAAATTGTACTGCCAGCTCGAAAGATGCACGTCGACCTTCTCGAGTTTGGGGCAGTTGTAGCAGTCCAGACGGCCCAGCGACGGACCCGTGATGATCTCCTTGACGGCCGTGGCGCCGTTCAGCGACACGAACAAACACTTCTTGCCCTTGAGTTTCGAGAGATCGACCGTTTCGAGCGAGGTGTTGTTCCAGGCGATCAGATGGCCCACGTTGGTGAAGAGCTCGATACCTTCGAGCGACTTGGCCGTGGAGGCATAGAGGTTGAGCTTCTCGACGGTGGCGGCCTGCGCAGGAGGAATCATGCCGAACTCGTTGAACATGGGAGCGATGTCCGGGTTGCCGTCCTGAGGATGGGTCGACATGAGCGTCTCGCGGAATCCGGCATCGGGAATATAGCCTTCGGAAACCTCGGGCAGGGCGATCTGAATATCGTCGGTCAGCGGCATGGGATCGTAACCGATGCGGTCGAGGTAAACCTTGACGGTCTTGCCCACGACGGGATCGGCCACATGAATGCCGATGGTGATGCGCGTGCTCTTCATGAGCATGTAGGCGTTGTTGATCTCGGCGCTGTAGACGATCTTGCCGTCCTCTTCCCAACCGTACTTCACATAGTCGTAGTCGGGATCGAAACCCGATCCGGTGATTTCGATCGCAGCGGCAACACCGGCTTTGACCGTCCCGGAAACCAGAGGCTGGTCGACGGTCACCTCCGACGGATAGTTGGTTCCGCCGCCGTTGTTGTTGCCGCCGTTGTTATTCCCCCCCCCATTATTGTCGTCGTCTTTGCTGCACGCAGCCAGCATGGCTCCGGCCAACAGAGTGGCAGAGAGAAATTTCAAAGTTTTTTTCATGATTCGAGTAATAATTAAAAACGGTGTTGCAGAATTTCATTTCAGTGCTCGGAAGGGGAGCCGGACGCGCCGGCTCCCCTTCCGAGTCCGCTATTCGGTCTCGGCAGGCACCCACTCGTCCGCCGTGTCGGGCTTGGCGGCGATGGCTTTCGGATTCTCCGAATACATCGGCACCGTACCCAGGTGTTTTTCGATGTCTTTCGACGAATAGACGTCGATCGTGGCTCCGCGCGTCCAGGCGTCGTAGATCGCATTGTAGTTGCACTTATTGTTATCGCTGTCCCAGCCACGCTTCTCGACGAGCTGCTGGTAGTCGACCAGAATGTGGCACGTGCCGGGGAACTGGAACTGCGCATAGGCGCGCATGACCGTATATTCGCCCTCGGTGTCGCAGTCGCGCTTGGTCTCGGTCTGGTCCTTGTCGACGAAGACACCCTGACGCAGACGGCGCATGTCGGCCTTCTCCAACGGCAGGTAGCTGCCGGCATTCTTGCTGTACATCTGGAGGTTATTGAACCAGCGAGCCTGCGAGAAGTCGATCTCCTTCAGCGCATTGCAGTCGATGCAGTCGAGACGCATGATCGTGGGGCCCACGATGATCTTCTCGAGTTTGATGCCGCGGTCCAGCTGGACGAAGACTCCGGAGTTGGTCGGTTTCCACTTCGTGAAATCGGCCACGAGCAGCTCGCTCATATCCCAGGCGATCAGATGCTTCACGCCGGTGAAGAGCTCCAGGCCATCGAGCGAGGTGATGGTGCTGGCGGCGATGTCGACGGTCTCGACCGTAGCGGCGCTTGCCGGGGCGATGATGCCCAGTTCGTTGAACAGGGGAGCGATATTCTTGCTCGCCTCGACATTCGTATCCAGCAAGCGGGCGCGGAACGCCGGATCGGGAATGTAGCCCTCAGCCACCGTGGCCTGCACGATCTCGAGCTCCTCGGTCAGCGGCATGGGATCGTAGCCCACGCGGTCGAGGTAGAGTTTCACGGTCTTGCCGACCACCTCCTGATCGACATGCACGCCGACGGTGATGCGCGAGCCTTTGATCAGCGAGACATCATCACCCAGGGGGGCACCGTATTTCATCTGGCCGTCCTCTTCCCAGCCGAACATGATGTAGTCCATGTCGGCATCGAAGCCCGAGCCGTTGACCTCGATGGCTCCGGAGACGCCGGCCTTGATCTGGCCCGACATCAGGGGGGGGGTGACGGTTACATCCGACGGATAGTTGCCCGACGGCCCGGGAGCGGGCGCAGGATTGCCTCCTCCAGTGTTTTCATCATCGCCGCCGCACGATGCGCACAGCGATCCGACCGTCATAGAAAGTGCCAAAAATTTAAGAATCCGATTCATATTTAATAGTTTTAAAATGGGTTTTAAATTTTAGTTCCAGCCCGGGTTCTGCCAGTTCTCGCCCGAATGATGCATCATCCGGCTCACCTCATCCAGAACGATGGGATACTTCAGGTACTTGTTGGTGTAGCACTTGCGGTCGAAGTTGAAGCGTTCGTACTTCTTCTCTCCGCCGTCGAGCGTGATGCGCATGCCCGACACCAGACGGTCGGTGGCCGAGAGGTCGCCGTCGGGCTTCTGCCAGCGCCGCACGTCGAAGAAACGATGCTCCTCGAAAGCCAGCTCTACCCGGCGCTCGTTGCGCAGACGCAGCTGGAAAGCCTCGTCCGTATCGTCGATGCCCGGCATGCCGACGCGGGCACGCACCTTATTGACGGCCTCGCGGGCCGAGAGCGGCTCGCCGTAGATGACCGGACGCAGCGTTTCGGGATCTTTCTCGTCGGGCTCCATGCACACCGTGGCCGGATAGCTGGAATCGGGGCCCTGAGCCATCGAAGCGGCCTCGGCGAAGTTGAGATAGAGCTCGGCCAGACGGAACATGCGCATGTAGCCGCACTTGTTGCCGGCATCGGCACCCGAACCCGGGTTCGAGAACTTGCGCAGGTAGTATCCCGTGCAGGTGTTGCGCCGGTTCGAAGGCGAAAGGTTGAGCGCGCAGTTGCCGCCCACGTAGGTCTGCACCTCGAATTCGCCGTTTTCGGCGTCGTCGCGGGCGAACTTCACGCCGTCGTAGTAGATCGTCGCATAGAAACGCGGGTCGCGGTTTTCGTACATCCGGGCCGTGCAGTCCTCATAACCCAGATCCTTGGCGGCCGGATTGATGTTGGGCTTGCCGTCGGCATCGTAGGGGTTGGCCAGATCGAGCAGCGGCACGGCGACCGTACCGTCGGCATTCAGCACCTCGTAGGCATCGACCAGCTGCTGCGTGGGGCAGGCACCGGCCGAGGACTGGCCCACGTCGATGGGCAGACCGGCCCACTGCCAGACGACACTCTGCGTCCAACCGTAGTTGTAGGGCTGATACAGCGTCTCGGTATCCCACGAAGCGCCCGAAGGATAGGTCGAAAGGAAATACTTGTCGTAGGCATTCAGACCGAACTCGGACTCAACGGGGAAAGCCGTGTCGGCATCGACCAGCGCAGCGCCGTGGCCGACGCAGAGGTCGAGCATCTCCTTGGTGATACCGGCCGCACGCTCCCACGTATAGGGTTCCGTGCCCTCGCAGTCATCGGCCCACAGCGGGCTGGCCGCATACAGGACGGCTTCGGACTTGACGGCGCAGAGGGCGAAACGGCTCAACTGGGGCAGCAGCGACTGCGAGGCGGTGAACCAGGGCAGCGATTTGTCGATCTCCATGGCCCGGTCGCAGGACTCGATGATGAAGTCGACGCACTGGGCGAAGCTCGCCCGCTTGTACTGCGAATAGTCCTCCTCGCGGCCGATGATGTGGTCGACGATGGGCACGCCGCCGAAACGCTTGATCAGCTGCAGGTAGGCATAGCCGCGCAGCGCATAGAACTGCGCGACCATGGTGGTCTTCTGAATCTCTTCGTAGTCGGTCTCCAGCGTGGGGTCCTCCAGAAAGGTGATCGCCGAATTGCAGGCGTAAATGCAATTGAAAAGGCCCGACCAGCGTTCGGTTCCGCCGCCATCGGCACTCCACCAAAGCGGCATGTCCGACGACGAAACAAGGCCGTTGTAAAAGCTGTGGACGGGAGAATTCCGGTAAACCTCCTGCGCTTCGTCGCAGTATCCGGCCATCATGTAGCCGCCGGCCGTAAAACCGCTGTTGCAGCTCGTGGCGACAGGGGCATAGAATGCCGAACGCAGATGGCTGTAAGCCCGGGCAAGCTGCTCGTAGGTGGCCCGCTCGCTGGGGATGCGGTCGTCGAGCTGCATGTCCATATCTTTCACGCAGCCCGTGCTCAGAAAGAACATCGCGGCGGCCGAAAGAATCGAGGTCGTATATTTCATGATTTTCATAACAGTATTGCCGTTTGCGATTAGAAGTCGATTTTCACACCCAGGTTGATGACCCGCATGGCCGGCAGAGTGTCCATATAGCCGAATTCAGGGTCGATCACCTTCGATTCGAGTTTCGACGTGGTGAAGAGATTGGTGCCGCTCAACACGATCTTCAGGCGCGAAATGCCCGCATTGCGCATCAGACGCTGAGGCAGCGTGTAGGAGAGCGACGCATTCTTCAGACGCCAGAACGAACGATCGGTATAGTTGTACTCGTTGCGCAGCATGCTCGTCGAAGAGGAGGAGTAGCTCATGGCCGGAGCGTCGATCGTCTCGCCGGCGGCATAACGCTCGGGGGTCCACGACTTCAGATGCATGTCGTTGTAAAGACCGTTGGCGCTCAGCTCGGACTGATAGTCCACCACGCCGTAGTATCCCAGCACGCCCTGGAACATGAGGTCCAGTTCGAGGCCTTTCCAGCCGAAGCCCACGCGGAAAGTCGTGAAGTCGGTCGGAATCGCGCCCTTGCCGAGCGCGGTCATATCCTTTTCATTGATCTTGCCGTCGCCGTTGGCATCCTGGTAGATGAAATCGCCCTTGCGCGGGGTGCCCAATTCATACATATCGGTGTATTTGGCCAGCTCCTCGTCGGTGTTGATATACCCGTTGCCGTTGCTGCGGTCGATCCGGTAACCGAATACCTGGCCGTAGGGGTGTCCCTCCTCGACGTAGCGCTCCGCAAAGCCGCTGTACCCCGGACCGGCCTCCGGCTCGGGTATCTCATTGACGTAAATCACCTTGTTCTTGGCATGCGACCAGTTGACACCGGCACGGACGCTCCAGCCGCGGCCCAGTTCCGTAGCGTACTCGAGGCCCAGCTCGATGCCGCGGTTGCGCATTTCGCCCTCGTTGACCTTCATGTAGTTGGCCGTGTAGATGCCCTGGAATAAGGGGATCGAACTGCCGCTGTCGATGAGCATGTTGCTCGTATGGCGGCGGAAGTAGTCGAACGAGAGGTTCAGCTTGTTCCACAGCCCCACCTCGATGCCGTAGTTCTGGATCAGGTGCTTCTCGGGCTTCAGGTCGGGATTGCCCAGCAAACGGATGTTGCCGTCCTTCTGCACGTAATCGGTGTAGAGGTAGCGGTAGTAGCCCACATTGAACGCATCGGAGGCGACCATGCCGTACGAGGCGCGCACCTTGAGCAGCGAGAGCCACTTCACATCGCTCAGGAAAGCCTCGTTCGAAGCCACCCACGCGGCCGACACGGCCGGAACGAACGTGAACCGGTTTTTCTTGGGGAAGACATCGGAGGCCGTCAGACCCAGCGTGGCGCTCACCACGTAGCGGTCGTCGTAGCTGTAGCCGGCATTCAGGCCCGAATTCATGTTGTAGTAAGGCAGACCCAGCGCCGGATAGTCGGCGACGACCTTGCTGAACTGTTCGTCGGTGTAATAGGTGAACAGATGGGCATCGACCTTGTGCTTGCCGAACGTGCGGTCGTAGTCGAGCTGCGCGATGAAGCTCAGCGCATACTGGAACTCGCCCGACACGCTGTTGGAGAGGTTCGAGTCGATGTTCGAACCCAGCTGCCGGAAATCGCCCTGTTCGTAGTCGTAATAGTAGCGGCGATAGTCCTGAACCGAGAAATTGTAACGGTCGTTCGAGGACTGGAACGCGATCTTGCCCGAAAGGCTCAGGCCGCGGGTGATGAAATCCAGGTTGACTTTCAGACCGGCATAGGTCGAAAGATACATGCCCGTGTATTTCGTGTAGCCCGAACGGTTGAGAAGTCCGTAGGTGGGATTGGGCACCGTCTCCATGGTCACCACGCGGCCGTCGTCGGTCAGCGGGCCCATCATGGTGGGAGGAAGCGTGAAGATCGAATTGTAGATCGTTCCGTTCGTATTGCCGCTGCCGGCCAGACGGTCGTTGCGCACGTTACCGGCCACAC
Source organism: uncultured Alistipes sp. (assembly GCA_900553175.1). Taxonomy (GTDB): domain Bacteria; phylum Bacteroidota; class Bacteroidia; order Bacteroidales; family Rikenellaceae; genus Alistipes. The sequence goes on along the minus strand of USCH01000001.1, from coordinate 6,766 downwards.
CGGCCTCGGCGCTGACATGCTTCGAGATGTCCACATCGACCTTGGCGCGGAAATTGACCCAGAACCGGCGCGGCGCGGCCACGTATTCGTCGGTCTGCTGCTTGAACATCGAGGTCTGGTTCATGAAGTTGATGTTCGACCAGACGCGGGTCCGCTGGCTGCCGCCGCTGACCGTCACGCCCAGACGCTCCATGGTGCCCAGCGGGCGCACGAACTCCTTGTACCAGTCTTTGTTCGGATAGAGCGGATTGGACCCGCTGCGGAACTGCTCCATCTCGTAGTCGGAGAAGGGCGCATCGCCCGAAGCCCCGTCGTTGGTCCAGGCCTGGTTGCGGAGCGTGGCGTATTCGAACGACGAGAGGTTCTGCGGCTTGCGGCTGATCTGCTGCACCGACATGTCGGCCGTGAAACGCACGTCGAACGAGCCCGGAAGACCCGACTTGGTGTTGATGACGATCACGCCGTTGGCACCTTTCAGACCGTAGATGGCCATGGCGGCCGCATCCTTGAGCACCACGACGTTCTCGATTTCGGCAGCCGTCAGATAGTCGATGTTGTAATCCTGCATCAGCACGCCGTCCAGCACGACCAGCGGCGCGGTCTTGTGGATCGTCGAAATGCCGCGCACGTACTTATCCACCGAGGCGTTGCCCGGATCGGAAGAGGTTTCGATCGTACCCAGACCGAGCATCTGGCCTTCGAGCATCTGGCTGAAATTCGACGTGGGAATGTCCTCCAGCTGCTTGCCGTCGAGGACGGAAACCGCCTCGGAGAGGATGCCCCGGCGACGTTTCACGTGGTAGCCGTAGTCGAGCACCTCATCCTTGCGCGAGATGTCGCGGCGCATGGTCACCGTATACTCCACGGTCGCAGGTTTCTTCTCATCGGCAGGCGTTTCAATGCGGTTCGAAGCGGCAGCCACTTCATAGCCGTTCTTGACGAACTGGAGCTCCTTGCCGGAGGCTGCCTCCAGCTCGAAACGGCCGAACAGGTCGGTAGTCCCGAGCACGCGTCCTTCGGCGTCGGTCACGAGCGCCTCGAAAACCGGCTCGCCGGCGGCATCCCGGACCGTACCTTTCACGTGCTCCTCGGTCTGTGCGAACGACGCTCCGCACGGGAAAGCGACGAGGGCCGCAAGCAGAATTGCTGTTTGTTTTATCTGTATTCTCATGGGATTTCGTATTAAAGATTACCAACCGTAATTCTGCCACGTTTTGCTGGTCAGCGAAAAGAGCGTCTGCGCCTCGGTCTGCGGGATGGGCAGCAACACGTCGCTGTAGCGCGTGGAAAGGTTCTTCAGATTCGCACGACGCTGGTAGGTCTTGGTTCCGTCCTCGTTTTTGGTAATCCACATGCTCGTCAGCGTACCGCAGGGAGCGAGATTTTCCTTGTAGAGTTTCGAGCTGGCATAGGATTCCGACCAGCGGCGCACGTCGAAATAGCGGCACTCCTCGTAGCAGAGCTCCACCCGACGCTCCTGACGGACACGACGGATCATCTCCTCCTGCGAAAGTCCGGCCGGCAGGTCGGGCATGTGCACGCGGCGGCGCACGTCGTTGACCTGCGCCTCGGCGACGCCCAACTCGCCCGCTTCGGCGGCGGCTTCGGCCAGGTTGAGCTTGATTTCGGCCAGGCGGAAATACTTCCAGGGAGCCGAATAGAGGCCGTTGTCGATGTCGTGGTTGGGACCAATGTACTTGCGGAAATAGTATCCTGTGCGGGTGTACGCATTTTCCTTAGGGTCGTCGTTAATCCCGTTGTCGCCGCCGACATACGTTTCAATATACTTCGTCTCGCCCTTCCAGTAGATCGGATCGCCGTCGCAGATGATCGTCACCGCCATGCGCGGGTCGCGACGGACTCTATCGGCCTCGTTCTCGGGATGATCGTGAAGCAGGTTATGGCTGTACGGGTCTTCGGGATCGTAGCCCAGCGCCAAAGCCGCCGAATTGTAGTTGGGCGACTTGTCGGCATTGTAGGGATTCGCCAGATCAAGCAGCGGCTCGGCCTTGGTCCCGTCGGCGCTCAGCACTTCGTAGGCGTCGACCAGCTCCTGCACCGGAACGATTCCGGCGCGCGTCGAACTCCACGTATGGGAGCCGATGTAGCTGTGGTCGGTGTAACGCTGGTTGCCGCGACCGTGCCAGATGGTCTCGGGATCGCTGGCCGAAGTGAGCGACGTGGAGGTGAAAAGCTCCTGATAGGCAGCCGCATCGCCTTTGTAAAGATCTTGGTCGGCCACCATGGTCTTAAGCGCATAACCGTTGGCTTCGAGTTGGCGGACCGCCTCCTGGTTCACTTCGAAAGCCTTCTGCCAATGAGCCTTCTGTTCGGCTTGCGAATACTCGTCGATGTCGGCGAACAGGGGACTTGCGGCGAAGAGGTACATTTTCGACTTGATGCACCATGCCAGCGCCTTGGTGGCGCGCAGCGCATCGGCGCTCGAGTCGATGCGCCAGGGCAGCTCGGCCGTGTTGATGGCAGCCGTGCATTCGGCGTCGATCTGCTCGGCGATCCACCAGACCGAAGGTTTGGTCAGCGTCTTGTAGTCGAAATCGTCGGGATAGCCGTTGGGATTGTAGGCGAAGGCGCCGAACCATTTGAGCATCTCCGACATGTAGTAGGCACGCAGCACGTGGGCCTCGGCGCGCCAGCGGTTGCGCTCGGCCTCGGTGCGGACGTTGGCCTGGTCGATGTGCTGAAGGAAGGTCGTGGTCTGACGCAGCTGCCACATGTAGGTGCCGTAATAATCGGCCTTGGGGTTGTCGCTGTAATCGCGCAGCGGATGCGAGGCGGCCGAAGCCGTACCCAGATAGAGCTGCGAAGGCACACCGTCGGCCAGCACGCCGTAGACGTACCACCCCTCGTCGGAGAGGGCCGTGGGGGCGTTGCAGACCCAGTAATAGGAGCCTCCCTTAGCGGGGATGTCGTTGTAGCAGCCGTTCAGATAGGCCCCCGTCATATCGTGATCGGCAAAAATATCTTCGAGCGTCACACGGCCGTCGGGCGTGATGTCGAGCAGCGAGCAGGAGGGCGCGAGCACCGCTGCCAGCATGAATGCTCCGATATATCGTATTATCTTCATATTGTCCGAGTTGTTGTATTACAGTTTGAGCTGAATCGAGAAACTGATGTTGCGCGTCAGCGGATACTGGTTTTCGTTGTTGGCCTCGGGGTCCATACTGCGGGTCTTCATGTTGTTCGTGTTCCACAGGTTCTGACCCGTCACGGCGAAACGGATGCCGCCGATGCCGATCTTGTCCATCCACTTCTTGGGCAGCGAGTAGCCCAGCTCGACGTTCTTCAGACGCACGAACTTCATATCGCTGACCACATAGTCGCTGCGCTCGTTCACGGCACCGCTGGCGAGCGTGGCTCCGTTTCTCAAAGCCTGATAGGTGATCGGCTCGCCGTTTTCGAAGCGCTCCTTGGTCCAGGCATGGAGTTCCCATTCGCCCGTGAGGTGACCGTTGCCGAACATGCCGACCACATAGACACCCTGCTTGTGGGCCACGCCCTGCCACTGCATGCTGAAGTCGAGGTTTTTCCACGACAGCGACATCGTGGCGCCGTAGGTGATTTCGGGCGTGCCCGAAGGATAACCGTAGGGAATCTGGTCTTTCTCGTCGATCTTGCCGTCGCCGTTCTGGTCGACGAATTTCCACTGGCCCAGGAACGCGCGGGCATAACCGCCGTACATGGCGCTGTATTTGGCCAGGTCCTCCTCGGTGTTGATGTAACCGTTGCCGGCTCCGTCTTCATAGTCGACCTGAAGCACCCAGGTCTGTCCGATGGGGAATCCGGTCTGCCGGTATTCGTAGAGATAGCCGTTGCGGCCCGTCGGAAGCTTCACCTCGTCGGCCTCGATCACCTTGTTGCGGGCGAAGTTGTAATTGGCCGAAACGCCCAGGAAGAGGTCCTTGGTGAGCTGGCGCTGGTAGCCCAGTACGATTTCGTAGCCGTGGTTCTTCACGCGGCCCATGTTCACGCGGGGCAGGGCGCCGGAGCCGAGACCCTGAACCAGCGGCACCGTGGTGCGGTTGACCAGAATGTCGGTACGGTCCTCGGTGAAGTAGTCGAAGTTGAACGACACGCCGTTCAGGAAGCCGACATCGACACCGTAGTTCCACTGCTTGGCGGTCTCCCACGTCAGGGCGGGGTTGCCGATCATGGCCGTGGAGACATACTGGCCGCGGCCGAGCGATGCGAGCGCACCGCCGTCCACCACGCGCACGTTGTCCATGTAGAGGAAACGGGTCTGGTCGGAAAGACGGTCGTTACCCACGACGCCGAACGACGCGCGGATCTTGAAGAAGTCGAGCCATTTGGGATCGATGTTGTTCTTGATGAACGGCTCCTCGCTGAGGGTCCAGCCCAGCGACACGGCCGGGAAGACGCCGAAGCGGTTCTCCTTGGCGAACTGCTCCGAACCGTTGATACCCAGGTTCACCTCGGCCGTATAGCGGTTGTCGAAGGTGTAGGTGGCACGGCCCGAGAAATAGAGCATGTTGTAGGGCAGGTAGAGCGAATGGGCCGCATTGCTCACCGAATTGTCGATCTGGCCGAGGAACAGCAGGTGGAAATCGTGCTTCTCGTTGAACAGACGGTCGTAGTTGAGCTGCAGCTGCGAGTTGAACTTGTACATCGACGACTGTCCGCGGCCTCCGTTGTGGAAATTGAGGCTGGTCTCGGCGTGGATGCCGTCGAATGCGGTGTCGGTGTGCTGCACCTCGAAGTAGGACTGGTCGTCGGGACCCGAAGCCTGGTGGAAACCGTAGCGGTTGTAGGAACGGGTAGCCTTGATGAATCCGGTCGCGTAAAGGTCGTAGGAGAACATGGCGCGCAGCTTGAGGCCCTTAACCCAATTGCCCATGTCCCAGTCGATGGCGGCGCTCGAATTGAGCGTGCTCTTCATCTGGCGGATGTAGCCGCCCAGGTTCATGCGCGGGTAGAGCTGGTAGCCCGAACCGTCCTGCACCCAGCCGCCCTCGGGCAGCAGGTTGCCGTTCAGATCGTAGGTATTGGCCGGAATGGCGGGACCGGGAGCCGTAGGCGGCACGCGGTTCAGACCGCCCACCACGAAGCTGGCGGCCGCATCGTCGAAGTTGACGTCGGTGGCCCAATCCAGACCGTCGCCCCACATGATCATGTTGCGCTTGTTGAGGTAGGAGCTCAGGTTGAGGCTGAACTTCACCCGCTCGGAGATCTTGTAGTCGATGTTGGTGCGCACGTTGACACGCTTGAGCCAGAAGCTGGGGTCGTAGCCCAGCACCGACTTGGGCACCGTGCGGAAGACGCTGCCCTGGTCCAGATAGGAGGCGTTGATGAAATACTGGATGCGGTCCGTACCGCCCGATACGTTGGCGTTGATCTTGTACTGCTGGCCGAGTTTCGTATACTCGTCGTAGGGGTCGCGGTTGGGGAAGAAAACCGGATCGTCGCCGCTGCGGAACCGTTCGATCTGCCACTCGTTGTAGTAGGGATCCATGTTGTCGTTGGCATTGCGTTCGTTGAGCAGCGCCGCATAATCCCACGAATCGAGCTTGTAGGCGCCGCGGACGAGCAGCTGCTGAATGCCGTATTCGGCCGTGATGGCCACATCGGCCTTGCCGGTGTTGCCCCGGCGGGTCGTGACCAGAATGACGCCGTTGGCGCCGCGTACGCCGAACACGCCCGTGGCCGAAGCGTCCTTAAGAACGGTCACATTCTCCACCTCGTTGGCGTCCAGCGAGCTGAGGTCGTCGCGGGGCACGCCGTCGATGAGGATGAGCGGTGCCGAGTTACCCGTCGTGCTCACGCCGCGCAGCTTCAGATCGACCCGCTCGTCGCCGGGCATACCCGAAGCCTGCGTGACAGTCAGACCGGGCAGACGTCCGGCCAGCGCCGTGGAGAAGTTCGACACGGGCGACCGTTTGAGTTCGTTGCTGCTCACCGACGCAAGCGCACCCGTCACCGCCACTTTCTTCTGGGTGCCGTAAGCGACGACGACCACCTCGTCGATGGTCTTGTTGTCGGGCTGGAGCGTTACTTCGAAATGGGTTCTGGTACCGATGGGCAGTTTCGCATTCTCATAGCCCAGATACATGACCACCAGCGTCTTATGCTGGGGGGGGGTGACGCGCAGGGTGAAGTTGCCGTCGATATCCGTGTTGGTACCGACGGTCGATCCGTCGACGATGACGTTGGCGCCGATGACCGGCATGCCCTTTTCGTCGACTACCTTACCGGTAATCACGTGCGACTGGGCAAACAGCGCGCACGGCGACAATGCGATCATGCAAACCGTCAGCGCGAGCCAGCGGGCCGCGCCCCGGATCGGGAATCGCAAACGCAGAAGTTCGAATAGATTCATAGGCACATAAAAAAGTTTCGGATTTATTCAAGTGTCGGTTATCGGACTCTCGGTCGGACATCGGTCGATCGGTCAAATGCGTTCGCCCCGCTCCGTCCGGGAACTCTCTTTTCCATTCATATTCATCGGCAAGGCCCCGAATTGCTTAAACGTTTAAGTAATCTGTTCTAAATAAAGATGAACCGACAAGACGGATTTCGCTTTGAAATCATCAGCAGCGGAAAAATCCCGTCTCGCAGGATCATTCATCCGCAACCGATCCGCAGTTCACGGCTACTGAAGTTATCAAACAGCTAAAAAACAGTTATTTATACAACTCATTCGCCTCCAATCGGATGCTTGCGTCATGCCAATGCCATCTCCAACCAGCCTCCGGAAAAGGTCATGATAACGCGTGTGTCTTTCGACTTCAGC